>JBKDYO010000194.1:0-20773 GCA_046305855.1 Paracoccaceae bacterium
ATGCTGCGCGCAGGGATCGCGCGGAACATGGCCAACCCGACGCAGCAGATGGCGACGCTGAAGCCCGGTGAAAGGGGCTCGTTCTTCGATGACTACTGCAACTGGACGAAGGTCCCCGAATTCGCCGCCGTGATCCGGCAATCACCGGCGGCCGAAGTCGCTGCGCGCCTGATGCAGTCGGAGCGGGTGCAGCTGTTCCACGATCACGTGCTGGTCAAGGAGCCGGGCACCGCAAAGCCGACGCCCTGGCACACGGACGGGCCCTACTACTTTGTCGAAGGCCGCCAGACCGTCAGCTTCTGGTCGCCGCTTGACCCGGTCCGCGAGGCCTCGCTGCGCTGTGTTGCGGGCAGCCACCTGTGGCCGAAGGACGTGCTGCCGACGCGCTGGATGTCCGAAACCAACTTCTATCCGGGCGAGGATGACTACATGGCCGTCCCCGACCCCGAGGCGGAAGGCATGCGGATCGTGGAATGGGAGATGGAGCCCGGCGATGCAGTGGCCTTCAACTTCCGCACCCTACACGGTGCGCGGGGCAACCTTGCTGCCACCCGGCGGCGGGCGTTCTCGCTGCGTCTGGTTGGGGATGATGCGCGCTATGTGGAGCGCCCCGGCCCGACGTCACCGCCGTTTCCCGGGCATGGGATGCAGGCGGGCCAGCGACTTCGCGAGGATTGGTTTCCGGTTCTCTGGTCGGAATCGGCTTAAAGCGTCTGCCGCAACTGTCTGAGACTGCGTCGTAGTTTTTACATGTATATACGGACGTATATACATGTCAGCGTGGTGAGGGTGTATATACATCTCGGGATGATTTGGGCGCCGGGATCGCCTGACGCGGTACTCTGGTCAAAACGCGCAGGCTTTCCGCTGCGACGATGACGACGCTGGACCTTGATCGCCGCATCGGGTCTGATGGCAGCGAACCGGAGGAAGTCATGGCCCAGGACCCCGCCCGCCACCGCCCGAAGATGTATCCCCCGCCCGAGTTTCCTCCGCGCCAGGTGCCGTTGTTTGCCAACACGCCGCCCGCGATCTTTCCGCCCATCCTGGGGCTTCTGGGGCTGGCGATGGCGCTGCGGGTCGGGTCAAGGATGCTTGGCCTGGGCCCGGAACTGGCCGACCTCGCCTCGGGGCTTGTGCTGCCGCTCTGGGTGTTCGCGGCCTGTATATACGGCGTTAAAATGATACGTCGTATCAGTGTGATAAATGATGATCTTAAAGTCATGCCCTCGCGCTCGGCGCTGGCGGCGGGCACTTTGGGTGGAATGGTGGCGGCAGCGCACCTCGCGCTGTTCTCCGCCACTGCCGGATTGTGGCTGATGGGCGCGATGCTGATCCTGCATGCCGTGCTGGTCGGACTGACGGTCCTGACCCTTGTCAGGCTGCCGCCCGAGGGGCGCGCAGTGAACCCGGGGTGGCATATGACCTTTGTCGGCTTCATTGTCGCAGCCCCGGCTGCGGTGGCGACGGGGCAGGAGGATCTGGCGCGCATGCTGTTCTATGCGACCTTGCCGGTGGCGCTCGCCATCTGGGCGGCGAGCCTGTGGCAGCTGTCGCGCCGTATCCCGCCTGCGCCGTTGCGCCCGATGCTAGCCATCCATCTCGCTCCGGCAAGCCTCTTGTCGATTTCGGCCAGCCTGACCGGGCTTGACCTTCCGGCCATGATCCTTGCCTGGGTGGCCCTAATGATCGTGCTGGCGCTGGCTGCGTCGATGCGCTGGATCACGGCGGCGGGGTTTTCACCGCTGTGGGGGGCTTTCACCTTCCCGCTGGCGGCTGCGTCGACCGCGCTGATGCTGCAGGGCGCAGCACTTGGCTGGGCAGGGCTGGCGCTGTTGGCGCTGGGGCTGGTGGCAATCCCGTGGATCGCCCTGCGGATCCTGAAGCTTTGGCCGGGCGGACGGCTGGCGGCCAAGACCAACGCGGCGGAAGCCTAGATCAGGGCCACCCAGGCGCGGGCAAGGGCGAGGCCGTGCGCGTCGGCTTCAGTCCCCTGTGTTGCGGCAAGGTCGAGGTGCCGGTCGGCCCAACCGGGCAGCATGCGTTCTATCGACTCGGGGAAGGTCTGCGACCAGTCGCGCACGACAGATCGGCTCGCCTCAAGATGGAACTGGGTGCCATAGGTGGCGCGGCCGATGCGGAAGGCCTGGTTCTGCGCGGTCGGATTGGCGGCTAGAAGTGTTGCCTCGGAAGGCAGGGTGAAAGTGTCCGTGTGCCACTGGAAGATCGGAAATTGGTCAGGCAGGACGGACAGGATCGGGTCCGCGCGTCCCGCCTCGGTCAGGCCGACCTCGACCCAGCCGAACTCGGGAGCGACGCCCAGATGGTTGTCGGCCCCGTAAGCGCGGGCGAGGATCTGGGCGCCAAGGCAGATGCCAAGGACCGGGCGATCCATCGCGGTGTAGTCGGCCATCAGGCGGGCCAGATCGGGCAGGTACGGATGCGTATGGTCGTCGCGCGCCGACTGCTCGCCCCCAAAGACGACAAGGGCATCGGCATCCACGCTGCGGGGCAGGGGCTGGCCTGACCAAGGTTTGTAAAGGTCGATCAGCGCGGCGGCTTCGTGCAGCGCGACGCCGACCTGGCCGTGGTGGGTGATCCGGGTGTTTTCGACAATCGCGACGCGCATGCGGAGTCCTTTGGCTTCCCGGGTAATCTGCATGGGCCGCCGGCCGCCGCAAGAGGCGGATTTGGCCTTGCATTGGCGAAAGCGCCGTGAAAAGGGGAACCGCCAAACGAGGCTTGCTCCCGGAGGGAAAACCCATGGAGATTCGTGAGGCTCTCACCTTTGACGACGTGCTTCTGGTGCCTGCGGCATCAAGCGTCCTGCCGTCCGATGCGGACACCGCGACCTTCGTCACCAAAGCGATCCGGATGAACATTCCGCTGCTGTCCTCGGCGATGGACACAGTCACGGAAGGCCGCATGGCGATTGCGATGGCGCAGGCGGGGGGGATCGGGGTGATCCACCGGAACCTCGACCCGGAAGCGCAGGCGCGGGAAGTGCGGCGGGTGAAGCGGTTCGAAAGCGGCGTGGTCTACCAACCGATCACCTTGACGCCCGACCAGACGCTGGCCGACGCAAAGGTGCTGATGGAGCGCTATTCGATCACCGGCTTCCCGGTGGTGGACGAGATCGGTCGCGTGGTCGGCATCGTGACCAACCGGGACATGCGGTTTGCGAGCGACGACCGAACCCCGGTCCGCGCCATGATGAGTTCTGAGAACCTCGCGGTCCTGCGCGAGCCGGTGGACCGGGCCGAGGCGATTTCCCTCATGAAGGCGCGGCGGATCGAGAAGCTTCTGGTGACGGACGGGCAGGGGAAGCTGACGGGGCTTCTGACCTTGAAGGACACCGAAAAGTCGGTCCTGAACCCCCATGCCTGCAAGGACGAGATGGGGCGGCTGCGGGTCGCGGCGGCCTCGACAGTGGGCGATGCTGGGTTTGATCGGAGCCAAGCGCTGATCGATGCGGGCGTGGATCTGGTGGTGATCGACACGGCGCATGGCCATTCCGAAGGCGTTGCGCGCGCGGTGGAGCGGATCAAGAAGCTGTCGAACCGGGTGCAGGTGATCGCCGGAAACGTCGCCACGGGCGAGGCGACGCGGGCCCTGATCGGGGCCGGCGCAGATGCGGTGAAGGTCGGGATCGGACCCGGCAGCATCTGCACGACCCGGATCGTGGCCGGGGTTGGCGTGCCTCAACTGACGGCGATCATGGATTCGGCGCGGGCGGCAGGCGATATCCCGGTCATCGCCGACGGTGGCATCAAGTATTCCGGCGATTTCGCCAAGGCGATTGCGGCGGGGGCGTCCTGCGCGATGGTCGGGTCGGCGATTGCGGGGACGGACGAATCCCCCGGCGAGGTGATCCTGTGGAACGGGCGGTCGTTCAAGGCTTATCGCGGGATGGGCAGCCTTGGAGCGATGGCGCGGGGGTCGGCCGACCGCTATTTCCAGAAGGACGCGGCCAGTGACAAGCTGGTGCCGGAAGGAATCGAGGGCCAGGTGCCCTACAAGGGCAGCGCGGCGGCGGTCATTCACCAGATGGTCGGCGGCCTGCGCGCGGCGATGGGGTATACCGGCTGCGCGACGGTCGCCGAAATGCGGACGAAGTGCCAGTTCGTCCGGATCACCGGGGCCGGGCTGAAGGAATCCCATGTCCATGACGTGCAGATCACCCGCGAAAGCCCGAACTACCGGGTAATGTGACGTGACGCCGGGCGCCCGTGCTGCGGCAGCGATCACGGTCCTCGATCGCGTGCTGGGCGGAGAGCCTGCCGAGAAGGCACTGACCAACTGGGGTCGCGCCAGCCGCTTTGCCGGGTCTGGCGACCGGGCTGCCGTGCGCGATCTTGTGTTCGATGCGCTGCGGCGACGGTCCTCGGCGGCGGCGCTTGGCGGAGGGCTTACCGGACGCGGGCTGATCCTGGGTCTGGCGCGTGCCGCAGCTCAGGAAGTGCTGTTTTCCGGCGAGGGCCACGCGCCACCGCAGCCCGGCCCGGACGACCAGGGCCGCGATCCCGACGCGGATGAGACGCTGGATCTGCCCGACTGGCTGGTGCCCGAGCTGCGCGACAGTCTGGGTGCGGACTTTGCGGCGGTAGCAGATGCCCTGCGCAGCCGGGCTCCGGTCTTTCTGCGGGTCAACCTTGGCAAGGCCGACCTGCCTCAAGCAATCGCGGCGCTGGCCGGGGAGGGTATTGTCGCCCGATCCCATCCTCTGGCATCTACGGCGCTGGAAGTGACGGAAAACGCCCGCAAAATCCAGACGTCGCAGGCCTATCTGACCGGGATGGTCGAGCTTCAGGATGCCTCATCCCAAGCCGTGGTCGAAGCCCTGCCGCTGGCGGATGGTATGAAGGTGCTTGACCACTGCGCTGGTGGCGGCGGCAAGACGCTGGCCATGGCGGCCCGGACTGACCTACGGCTTTATGCCCATGATGCCAACCCGCGGCGCATGGCCGACCTGCCGGAACGGGCACGCCGGGCCGGGGTTAAAGTCACCCTGATTGACCGTCCCGAAACCGCAGCACCCTATGACCTGATCCTGGTCGATGCACCCTGTTCAGGCTCGGGCAGCTGGCGGCGCGATCCGGAAGGCAAATGGAAGATCAGACCGGAAACCCTTGCAGAAATTGAACAAACCCAGACTTCCATCCTGGATCGCGTTGCCCCGATGCTGAGCCGGGGCGGGGTGCTCGCCTATGCGACCTGCTCGTTTCTGGCGCGCGAAAATGGGGCGCAGGCTCGGGCTTTTCTGGACCGGCATCCGGGCTGGCATCTGGACCGTGAGTTGACCTTTACCCCGCTTCAGGGCGGCGACGGCTTCTATCTTGCACTCTTTCGAGGAAACTGAGTTTCCTTTCGCAACCTAGACGTGCCTCATAAGACGGTTAATGATAGTTTAACTCCTTAAGGCGATTGTCTGTTGCAGCTTGGTCGGTAGCGGGATTGGGACAGGGTATATATTGGCAGGCGTAGACATTTCGGGCCCTATGAATAAGGGCGTTCTCTTTGCTGTCGGTGCGACCGGGCTGGTCCTGGCAGCACTTTGGGTGGCGTTCTGGCGCGAGAGCGGACCGGTGCTACCCTTTCTTGGGCTGGTCCTTGTCGCCCTTGCCCTGGCGCTTGCGGCTCGCGACTGGTTTGCTGAAGGGCAGGCGGACCGCGAGACCCTGCGTGCGTTCCGGCTGATGGCCGATGATCCGGCATCCTGCTTCATCACTGATGCCGCCGGTCACCTGATCCTGCGCAATCAGGCGGCGGAAAACCGGTTTGGGCCGGATGCGCGGTCGCTGCAGGACGCTCTTGGCCAGCTGAGTCTGGCTCCGGGCGAATTGCTGCAACGGCTGCAGAAATCCGCCGAAGCGGCAGGGGCCGCGCGTGAGGATCTGGCAGGCAGGGGTTCGGTCCTGCGTCTGACGGTTCACCGCGCTGATACCGACCGCTACTTCTGGCGGGCCGAGGATTTGTCCCTGTCTCAAGGCCCTGCCGTGGCGGCCGCGCCCGAGCGCGCGCCGGTCGTTGCCGTCGGGACCGATCTGGAAGACGTGCCGGTTGCAATCATGACCTTCGGGCCGGATGGGGTGATGCGGGCCGCAAACCTTGCCGCGCGCGAGCTGATGTGGAACGGCGAAACCCGGGCGGCAATGTTCCATGACCTCTTTGAAGGCCTGGGCCGACCGGTGTCAGAATGGCTGGCCGATGTGACGGCCGGACGCCACCCCGGCGGGTCCGAGGTTCTGCGGGTCCGGGGCGAGGAAGAGCGTTTCCTGCAGATCACCCTCCGCCGTTACGTCGAAAACGGCCGCCTTGGCGCCTTGGCGATCCTGAACGATGCGACCCGGCTGAAGACGCTGGAAGCGCAGTTCGTGCAAAGCCAGAAAATGCAGGCAATCGGGCAACTTGCGGGCGGTATTGCCCATGACTTCAACAATCTTCTGACCGCGATTTCCGGCCACTGCGACCTTCTTCTCTTGCGCCATGGCCGCGAGGATTCGGATTTCGCCGACCTTGAACAGATCCGGCAGAACGCGAACCGTGCGGCCTCGCTTGTCGGACAGCTTCTGGCCTTTTCTCGCAAGCAGACGCTGAACCCCGAGGTTCTGGATCTTGAGGATGTGCTCGCCGACCTCATCCACCTTCTGAACCGGCTGATGGTCGACAAGGTGGAACTGTCGCTGGGCCACCTTGGGCGCGAAAGCGGCCGACCGCTTGGCCGCATCCGCGCCGACAAACGGCAGATCGAACAGGTGCTGATCAATCTGGTCGTCAATGCGCGGGACGCGATGCCGAACGGCGGCAGCATCCGGATCGAGACCGAAAAGGTCACGCTGGCCGAGGACCTGATGCGCGACCGCGCTACGGTGCCGGCCGGGGATTACACGGTGATCCGGGTGGTCGATCACGGCATCGGCATCCCGGAACACCAGTTGCGTCAGATTTTCGAACCCTTCTTCACGACCAAACGGATCGGTGAGGGGACCGGACTTGGGCTTTCGATGGCCTATGGCATCGTCAAGCAGTCGGGCGGCTTCATCTTCGTCGATTCGGTTGTGGGGCAGGGCACGACCTTCTCGCTTTACTTCCCGGTCTATGACGGAGAAGCGCAGGACGCCCAGCCAGTCGAGCAGCGCCGTGTCGCGGCCCGAAAGGGTGAAGGGGTCATCCTTCTGGTCGAGGATGAGGCGTCGGTCCGTGCCTTTGCCAGCCGGGCCCTCACCTTGCGCGGTTACACGGTTCTTGAAGCGGCCAATGCCGAAGAGGCGCTGGCGCGGTTGGAGGACAGGACCTTGCACATCGATCTTTTCGTGACCGATGTGGTGATGCCGGGGATGGACGGTCCGGCCTGGGTGCGGCGTGCGCATCTTGACCGGCCGGGGGTGAAGGTCGTCTTCATGTCGGGCTATGCCGAGGATGGGCTTGCCGAAGATCAGGCGCGGGTGCCGAATTCGGTCTTCCTGCCGAAACCCTTCTCGCTGAATGACCTTACGACCACGGTGCAGGGGTTGCTGAGCTGACGGTGGGGCCCGCAGAGGGTGGTTCGCTCAGGGTTGACCAAAGGTTAACGTCCACGGGCAAATCATTGATTCCGTAGGACGATAGGCCTCTGTCCTGCGTGGACATCACTGCCGCAGGATCAGTTTCCCGCCGTCGAATTCCATCCGGAACTGACCCAGGTAGGACATCCCCAGAAGCGACTGGTCCAGGTCCCCCTCGGTCACGAATGCCTGGAACGACTCGTTCCGGAACGGCCCGAGTTCGACCAGCGGCAGCGTCACCCGGGCGGTCCGGACCACCCCGTTCGCAGTGCTGGCCTCGCCCAGATATCGCAGGCTTTCGGGGTCGATTCCCAGCCGCGTCGCATCCGTCCCGGCCAGCACCATGCCCGAAGCCCCGGTGTCGACCATGAACGGCACGGCGGTCCCGTTGATCATCAGGGTCAGATAGTAGTGCCCGTCCTCGGCCCGCGGCACTTCAACCGCGCCATCGGCCGCAATCTCCTGGATCGGCAGGATGTCCTGCCGGATATCGCTCCACAGCCCGAACCCGGCCATCACGCCCACGAAGATCAGCCCCCAGGCCAGCGCCATTCGCAGGGCCTGTCCCATCCGGTGCCGGAATTCGACGACCACCCAGCCGCCGAGCGCCACCAGTATGATCGCCAGATAGCCCACACGGGCCAGGGTGTCGCCGTCCATCACGTCCTCCGCTTTGCGCAGATATGGGGGTAGGGGGCTTCGATGGAAAGATCAGCCAATCAGCCCGGTTCCCCGCACTCCGTCGATCACGAACTGCACGGACAAGGCCGCCAGCAGCATCCCCAGAAGCCGGGTGATGACGATCACCCCGGTCCGACCCAGCAGCCGCTCCAGCGGTGGCGAGGCGAGAAGGAACGCATAGGTCACGGCCATCATCAGGATCAGAAGACCAAGGACCCAGATCGTGCTGGTCCAGTCCGGCCCGGCCTGACCGACCAGGAGGATCATCGTCGCGATCGCCCCCGGGCCCGCGATAAGAGGTGTCGCCAGCGGGAAGACCGACGGGTCGTGGTCCGGTTCGGCCTGTTGACCCTCGCGCCGCTGAGTGCGGCGTTCGAACAGCATGTCGAGTGCCGTGAGAAACAGCAGGATCCCGCCCGCGATGCGGAAGGCGGGCATCGAGATGCCGATGAAGGTCAGGATCACCTCGCCAGCCAGTCCGAACAGGAGCAAGAGGCAGGCTGCAATGATACAGGCGCGCCGCGCCATCGCCCGGCGCTTCTCGGGGCCCATACCGCGGGTCAGGGCGATGAACAGGGGGACGAGGCCCGGCGGGTCGATCACCACGAAAAGCGTGGCGAAGGCGGTGATCAGGAAGGCGGTCTCGGGCATCGGTCCCCCAGGTTTCCGGCAGGCTAGGCGGCGGTCTGGCATTTGGGAAGCAGAACCTTAGACGATCCGGGGTCCCAGCGTCGCCGGATCGGTGCCGGGGGTCGACCAGAACTCGATCGCGAATGGGGGAAGGGTGGCGAGGACGCGGTCAAGATCTTCGCGCAAGACTGATTTCCGCAGCGCCAAAGCGGTGGCCGCCACGCAGTTCGGGGGCGTCAGGTTGTGGTGCGGCCGCAGGGCCATGGCTTCAGCGGTCCAGTCAGATCGCGTGCCCGGGGGCAGGGGTACTTCGTCGAGGTGCCAGTTGGCTACAAAGAGGGCGCGAAGGACGGAAGGCAGAACTTGGGCGAAGTCAATGGCTTGCTGTGGAGTCAGTCGACGACGGAAGGCACGCAGCACGCCCTCGACCGCTGTGAAAGTCGCATTGTCCGAGGTCAACTCCATGGCCATCCGGGCATCTGACAGAAAAGCTTGCCACTCCCGGGTTGCCTGACGGTAGGTCCATGGCATCGGCACAAGTCACCTCACGCGGCTGCTTCCAGCCTTTCCTGCGCGTCCAGCCAGAGCGCCTCGGCCTTGTCGAGCGCCTGCATGACCTCGGCGTATTTCGCGTTCCAGGTCGCCAGTTCGCCCTTGCGGGCGTCTTCGTAAAGCTCTGGGTCGGCGAGTTTCTTGGCCAGTTTGTCGCGCATGTCGTTCAGCTTGGCCAGCCGATCCTCGCATTTGCGGACCTCGGCCTTCAGTACCAGAATCTCATCCCGGCTGGCTTTCACTTTCTTCACAACGGGTTGCGGGGCGACCTTCACATCGTCCTCGCCCGCCAGCAGCTGGCGACGATAGGCTTCGAGATCTTCGGTATAGGGTGTGACCGCGCCGCCCTTGACCAGCCAGAGCCGGTCAGCGACGAGGCCCAGAAGGTGCATATCGTGCGACACAAGGATAACTGCGCCGGAGTATTCGGTCAGCGCATCGACCAGCGCCTCACGGGATTCGATGTCGAGGTGGTTGGTCGGTTCGTCGAGGATCAACAGATGCGGCGCGTCGATGGTGGCGAGGAGGAGCGAGAGCCGCGCCTTCTGCCCGCCAGAGAGGCGACCGACGACGGTATCGGCCTGATCGGCCATCAGCCCGAAGCCGGCAAGACGGGCCCGCAGCTTGGGTTGCATCTCGGCCGGGCGCAGACGCTGGATGTGCTGAAGCGGCGTTTCGTCGATGTGCAGCTCATCAACCTGATGCTGGGCGAAATAGCCGATGCGCAGCTTGGAGGAGCGCGAGAACTTCCCCTCGGCCGGTTGAAGTTTGCCTGCCAGAAGCTTGGAAAGCGTGGATTTTCCCTCTCCGTTGCGACCCAGAAGGGCAATACGGTCGTCCTGGTCGATGCGCAGGTTCAGTTTCTTCAGCACCAGCGGGCCGCCGTAGCCGACCGCAGCATTGTCCAGGTTGATGATTGGGGGCGCGAGTTCTTCGGGCGCGGGGAAGGTGAAGACAACCTTCTTGGCATCCTCGGGCGCGGTGATTGGGGTCAGCTTCTCCAGCATCTTGACGCGGGACTGGGCCTGCACCGCCTTGGATGCCTTGGCCTTGAAGCGGTCGACGAACGACTGCAGGTGGGCGCGCCGCGCCTCGACCTTCTTTGCTTCGGCCTGCAGGACAGCGCGGCGTTCGGCCATCTGGCGGGCGAACTGGTCATAGCCGCCTTGCCAGTAGGTGAGTTTGCGGTTGTCGAGATGCAGGATGCCCTGGACGGCGCGGTTCAGAAGGCCGCGGTCGTGGGAGATGATGAGAACCGTGTGGGGATACTTCTGGAGGTAGCTTTCCAGCCAGAGGGCGCCCTCAAGATCAAGGTAGTTGGTCGGTTCGTCGAGGAGGAGATAGTCAGGTTGGGCGAAGAGGACGCCCGCCAGCGCCACCCGCATCCGCCAGCCGCCCGAGAAGGCGGAGCAGGGCATCAGTTGTTGTTCAGGATCGAAGCCCAAGCCCTTGAGAATGCTGGAAGCGCGGCCCTCGGCGGACCAGGCGTCGATGTCGGTGAGCCGGGCCTGAATCTCGGCGATGCGGTGCGCGTCGTGGGCTGTCTCGGCCTCGGCCATCAGGCTTGCGCGTTCGGTGTCGGCGGCAAGGACCGTGTCGAGAAGCGAGGTTTCGGACGAGGGAACTTCCTGTGCCACGCCGCCAATCCGGGCACGCTGGGGCAGGGTGATCGTACCACCTTCAAGCGCAAGCTCGCCGCGTATCAGGCGGAAAAGCGTGGTCTTTCCGGCTCCGTTGCGGCCGACGAGGCCAACCTTGTGTCCGGTTGGAATGGTCGCGGTCGCGCCCTCGAACAAGGGGCGGCCTTCGACGTTGTAGGTGATGTCTTCGATCATGAGCATGGAGGGCGAAGTGCCCGAAGCGGACGGCAAGGTCAATGCCGCTGCACCTTTTCAAAGCTGCGCGCGCATGATAGCTGCCGCGCGTCTCATTCCCGCGGAATACCGCAACCCCATGGAGAGCCCGATGGCCATTGAACGTACCCTGTCGATCATCAAGCCCGATGCGACCAAACGCAACCTGACCGGCAAGATCGTTGCCAAGTTCGAAGATGCAGGACTGCGCGTCGTCGCCTCCAAGCGCATCCATCTGACCACGGACCAGGCTGGCGCGTTCTATGCCGAGCACAAGGAGCGTGGCTTCTATGGCGAGCTGGTGGCCTACATGGCGTCCGAGCCGGTCGTGGTGCAGGTGCTGGAAGGCGAAGGCGCGATCCTGAAGAACCGTGAAGTTATGGGCGCGACCGATCCGGCCGCTGCTGCCGCTGGTACGATCCGCAAGGAGTTCGCGCTGTCCAAGGGCGAAAACTCGGTCCACGGCTCGGACTCGGAAGCTTCGGCTGCGCGCGAGATCGCGTTCTTCTTCTCGGGCCTTGAACTGGTCGGCTGATCGACCTGACAGAATTGACGCGGCCCGGTCGTCCTGACCGGGCAGTTTTCGTTTGGGGCGGGGTGCACGGACCTGGGTCAGAATATCGTGTAATCAGTATTATGTAAGGTAATGGGTGCTGGAAAGGCCGGGATCAGCGCGATATGAGGCCTGAAAGCCCAAGGAGACTGCCGATGTTCGACCGTTCGATCAAGATCGCCCCTTCGATCCTGGCAGCCGACTTTGCGAATTTTGGTGCGGAATGTCGGGCCATCGAGGCGCAAGGCGCGGACTGGGTGCATGTCGATGTCATGGACGGTCATTTCGTGCCGAACCTGACCTTTGGCCCGGCGATGTGCGCAGCGCTTCGACAGCATATCAAAGGTGTGATGGATGTTCATCTGATGATCGCGCCGGTCGATCCTTACCTCGAAGCCTTCGCCAAGGCGGGCGCGGATCACCTGACCGTGCATGTCGAGGCTGGGCCCCACATTCACCGCACGTTGCAAACCATTCGTGCGCTTGGGAAAAAGCCCGGTATCGCCATCAATCCCGGAACGCCGGTCGAGGCTTTGGCCGAGCTTCTGGACATGATTGATCTTGTCTGCGTCATGACGGTCAATCCGGGCTTCGGTGGGCAAAGTTTCATCGACAGCCAGTTGGACAAGATCATGCGTCTTCGGCAGATGATCGGTGACCGTCCGGTGCATATCGAGATCGATGGCGGGGTTTCGGTGACCACGGCTCCACGTGTCGCGAAGGTCGGCGCGGATGTGCTGGTTGCAGGGGCTGCGGTGTTCAAGGGTGGCTCGCCCGACCACCCTGCCCCTTATGGTGAGAACATCCGGGCCATCCGCGCGGCAGCCGAGGCCGGACTGGCCTGACGGACCGGTTTTTCGGGTCGTTTGAGCAAAGATCGGGCAAATTCCGATGACAAGTGCTGTCATCAGGTCGATTTGACGCCGCACTGACGGGCTGATGGCTCGACAAGCCAAGGAAAGCTGCCGTATCTGACGTCCAAGTCATGAGATGCCCGGGGGTCAGACGACCTTATGCACGGCATCCAGGGACAAGGGATGAGAACAATGAGCGAGACGCCGATTCTGCCGCTGCTGAACCGTATCGCCGCCTCTCAGCGGATTGACGATGCCTGGGACCTTGCTACAGAGTATTTCGCCGCGCTGGGTTTTGGCCGGGTGAACTATGGCTTTACCCGGTTCAAGCATCTGAAAACGATCGGCGATCCCGATGATGCGCTGTTCCTGACCACCTGCGACGCGGACTATGTGAAGCGCTATTTTCAGGGCGGGTTCTACGCCAAGACCCCAGTCTTCCGCTGGGCCGAGCACAATTCGGGCATCTGCACTTGGGCCTGGGTCAAGGAGGCGTTCGACGCCGGCAGGCTTTTGCCGGAAGAAGCCGAAGCCGTGCGGCAAAATGCGGCGCTGGGGATTGTCGCGGGAATGTCGGTCAGCTTCCCGGAAGTGCTGTCCCGGTCGAAGGGAGCTCTCGGGTTGATTGCCGATCCGGGGGTCAGCCCGGCTGATGTCGAGGCGATCTTTGCGGCGCAGCGGGAAGAGATCCTGGCAGTCGCCAACATGATGCACCTGACGATCGTGCATCTGCCGCAACTGTCGCGGCACCGCGCACTTTCCCCGCGCCAGCGCGAGGCGCTGGAGTGGGTGGCGGATGGCAAGACGACGCAGGACGTGGCGTTGCTGATGGGCGTGTCGCCGGCCATGGTCGAAAAGCACTTGCGGCTTGCGCGCGAAGCCCTTGCGGTCGAGACGACAGCGCAGGCGGTGGCCAAGGGCGCGCTGCTGAACATGATCTTCCAGCGCGTACCCGAGGTCGCCCAGGCGGCGCGGTAGGCCAAAGGTAGGGTATTCCTTACTCGCCCTCCGGTCCGACCTGTGTAACCCACAGTTGTGACGTTACGGAACTTCCGGGATGTCCTGCGGATCGGCGGATATTGGCTGACCCCGCTCGATTGGTACATGGGCCGCGTTTTCAGGCGGCCGCTATACGGCCTTGCCCTCCCGTCCCCTCATCCCCTGGGGTTTGGGCAGGACGACGCGGCGCGGTTTCTCCCCAGAGCCGCGCCGCCGGCTTTTTCAAGGACTGGGTGGTTTGCATTGAAACGAAAAGGGCCGGTGCATCGCTGCACCGACCCCCCTGCCCTTGTTCGGACTTGTTCAGCCCTGCAGCGCTTTTGCCACTTCGGCGGCAAAGTCTTCCGTCTTCTTCTCGATGCCTTCGCCCACGGCAACGCGGGCGTAACCAGTGATTTCAACGCCAGCGTCCTTGGCCGCAGCTTCCACGGTCAGATCCGGGTTGATCACGAAAGCCTGACCCAGCAGCGTATTCTCTGCTAGGAAGCGCTTCATCCGGCCCGGGATAATGTTGTTGTGGATCACGGCATCGGGCTTGGGCTTCGCCGATGCGGCGTTTTCTTCCAGGGCCTTCGCGGTCTGCACCGACAGTTCACGTTCGACCACGGCCGGGTCAAGCGTGGCTTCCGACAGCGACAGCGGGTTCGTCGCGGCGATGTGCATCGCGAACTGCTTGCCGATCTCTTCGGCCTTGGCCTTGTCGCCCTTCAGCGCGACGAGAACGCCGATCTTACCCATGCCCGCGGTCGCCGCGTTGTGGACGTAGGAGACGACGGTGTCGCCTTCCAGAACATGCAGGCGGCGGAAGGTCATGTTTTCGCCGATGCGGGCGATGGCTTCCTGGATCACGGTGTCGACGGTCTTGCCGTTCAGGTGCGCGGCTTTCACGACCTCGACGGAATCGCCAACGGTCAGTGCGACGTTTGCCACGTCACGGACGAGGGCCTGGAAGTCCTCGTTCTTGGCGACGAAGTCGGTTTCCGAGTTGATCTCGACCGCCACGCCCTTGCCGTTCGAGACGGCGACACCGATCAGGCCTTCGGCCGCAACGCGGTCGGCCTTCTTGGCGGCCTTGGCGAGGCCCTTGGTGCGCAGCCAGTCGACGGCGGCTTCCATGTCACCGCCAACTTCGGTCAGTGCCTTCTTGGCATCCATCATCCCTGCGCCGGTCGATTCGCGCAGTTCCTTCACCATCTGTGCGGTGATCGTCATGTTTCCCACTCCTCGGAATAGATGTCCCGGCGGGGTAGGCCCGCCGGGTGACAATGTTGTGACGTCGTCCGCCGATCAGGCTTCGACTTCAGCTTCCGCGACCGCTTCTTCTTCCGGAGCAGCCTCGAGCGCGCCGAGGTCGACACCGGCAGCACCCATCTGTGCCGACATGCCTTCAAGGGCAGCGCGGCTGATCAGATCGCAGTACAGCTGGATCGCGCGGGCCGCGTCGTCGTTGCCCGGGATCACATGGGTCACGCCCTTGGGCGAGCAGTTGGTATCGACCACGCCGACGACCGGGATGCCCAGCTTCTGCGCTTCGAGGATGGCGAGGTCTTCCTTGCCAACGTCGATGATGAAGATCAGGTCCGGGGTGCCGCCCATTTCACGGATGCCGCCCAGCGAGGCCTGCAGCTTGGCCTGGTCACGTTCCATGCCAAGGCGTTCCTTCTTGGTCAGGCCTTCGCCGCCTGCGCCCAGAACTTCGTCCAGCTGCTTCAGGCGCTGGATCGACTGCGAAACGGTCTTCCAGTTGGTCAGCGTGCCACCGAGCCAGCGGTGGTTCATGTAATACTGCGCGCACTTTTCAGCGGCTTCGGCGATCGGCTTCTGGGCCTGACGCTTGGTGCCGACGAACAGGATACGGCCGCCCTTGGCGACGGTGTCGCGAACGACCTTCAGCGCCTGGTCCAGCAGGGGAACAGTCTGGGTGAGGTCGAGAATGTGGATGCCGTTGCGGTCACCGTAGATGTACTCGCCCATCTTGGGGTTCCAGCGGGCGGTCTGGTGGCCATAGTGAACGCCAGCTTCCAAAAGCTGACGCATGGTGAACTCGGGAAGAGCCATGCCTTATCCTTTTCCGGTTTGAACCTGAGTGAGGCCGTCTTCACCCCCGGATGGGAGCAACCGGCGGACCGAACGGGATTTCTCCCCGCCCAAGCCCAAGCCTCACCTGTGAAGTGGCGCTCCTTTACTGGGTCGAGGCGAGATGCGCAAGGGGAAGATCAGTCTGGTATCCCCAAGTCATGCAAGGTCCGCCGCACCAGCGCGCGGATGTCCGGATTCGCGAAGTTCATCGACAGGAAATACGGAGCGATAGTGGCATCCGGGCGCAGCTCACGCAGGCGAGATGCCCACCGTCTGGCATCGACCGTATCGCCTGCAAGCTGGCTCACCATCGCCGCCGTGGTCAGGATCAGATAGTGGACCTGATTGCTGCGCACCGCCTTCCGGCTCCACTCCAGCGCAAGGTCAAGTTTGCCGTCGACGAAATAGGACAGCGACTTGAAGGTCAGCATCAGACCCAGAAGCGGATCCATCGGGCTTAGATGCATGGAGGTATCCACCCCCGCGTGGGCCTCTTGCGTGCGACCAGCCAGCATGTCTGTAATGCCGCGAGCATAATGCCCTTTGACGAAGTTCGGGCTGACATCGATGGACCGGTCGTACCAGAAAAGCCCGTCATCAGGCTGACCGGTAAACTGAAGAACCCGGCCCATGACCATGTTGGCAAAGGGGTCATACGGATCAAGCTCTACCGCCCGTTCAGCCACGCGCCGCATTTCGGCAAGCGCGGGCGTGGCGTCCTTCTTGAAGCCCTGCGTCGCCTCTTGTTGCAGGGCAAATGCCCGCCCGGCAAAGGCGGTCGCAAAGTTCGGGTCCATAAGGGTCGCGCGTTCAAAGAGGCCCTCGGCAATCGTGTTGTCGCGGGCGTTGAAGCGCACAAGGTGGCTCATGCCCAGATGGTAGGCCCCCCAGGCGTCGAGCATCTCGGTCGACTTGGTACGAGCCGTCGCCGCCTCGGCCTGCGAGATCTGCAAATCCAGCGCGCCGATTACAGCGGTGGTGATCTCTTGCCGTGCAAGGTGCAGGTCGTCGAGCGAGGGGCTGATCCGGTCGGCCCAAACGACCGAACCCGATTGCGTCTCGATCAGCGTGACACTGACATGCAGCCGCCCCGCCGCCAGTTCGACCCGTCCGCTCAGCACATAGCCCGCGCCCAGGATCCGGCGCATCCCTGCCAGATCAACCTCGTCCCGGCGAAAGCGGAAACTCGACTCCCGCGCGATGACGCGCAGCCAGCGCAGCCTTGCGAGCGACGAAATGATCTCGTCCGCGAGCCCGTCTCCCAGTCGCACTGCCTCGTCCGCGTTCTGAACAAAGGGCAGCACTGCAATTGTCGGTCTACGGTCCGTCGGTTCCGGCAAGGCCTCGTCGGGCGGCACCACTAAAGACGCGTCCACCCGCCGCACGACCTCTGCGACAAAGCGATGCCCTGTCCCGTGAACGGTTCGGATATAGGCCTGCCGCTCGCCATCATCGCCAAGGGCCTTCCGCGCGGATCTGAGCGCCGTAGAGACCGCCGCATCGGAAACGAAGCGCCCACCCCAGATCACCTCGATCATCTCCTCGCGCGACACCACCCGATCGTGGTGTTCGACAAGCAGAGACAAGAGCGCGAACGCCTTCGGCTCGACATGAACCAAGCCGTCCGCCCCGAAAAGTTCGGCGCGACCTGGGTATAGGGAAAACGGGGCAAAGACGTAGTGCATCAGCTGCAGTCCCGCCGGATCTGTTCCATCGAGTTAGCGCCTATGGTTTGAGATTACAAATCTCATCAGCAATCCCCGACACATCCCCATAAGTTCCTCAGACACCCCTCAAGTATCGTTCTCCGGTCGCAGGCAGAGTGGTCGCATGATCTTGAAGGGAGAAGCCGATGTCCCGCATTGCCGATACGATTGCCCCACATGCTGTCCGAGTGTCCGGCGCCCCCCGGCTTGGCCTTTGGACACGCCTGCGCCGCCATATCGCCGAACTCGACAACGCGCATGGCCGACAGGCCAACCTTATGTGCCTGTCTGATGCGGATGTCTCCGACTCCGGGCTCTCGCGAGAGGACCTCATGACCGAAAGCAGCTACGAGCCCGCACTGCCGTTCTTTTTCCAGTCAGGGTTCGGTCGCCGGTAAGCCGTTCACAGCGGAGCGTCAGCCCTGCAGCCATTCCAGCAACGGCAGGTGTTCGCGCGTGATCGCCGCAAGCTTTCCGGGCGCATCGGGGGTGAAAAGCCAGTCGCGAGGTGGCAGGTCGACTTGCGTCCGCACGATCAGGCTCTTCCGCCTAAGTAGATTATCCCACTCCGGTTCTGACGCATACCCCTTCGGGACGCGCGTCAGGTCGGGCTCGTCAAGCATACTGTTCACCGCTTCCGCCGCCTCTAGCGCCCGAAGTAGTTGCGCCCGATCCTGCGGATCACAGATCCTCTGCCGCATCCGGTCCAGTGCTGTCGGCTCCAGCCCATACTGCCCTGCCCCATAGCCAAGCCCGTCCGGGGTCAGCACGATATGCATGCCCGGCACCTTGTTGAACTCCGGACCGGCAGACAGGATCACATGCAGCCAGGGTTGGTAGGGCGTCTTGTCCTTGGAGAATCGCGTGTCGCGGTGAATACGGCGGAGCGACTGGTTCAGCTTTGGCACCGCCAGAAGCCGGGGCGTCATCGCAACGCAAAACGGCCCGAGCGCTGCGATCAGGTCGAGCCCGGCTTTCAGCCAGTACGCCTCATACTCGGTCCTGTGCGCCTCGAACCAGGCCCGGTCATTGTTGGCGCGGAGGTCCTGCAGGAAGGTGAAGCAGTTGGGGGGCAAACCGGGATAGGTCAGCGCTGGCTCCTTTGCGGTCCTGCAGGGCACAATCGCTTGGGCCGTTGAAGCCTCGTCGGTACCGCAACGGCAGCCCCGACCCAAGCGAAGGTGGGTTCAAGGGCACGGATTATAGAAGCGTCCGTTCGATCACCCAATAGGCCCCGACAACGGCGATAGCAGCCGAGGCGAGGTTGGCGATGTAGGGTTTGTACCAGGGCTTTGCGCCAAACCAAAAGCCGACTGCGAGGTAGGCCCCCAGAATCACCGCCAGCTGGCCGAATTCGACGCCAAGGTTGAAGCCGATCAGGGCCGGAACGAAGGCGCCCTCTGGAAGTCCGAATTCACCCAGAACGGAGGCGAATCCCAGACCGTGCAGCAGGCCGAACGCGAACACCACATAGGGCCGCCAGCGGCTGAGGCCGGTGGCGAAGATGTTCTCAACCGCGACAAAGACGATCGATGCCGCAATGATCGGCTCGACGATCGCGCCGGGAATGGCGACATAGCCCAATGCGCCAAGTGCGAGCGTCACCGTATGTGCCAGCGTGAAGATCGAGACCTGCCACAAAAGCGGGCCGAGTTGCGTGGACAGGAAAAAGAGCCCGAGAACAAACAGAATGTGGTCTAGGCCCTTGGGAACGATATGGTCGAACCCTACCGGAATGTAGTTGAGAAAGGTCTGCCAAAGCCCGACCTGCCCGCCGCCGCCAAGCGCTATAGGATCGCTGACAGCGCCGGCTTCAAGATAGCCGTCATAGGGCCTATCGACCCCTTGTTGGCGGAGCACCAAGGTGCCGAAGGCCGCATCCCAGCCAAAGACAGCCTCCTGCGCGCCTGCCGGAACCGTTACCTGAAAGCTCAATTCGGAAAGGCGGTTTATCATGGGGTCACCGACCGGCGGGACCGAAAGCACCATCGCCTCCGGGGCAAGATCCTGCCCGTCGACGCGGATGGTGATCCGCGTGGCCATCAGCGGCCAGAACGCCGCAAACCGCTCGGCCAGGGCTTCCGGCGGCAGGATGCGAAGGGCGTCGTAGCTGGCGGCCTCGGGCGCAGAACTGGTATCCGCAAGCTCGCTGAGATTGATCCCGGCCACCAGGGCTTCGGCGTTCAGTTCGACCTTGAAGGTAAGCTCGGAGCCTTGCAGCTCCATGTCGGCCACTGCCGGGACCACTTCATGGGCCGGGACCGGCTTGGCAAGACACAGCACCAGCCCGATTGCCGCAATCATCCCTTGCAGCATACCAAATGCGGGGTATCTTGCTGGCAGCTGCCCTAGCCCGAGGTCAAAGATGCGCGTCACCATGTTCCTGGCTGCCCTGCTTGCGGTCTTGGCCGCGCCCGTTCCGGCACATGAGCTTTGGATCGAACCCGACGATTATACGGTCGACGCAGGAACTCCTGTCACGGCGCGCATTGTCAATGGCCAAAACTTCGATGGAATTGAGCTCCGCTTTTTTCCCAAGGATTTCGTGCGCTTTTCCCTAAGCCTTGGCGAAACCGAGCAGCCAGTTACTGGCCGGATCGGAGATTCACCAGCCTTGAACATGGCAGCCCTGGGGGAAGGTCTACACATTGCGACCTTCCAGTCTTCGGGGGATCTGGTGGGCTATACCGACCTGGAGAAGTTCGGGCTTTTTGTCGACCACAAGGACCTTTCGGCGTCGCTCGGCACCGATGTGCTGGAGCGTCATGTCGAACGAAAGCTGCCGGAGGCCGATTTCTCGGAGTATTACACGCGCTATTCCAAGGCGTTGATTGGCGTGGGAAATGCCACGGGGGCCGACAGGCGGATGGGTCTTGAGACCGAGCTTGTTGCCCTGACCAATCCCTATACCGATGACCTGGCCGACGGAATGAAGGTTCAGCTTTTCTGGAATGACGGACCGCGCGCGGATGCGCAGATCGAGTATTTCGCCAAAGCGCCTGATGGTACCGTGACGGTCACTATGCACCGCACAGATGCTGAAGGCATCGTGAGCCTGCCGGTTCGTGCGGGCTTCAGCTACCTTGTCGATGCGGTGATCTTGCGTGAACCGGTCGGCGCAGCGTCCAAGGATCCTGGTGTGGCCTGGGAGAGCCTTTGGGCGGCGCTGACCTTTGCCGTTCCGGAGTGACAGCGGCGAGCCCGGCAAGACGTCCCATAGTGGGCCTGTCGCGCTTCTGAAAAGCGAGTTCTCCATGCTTATCCGCCAGATCCGCGCAACGCCGGTCAACATCCCGTTCCGGGCACCCTACCGGTTTTCCTA
>JBKDYO010000195.1:0-4198 GCA_046305855.1 Paracoccaceae bacterium
CAACTCGCCCCGCCAGCTGGACGACCCGATGAGCCAGGGGCTGATCGCCTTAGCCGAACACGGGCAGGTAGCTATCGTAACGCCCTTCACTTTGGCGGGCGCGATGGCTCCGGTCAGCCTGGCGGGGGCGCTGGTCCTGCAACATGCCGAGGCGATGTTCGGCGTGGCGCTGACCCAGATCGTGCGGCCGGGGGTGCCGGTGATGTATGGCGGGTTCACCTCGAACGTCGACATGAAGACCGGGGCACCCGCTTTCGGCACGCCGGAATATGCCAAGGCGGCGCAGGCGTCAGGTCAACTGGCGCGGCGGATTGGCGTCCCGTTCCGGTCGTCAAACACCACGGCGGCCAATGCGCTGGATGCCCAGGCGGCCTACGAATCCATGATGTCGCTGTGGGGGTGTCTCATGGGAGGGGCGCATCTGGTGATCCACGGGGCGGGGTGGATGCATGGCGGGCTGACGGCGAGTTTCGAGAAACTGATCCTCGACGCCGAGCTTCTGGGGATGATGCAGGCCTACTTCCGGCCAATCCCAGTCAACGATGAGGCCCTGTCACTGGACGCCATCGCCGAGGCCGGGGTCGGCGGGCATTTCTTCGGCACGGCGCAGACGATGGCGCAGTATGAAACCGCCTTTCACCCGCCGATGCTGTCGAACTGGGACAACTTCCCGACCTGGCTGGCGCGGGGGGCGGAAGAGGTTCCGCAACGTGCCAACCGGATCTGGAAAGACCTGTTGTCTACCTATGAAGAGCCGCCTCTTGACCCCGGCATCCGCGAGGCGCTGGAGGCCTTCGTCGCCCGCCGCAAGGCCGAGGGCGGGGCGCCGACGAACTGAGCTAGTCGGCCCCGACAGCGCGCGCCAGCTTGCCCAGGGTCTGCAGGCCCAGCGCTTCGGCCCCGAAGCCCTTGGCCTCGTGGTATTCCTTTGCGGTCGCCATCACCATGCCAAGCGTGACGCGGGTTGCACCGCCTTCTTCGCTGAACGAGGCCCAGGCGTCGGCATGCTTTGGACCGTTCTCGCCCCACAAAAGCGCGTAGTCGAGCCGGACTTCCGGGATCACCTGGCCATAGCGGTGATGGTTGGGGAAGACCGTGCCATCTGGCGCGATCATGTCGAAGACCCACTCGCCGCCTTGCCGCAGGTCGATCCGGCTGGTCTTGCAGGAAAATCCGTCCGGCCCCCACCACTTTGGCAGGGTTTCCGGGTTCATCCAGGCACCCCAGACCACGGACACCGGGGCCTTGATCACCCGTTGCAGAATCATCGTGCGTTCCGCCACCCCCGTCAGGTTGGCGATGCCTGCGTCAAACCCCTGCGTGTAGCCCGCTGCCATGTCCTGCGCTTGCGAGGAGAGTTGGACCGTCACTGCCACTTTGGACGCATTTGCGTCCCCGCTGAACTGAGCGGTCACCAGCGCTACGGAATCGATCGCCCCCTGGCTGGACACCACCTCGTAGTTCACGGTCACCTGATCGGGGACCAGCTGCAGCCAGCCCGCTTCGACATGGACATCTGGCGTCCCGGGAAAGCGGCAGATCGATGTTTCCCGACCGCCGATCCGGGCATCAGATTCGAGAAACTCCACTGTAACCCCGGGTGCTGGGGGCGCCCAGACAGCGCGAGCGGCGGGCGCGATCCAGGCCTGGTAAAGGGTTCCGAGCGGCGCAGCGACGCTCCGCTCGAAGGTCAGCGTTGCAAAGGGCCCGGCGGTCATTTCTTCAGCCCTTGCGCGTATTCCTCCAATTGGGTCACTACGGTGCCCCAGCCATCGTAGAAGCCCATGTCCTTGTGCGCCTTTGCGGTGTCAGCGTTGCGGTGCCGGGCGATGGCGGTGTATTTTGTCCGCCCGTTGCCAATATCCTCAAAGGTCAGGATCGCGGTCATGAAGGGTTCGGGCGCGGGCTTCCAGCCTTCGGTGTAAGCATCTGTGAAGACGAGCTTTTCGTTCGGCACCACCTCAAGGTAGACGCCGTTGTTCTGCATCTCGTTCCCCTCGACGTAGAAGGTCGTGTTGCACTTGCCGCCAACGCGGACGTCCAGATCGCAGGCGGTGACCTTGTGCGGTTTCGGCACGAACCAATGCACAAGATGCTCGGGCGTGGTCCAGCACATGTAAAGGATTTCGCGCGGGGCGTTGACCTCGCGGGTCAGGACGAGATCGAGTTCGGGGTCAAGGCTCGGGGCCATTTCGGGGATCATTTCTCGCGTTCCTTCATGAGGTTCATCACATAGTCATCCAGCCGATCCAGTCGCGCTTCCCAGACCTTGCGCTGGTCGTCCAGCCAGTCAGTCATCGGCTGCATGGCCTTGGGCTGAAACGCGCAAGACCGCACACGCCCGTCCTTCTGGGTCGCAACCAGCCCCGCCTCTTCAAGCACCGATAGGTGGCGCAGGATCGTCGGAAGCTTAAATCCCGAAGGCCCGGCCAGTTCCGTCACGGGTGCAGGTCCCTTGGCCAGCCGGTTCAGCATCATGCGCCGGGTCGGGTCAGACAAGGCGTGAAACAGGAGGTCGAGGTGAGGATCATGCTTAGCCATGTCGCTAACTATACACTCCTTTCAGCGTAAAGAAAGTAAAACTTAGCCAATCGGCAAAGTTTTTACCTTCTGCTTTTCACGACAAGTGATTTTCGGCTTCATTTGAAATTCAGGCGCCGGTTTCCTTGCTGTTCCCCTGCCCCCTACCCTATTGTGTGCCACAGCATACAGAACGGCCCGAAGGCCTTGCGGAGGACATGCGATGACCGAGCGACTGGATCGGGCGGGGCTGCAAGTGGACGCGGTACTCGCGCGCTTTGTCGAGGACGAGGCGCTGCCAGGGACCGGGATCGAGGCCGGGGCGTTCTGGTCCGGGTTTGCCGGACTGCTTGCAGAATTCGCGCCGAAGAACCGCGCGCTGCTGGCCAAGCGGGATGTGTTGCAGGCGAAGATTGACGCCTGGCACGTCGCACGGCGCGGCCAGCCGCACGATCATGCGGCCTATAAGGCCTTCCTCGCCGAGATCGGCTATCTCCTCCCCGAAGGGCCGACCTTCAGCATCGAGACGACGAACGTGGACCCGGAGGTCGCAAAGGTTCCAGGGCCTCAGCTTGTGGTGCCGGTCACCAACGCCCGCTACGCGCTGAACGCGGCCAACGCACGGTGGGGAAGCCTGTACGATTGCCTTTACGGGACGGACGCGATGGGCTCCCTGCCCCCGTCGGGTGGCTATGAACGCGGCCGCGGCGCGCGCGTGATCGCCCGGGCGCGCGTGTTCTTGGACGAGGCGTTTCCGATTGCAGGCACCAGCCATGCCGACGTCCGCCGCTATGTGGTGAAAGACGGTCAGCTTCTGGTCGACGACCTGCCGCTGGTGGACCCGTCGAAGTTCACAGGCTACCGGGGCAATCCGAAGGCTCCGGATGCGGTTCTGTTGTGCAACAACGGGCTGCATGTCGAACTCGTCTTCGACCGGGCGCATTTCATCGGCTCGCGCGATCAGGCTTTGCTGGCCGACGTCCAGCTGGAAAGCGCGCTTACCGCGATCATGGACTGCGAGGATTCGGTCGCCTGCGTCGATGCCGAGGACAAGGTCGGGGCCTACCGGAATTGGCTGGGGCTAATGCAGGGCAACCTGTCTGAAGCCTTCCAGAAAGGTGGCCGGACGGTGGAGCGGCGGCTGGCCGCTGACCGGGAGTATCTGGACCCGCAGGGCAGCCCCTTCACCCTGAAGGGCCGCGCGCTGATGTGGATCCGGAACGTGGGCCACTTGATGACCAACCCGGCAATCCTGTTGCCGGATGGGTCGGAAGTGCCAGAGGGCTTGATGGACGCGATGGTGACGGTGACCATCGCTCTGCATGACCTGAAAAAGACCGAGGGGATGCGTAACTCGGTCCTCGGGTCGGTCTATGTCGTGAAACCGAAGATGCACGGGCCCGAGGAAGTGGCGTTTGCCGATGCCGTGATGGCGCGGGTCGAGGCGGTGCTGGGGCTGCCGAAGGCGACGGTGAAGCTGGGGATCATGGACGAGGAACGGCGGACGTCGGTCAACCTCAAGGAATGTATCCGGGCCGCGAAGGGGCGGGTGGCGTTCATCAATACGGGCTTCCTGGACCGGACCGGGGACGAGATTCATACGTCCATGGAAGCAGGGGCGTTCAGCCGGAAGGACTTCATCAAGCGAAAGAGCTGGATCACGGCCTACGAAGCCCTG
>JBKDYO010000196.1:0-3710 GCA_046305855.1 Paracoccaceae bacterium
ACCCCGTTCTCCAGCGCCAGCAGGACTTGCGACCCCGGCAGTTCCGTCACCACCGTGGTGTTCCCGAACGGAAGCTCCGTCAGGATATCCCTCCGCGTCAGCTTGCGGCCCGCATCATAGGTCGTGTCGCCCCGGATGCCGCCCCCGTTCATGATCGCGATATTCGCACCCGTCGCCGCCCGCATCGCATCCGCGATCAGGTTGCCCATCGTCGCCTCTTCGGCCCGCACCACGTTGCGACGGCTGTCCAGCGGGGCCTCCAGTGTGCCGATCTCGACGTCCAGCGTCTTGTCCATCGTTGCGCGCAGCGCATCGGCCATCGCCACCGATTCCGGGTCCGGTGTCACGGCCGCCGTGTCGATGAAGCGGAAGTTCGGCACCCAGCTGATATCGCGTTTGCCGTCGTCCTTCACCTCCACCTCGACCATAAGATCGATCGGCGTCAGGAACTGACCATCGACCGAGGTTTCGACATAGGCCGTACGCCCGTCATAGGCCGTCGCATAGGAATGGTCGTCGCCCGACAGGATCACGTCGAACGCACCGCTTGCCATCAGCGCGCGGTCGTTCTCCATGTTGGTCTGCACCACGCCGACGACGAGGTCCGCCCCGTCTTCCCTGGCCTTTTCGGCAGCGGCGATCCCGCCTTCTACCGTGGGCAGGAACTTCAGGCTGCCAGTCGAACTCACCTCGGGAGAGGTATCCTGCGCCACCGGGATCAGCGCGACCTTCAGGCCGCCGACCTCCTTCACCATCACGCCACCCAGGCCTTCAATGGCCGATCCGTCGCCGTTGGTGATGTTGATCGCCGCCCAGGGGTATTTCGACGCCTTCATCTTCTCCATGAAGTTTTCCGGCCCGAAATCGAACTCGTGGTTGCCCGGCACCGCAAGGTCAAAGGGCACCAGATTGGTGAAGTCGATGGTGTTCTGTCCCTTGTCGAACCCTGAGGCCAAGGACGGAGAAAGCATGTCCCCATTGAACAAATATAGCGTGTTCGGGTTGGCCGCGCGTTCGGCCTTCGCGACCGCATTCAGCCGGGCAAAGCCACCCCGCCCGTCCTCTTCCTCGAAGTTGTAGACATCGCCTACCCCCAGCAACGTCAGCTTGACCGTCTCTGCCTCTGCCTGCGCGGCGATCAGCGCCGCGGCGATAGCAAGTGTCGAAAGTTTCTGCATTGCGACTCTCCCAAGGATTGTAAGGCCAATGCCCGACTTTGCGCTTTGCCGGGCACTGGTGTCAAAGGAACATCATCCGGCCCCGTGTCAGGCCCGTGACGACCGGCAAACCATTGCCACGGCTGCGCAGCTTCGCTATTCGGCGCCCATGCTGATCCTCAAGATCTTCCGCCGCCCCGAATGGGATGCCTTCCGCGCCGCAGGCGAAACCCGCGGTGCGCCCATCGATCTGGCCGACGGCTACATCCATTTCTCCACCCCGGCCCAGGTTGCCGAAACCGCTGCAAAGTGGTTTGCGACCGAAAGCGATCTGGTCCTCGTCGCCATTGATGAGGCCCGCCTAGGCCCATCCCTGAAATGGGAACCCTCGCGCGGCGGCCAACTTTTCCCGCATCTCTATCGGTCCCTGCGGCTGGACGAGGTGGTCTGGGACAAGTCGCTGCCGCTCGGCGCCACCGGCCACATCTTCCCCGAGGGGCTGTGGTGAGCACACGCGAACGTCTCGGACTGGCGCTTCTGCATCGCCTCGACCCCGAACGTGCGCATGGTCTGTCGATTCTCGCTCTGCGCCTGGGGCTCGTGCCGCTTCCGGGTTGCTTCACCTCGCCCCGTCTCGGCACCGTCGTCGCAGGCCTTGCTATGCCCAATCCGGTTGGCCTTGCCGCAGGCTACGACAAGAACGCAACGGCGCTCGATCCCTTGTCGCGCGCGGGTTTCGGCTTCATCGAGGTCGGGGCCGCCACGCCACTGCCGCAGCGAGGCAATGACCGGCCGCGCCTGTTCCGCCTGACCGAGGATAGCGCCGCGATCAACCGCTTCGGCTTCAACAACGACGGCATGGAGGCGATCGGCGCGCGGCTCGCGGCCTTCCCTCGCGCGCAGGTCCCCGTCGGCCTGAACCTTGGTGCGAACAAGACCTCGGACAACCGGGCCGCCGACTTTGCCGCCGTCCTGACCCACTGCGGTCCGCATGTGGATTTCGCGACGGTGAACGTCTCGTCCCCCAACACCGAAGGCTTGCGCAACCTGCAGGGCCGCACTCTGCTTGCGGGCCTCCTGCAAAGGGTCATGGAGGCGCGCCTCCGCCTTGTCCGTCCGATCCCCATCTTCCTCAAGATCGCGCCTGACCTTTCACCGGGTGAGCTTGAGGATATCGTCGATGTTGCCCTCGCCGCCCGGGTGTCCGGCATCATCGCCACCAACACCACGCTTTCACGGGAAGGTTTGAAATCTGCAAATCGTGAGCAGACAGGCGGACTTTCCGGGGCGCCGTTGTTCGAAAAGTCTACGCGCGTTCTCGCGCGCCTGTCGCAGCTCACACACGGCACCCTGCCCCTGATTGGCGTTGGCGGGGTCGCATCGGCCGAGGACGCCTACCAGAAGATCCGGGCCGGGGCTTCGGCAGTGCAGCTTTACACCGCCATGGTCTATGGGGGCCTGTCGCTGGTTCCCGCCATCGCCCGGGGCCTCGATGCGCTTCTCGCCCGCGACGGCTATGCCAATGTTACGCTCGCCGTCGGCACGGGACGCAGCGCCTGGCTCTGACCAGTTTCGGCTGGCCTTTGCTCATTTCCCGAAGACTTCGGGTGCACCATTGGGTCCGGCACCACAGGTCGCAGGGGTGCAACCCCGCCCCTTCGTGCTGGGTCAGAACGCCTTGAAGGTCATCGTGGTCAGCGTCCGCTGGATGCCCGGGATGTCGAACAGCTTCGACGACAGGTAGTGACCTACATCCTGATCTTCGGGGATGTAGACCTTGGCGATCAGGTCATAGTCGCCGCTGGTCGAATAAAGCTCGCTCACGACTTCCCGATCCCAGATCGCATTGGCGACCTCGTAGGTCTGGCCGGGGGTGCAGCGGAACTGGACGAAAACCAGGGCCATGGGAACGCTCCTTCTTTGCTCAAGGATAGGCGAGTTGGGCGCCAAGCTGAACAGCCCTGGGCCAAAATTTTTCGTCGAAGAATGTGAACCCGCCCTACTCGGCCTCGGCCAGGGACAAAGGCGACGGCTCCCGCCGCAGATCCTCGATCGACAGGGGCCCCGAGGGCCGCGCCAAACGGTTCCTGACCACCCAGTACAGCCGGTGCTGCGCCCGGGTGATCGCGACATAGGCCAGCCGCTTCCACAGGGGCATCCCGGCCTCGGACCGCCCCGAAAAGGCCGCCGCCTGAAGGTCGGGCGCAAAGACCTGCACCTCTTCCCATTGCGACCCCTGCGCCTTGTGGATCGTCACTGCCGCCCCATGCAGGAAGGCCGCCCCCATCCGGGCCGCGTGGGGGATGAAGGGCTCCTCCTCATCCGGCTTCTCGATCTTGATGATGCTTGCGGCGGATACCTGCGGATCTTCCGCCCCGACGACATGCAGCCGCGCGAACCCCTCGCGGTTCCCCTCGCCAAGGTAAATCACCTGTGCGCCCTTGATCAGGCCCCGCGCCTCCAGGTCGATACGCTTTTTCCGGTGCTTCAGTGGCAGTTCGATCCCGTCGCAGATCAGCGGCTCGCCGGGCAGCAGCGCATCCTCCGGCGCGC
>JBKDYO010000197.1:0-13934 GCA_046305855.1 Paracoccaceae bacterium
TGGTCGACCTCAGCAGCTTGCCGACCGCGCTGCCCTTCGCGATCTCGCGCTGTCCATAGCTGCACAACGACGGCAAATCCCCGTCCCGCACGCCTGCAGCCGTCAGCCGCTCAATCGCCCGGTTCGTGGTGTCTAGCGCCGTAAGCCGATTGGCAGCCTGCTCAAGCTCGGCCTGGCTGTAACCCTGCGCCCGCATTTCAGCAATGTATTGCAACACCAGGGGGTTGGTGCCGTTGAAGGCCTTACGGATGCCATAGCCGCCACACCGGTCGCCGACAAGCTTCGCCGCAGATACGGTGAACATGAACTCTTCGAGTGCCGTCTGAGCGGTTACGTCTGCGGGTGGCTGAAGCTTCGGAACGTCCGTCGTCGGAACGCAGGCGCTGGTCATCAGACCAAAGGCAAGGACGCAAACCGCGTTTGGCCGCCACCACCGGCCAACGGCTTTGGCGACAACTCCTGTTTTCCCGTGGGTGCCAGGGCCTGCTTCCGGCGCGTTGGCCAAGGCGGCACGCAACTGCTGCCACCCCAACACCACAAGCTGCAGGCCCTTGGCTTGGCTCATTTCGTCGACCTCAGAAGCGATCCGGCCAAAGTGCCGTTGGCGATCTCTTCCTCGCCGACCTTGCAATAGGCCTCCGGGTTGCCCGGTTCGGCGCCCTTGGCCTTCAGCCATTCGGCGGCCTCGACCTTGAACTTGGCCTTTTCCTCTTTCGAGGTGACGAACGCGCGCACGACGTCGGCCTCGTAGCCTTGTTCCAGCGCGTAGTCGCGGAGGTTGTTCAACTCTCCCAGCGCCTTCATGGTGCGGGCCTTGATCGTGGGGCAATTGTCGGCAATGGCGTCACCGATGAAACCCTGCAGAAGCTTGTCGCGGATCTCCGGGTTTTCGTTGATCGGCACCAGCGCCAGCGCGGGCGTGGCGGCGAGGGTCAGGGTCAGGATGAAAGTGCGAAGCATGTTGGCCTCCTTGGCTGCTCGTAGCCCGGAGATGGGGGGAAACCCCGTTGATATGCCATGACAAACCGCCGTCCTCAGCGCTTTGTGACCCCGGATGACGGCATTCGTCATGCGCAACCCTCCGGATAGACCCACTCGCCCGTTCCACGGTCAAAGCGGTCGTAGATCGAGACGCGGACCTTGCCCCCGCAAACCGCATCCGCGGCCTTGCGGGCAAGCGCGCCGTCCCACATCGCGAAGGGCTGGCCGCCATTGGTGACCCGTACAGGCTCACGCGCGGCGGGCACGGACGAAGCCGTCGCCACGCAGGCCGCCTGAGCGAGCGTCACCGAAAGGGCCAGCGCCATCCGCATCACTCCGCCGCGACGGCGCTGATACGCCCGGTGCGCTTGGCCTTGATCCGGTCCTCGATCTCGTCGCGGAAGGCGCGGATCAGGCCCTGGATTGGCCAAGCGGCCGCATCGCCAAGGGCGCAGATGGTGTGGCCCTCGACCTGCTTCGTCACCGAGAGGAGCATGTCGATCTCTTCGACTTCGGCCTCGCCCCGGACCAGACGGTCCATCACGCGCATCATCCAGCCGGTGCCCTCGCGGCAGGGGGTGCACTGGCCGCAGCTTTCGTGCTTGTAGAACTTCGACAGCCGCCAGATCGCCTTGATGACGTCCGTCGACTGGTCCATCACGATGACCGCCGCCGTGCCGAGACCCGAGCGCTGCTCACGCAGCCAGTCGAAGTCCATGATCGCGTCGTCGCATTGCGCCGCCGTCAGCAGGGGCACCGAGGACCCGCCCGGAATGACCGCCTTCAGGTTCTTCCAGCCGCCCCGCACACCGCCGCAGTGGCGTTCCAGCAACTCCTTCAGCGGGATCGACATCGCCTCTTCGACGACGCAAGGCTGCATCACATGGCCCGAGATGCCGAAGATCTTGGTGCCGACGTTGTTCGGACGTCCGAACGAGGCAAACCACTCCGGCCCCCGGCGCAGGATGGTCGGGACCACGGCAATCGACTCCACGTTGTTCACCGTGGTCGGGCAGCCGTAAAGACCGGACCCTGCCGGGAACGGCGGCTTCATCCGGGGCATGCCCTTCTTGCCTTCCAGGGACTCCAGAAGGGCTGTTTCCTCGCCGCAGATATAGGCCCCAGCCCCGTGGTGCAGGTACAGGTCGAAATCCCAGCCCGACTTGGCGGCATTCTTGCCCAGCAGGCCCGCGTCATAGCATTCGTCGATCGCGGTCTGCAGCGCCTCACGCTCGCGGATGTATTCGCCGCGGATGTAGATGTAGCAGGCGTTCGCCCCCATCGCGAAGGACGCGATCAGGCAGCCCTCGATCAGCGTATGCGGATCGTGCCGCATGATCTCGCGGTCTTTGCAGGTGCCGGGTTCGGATTCGTCGGCATTGACGACCAGATAGGACGGCCGCCCGTCCGACTGTTTCGGCATGAACGACCACTTGAGGCCGGTCGGGAAACCTGCCCCACCCCGCCCGCGCAGGCCGGATGCCTTGACCTGTTCGACGATCACATCGCGCCCGCGCTTGATGATGTCGGCAGTGCCGTTCCAATGCCCGCGCTTCATGGCCCCCTTCAGGCTGCGATCATGCATCCCGTAGAGGTTGGTGAAAATGCGGTCCTGATCCTTGAGCATCGGCTCTCTTCCTTACCCCTGGCGTCCCCGCCAGATCTGATACGTCACCACCATGGCCCAGACGAAACCGGCGATGGCTGCGAAATCGAAGAGGAACACATAACGCGTGTCCCACCCCATCTGACCCCCCAGCCACTGCGCGCCAAGCCACAGGCCCATCGTTCCGGCCAGCACGACGGCCACCAGACGCGCCTGGGCGGCGCGCTTGGCTTCTGCTGGATCGGGACGGTTCTGCACGGTGGGTCCTTAGTAGTTGTTGGTCTTGGCGCGTTCGCGGAATGCCTCAAGCCCTTCGGTCACGATGATCTTGGCCTGAGCTACCCACTTGTCGCGGGTGATCCGGCCCTTGAACGTCTTCATCTCGGTATCGACCAGCGCCACGTCAGCATCCGACCAGCCTGCGATCTGGTCGAAATGATAGAACCCCATCGAGTTCACCAGCTTTTCCATCGCGGGCCCGATGCCCTCGATCTCTTTCAGGTCGTCTGCCTTGCCTTTGCGGGGTGCGGTCAACCGGACCAGCCCAGCGGGCTTGGCTGCCTTTGGCTTGGGCGCGGCCTTTGGCTTTGCTTCGGCCTTTGGCGCTGCCTCGGCCTTGGGCTTGGCAGCGGCTTTAGGTGCCGCCTCGGCCTTGGGCTTGGCAGCGGCCTTGGGTGCCGCCTCGGCCTTTGGCACGGCAGCGGCCTTGGGAGCTGCCTTGGCCTTGGGCTTGGCTGCAGCCTTGGGCGCTGCGGCGGGCTTGGGCTCAACGGCCTGAGGGGCCGACACGAAGGCAGCCGCGACAGTCTCGGGCTTTGCATCCGCTGCGCGGTGTGTATCGACGGGTGCCGCCGGAGCAGTTGCCTGCTCGAACCGACCCTTGTCACCAGCCCCCCAGGGCATGCCCAGGACCATCCCGGCCAAAAGCGCCACGACGATCCCGATCGCCGCTGCGGGCGTAAAGTCGAAATCGCCGATGACGATCAGCGCGCCGAAGGCCACCAGCCCGGCCGCCGCCCCGATCAAAAAGCCGCCCAACCAAGGGGCATTCACATTCTCTGCCTTGCGCATTCCGTGTCACTCCCTCTGATGCGACCTGTTTCCCCAGGACGCCTTGCTTCCCTTGACCGTCATGCCTTTGCGGCAGCGGCGGCTTCTTCGACCGTTCCTCCCTTGGCCAGGATTTTGGCCTGGACCACCCATTTGTCGCGTGTCGCGCGTCCCTTGAACGATTTCAGCTCGGCATCGACCAGTGCGATATCGGCCTCCGTCCAGCCGGCGATCTGGTCGAAATGGTAAAAGCCAAGGCTGTTCACCAGCTTTTCCAGCGCAGGACCGACCCCGTCGATCAGCTTGAGATCATCCGCCTTGCCACCGCGCGGGGCGGTCAGGCGCACCAGACCAGCAGGAGCGGCTTTCGCGGCCTTCGGTTTCGCAGCCGCCTTCGGTTTGGCCGCAGCTTTCGGTTTGGCCGCGACCTTGGGCTTGGCTACCGGCTCCGGCGGCACCTCGACCTTTGGCGCGGCTACGGCCTTGGCCTCCAGCTCGGCCTTCGACTTGAACTCTGCCTTCGACTTGGCTTCGGCTTTCGGCTTGGCGTCAGCTTTCGGCTTGGCTTCGGCTTTAGGCTTGGCGTCAGCTTTCGGTTTGGCCTCCGCTTTCGGCTTGGCCACGGCCTTTGGCGCTTCTGGCGCGACCGGGGCCATAGCGGCAGCCTTGGGCGCCGGTGGCGCGGCAACCTTGGGCGCCGGGGGCGGCGCGACCGGAGGCGCGGGCGGCGCCACGACCGGCTGCGGCGGAAGGATCGGCGCCGGTTCCAGTCTGGACAGCGGGGTCACCACGGACGAGGGCCGCTGTGGCATCGGCACAGCCGGATCGGACCGCCCGTCCGACCGCCTTGGCACCGCGACGATCGGCGCGGCATGAGCGCCTTCGACACCGCTGACCCGGGCCCCGCCCTCGGTCGCGGCGGGGACGATCTTGCGCACCTGACGCTCGGCTTCGGCGTCCTCATACCGCGTCACGGCAAGCGCAAGCCGGTGCAGGATCAAAAACACGACCAGGCCGATGGCCAGCGCGAAGACGGCTGATGGAAAGAAGAGGTAGTGAAACAGGAACCGCAGCGCGACAAAGGTCACCAGACCGGCAGCAACCACCAGCCCCCAGCCACCTGTCCCGATTGTCGTGTCGTTATCCGCGTCGCTCATACTGTTTTGCTCCCCTGAACCGCCCGGCACTTCCGGGGACGGCCTAACCCCTTACCACACTATCCCCGGGCCGCCGCCTCGGCCTCCTCGACCGAACCGCCTGCTGCAAGGATCTTTGCCTGCACCACCCACTTGTCGCGGGTCACGCGACCCTTGAAGCCTTCCAGATTGTCATCGACCCAAGCGATCTCGGCCCCGGTCCATTCGGCGATCTGGTCGAAATGGAAGAAGCCAAGGCTGTGGCACAGGAGTTCCAGCTTCGGCCCGATCCCGAGGATCAGCTTCAGGTCATCCGGCTTGCCCTTGCGCGCGGCCTTCAGCGCCTTGGGCTTCTTGCCTGCAACCGGAGCCGCCGCAACCGGAGCTACCGCAACAGGTGCCGCCACGGCCGGGGCCGCCTTGGCCTTCGGTGCTGGCGCGAGCTTCGGGTCTGCCTTCACTTTCGCGGGCTTTGCCGACACGCCCAGCCACGGGGTCAGCAAAGGCACTTCGGTCCCGTCGATCCGCTTGACCGTGTCCTTCAGATCCACTGCCGCCTGCGCGCTGGCGTTGTACTGCTTGCGACCCGATTCAAAGTCCTTGAGGCTGGTCAGCCCCCCGATCGGCTCCGAGGCATAGCGCCCGTTCTGCGGCCCGGGGACCGGAACCTCGCCATTGCGGAAGCGCCCGATCAGCTCGCGCAGCTTCTCGCCCGTCAGGTCTTCGTAGTAATCCTTGCCGATCTGGGCCATCGGCGCATTGGCGCAGGCGCCCATGCACTCGACCTCTTCCCAGGAAAACTTGCCATCGTCCGACAGCGTGTGCGGGGTCTTGGCGATCAGCTCTTTCGCCACCGCCACCAGATCCTCGGCCCCGCAGATCATGCAGCTGGTCGTGCCGCAGATCTGGACATGGGCCACTGACCCCACCGGCTGCAGCTGGAACATGAAGTAGAACGTCGCCACTTCCAGCGCCCGGATATAGGCCAAGCCCAGCATATCCGCGACATGCTCGATGGCGGGACGGGACAGCCACCCCTCCTGTTCCTGCGCGCGCCAGAGAAGCGGGATGATCGCGGACGCCTGACGGCCCGCCGGGTACTTGGAGATCTGGCCCCTGGCCCAGGCTTCATTCGCCGGAGTGAAGGCAAAACTTGCGGGTTGGTGGGGGTGAAGACGACGCAGCATCAGAGCATTCCAGCGATAAGGATGGGGGCGGCGATCAGGCCCAACGGCATCGCCACAATACCCAGCAGAAGAATTGGCGCGATCCCGAGGGCGATCACCGATCGATCTCCCCGAAGACCACGTCCATCGTGCCGATGATGGCACTGACGTCGGCCAGCTGGTGACCCTTGCAGAGCCAGTCGATCGACTGCAGGTGCAAGTACCCCGGCGCCCGGATCTTGGCGCGGTAGGGTTTGTTCGACCCGTCCGCCACCAGATAGACCCCGAACTCGCCCTTCGGCGCTTCGACGGCGGCATAGACCTCTCCGGCTGGGACGTGGAAGCCCTCGGTGTAAAGCTTGAAGTGGTGGATCAAGGCCTCCATCGAGGTCTTCATCTCGGCCCGCTTCGGCGGGGTGATCTTGCCACGCGCCAGCACGTCGCCCTTCTCCACCCGCAGCTTGGCGCAGGCCTGGCGGATGATGCTGGTCGACTCGCGCATCTCGGCCATCCGGCACAGATAGCGGTCATAGCAGTCGCCGTTCTTGCCGACCGGGATCTTGAAGTCGAACTCGTCGTAGCATTCGTAGGGCTGGCTGCGGCGCAGGTCCCAGGCAAGGCCCGACCCGCGCACCATCACGCCGGAATAGCCCCATTCCAGGATGTCCTTTTCCGTGACCACCCCGATATCGGCATTGCGCTGCTTGAAGATGCGGTTCTCGGTCAAGAGCCCGTCGATGTCGTCCAGCACCTTCGGGAAGGCCACAGCCCAGGTGTCGATATCTTCGACAAGCTGGTCCGGCAAATCGACATGCACGCCACCGGGCCGGAAATAGGCCGCATGGAGCCGCGCCCCGCAGGCCCGCTCATAGAAGACCATGAGCTTTTCGCGTTCCTCGAAGCCCCAGAGCGGCGGGGTCAGCGCACCCACGTCCATGGCTTGGGTAGTCACGTTCAGCAGGTGGTTCAGCACCCGGCCGATTTCGCTGAACAGCACCCGGATCAGCGACGCGCGACGCGGCACGACAGTGCCCGTTAGGCGCTCGATCGCCAGGCACCAGGCATGTTCCTGGTTCATCGGCGCCACGTAATCCAGGCGGTCGAAATAGGGCAGGTTCTGCAGGTAGGTCCGGCTCTCCATCAGCTTTTCGGTGCCACGGTGGAGCAAACCGATATGCGGATCGCAGCGTTCGACGATCTCGCCGTCCAGCTCCAGCACCAGCCGCAGCACGCCATGCGCCGCCGGATGCTGCGGGCCAAAGTTGATGTTGAAGTTGCGGATGCGCTGCTCGCCGGTCTCGAAATCCTTCGAGCCGTCGTCATACGTGTTCACGCGGATATCGCCGTCCATCATGCAAATCTCCTGCGAAGAATCGGAAGCAAAACAAGCTTCCCGACGAGGGCAAACACCAATAGCGGCACCCCGACCTGCAACCAGGCGACCGGTAAGAGCAAAGCGCCCGTGCCATAGCCATTCAAGATAACCGCCAGCCAGATGAAGCCAACCAATACCGCGACAACGACCGCAAGCCAGCTTTCCCAGAACACCGGAAGAAGCAGCGCGAACGTGGCGGCAAGAGGGTCCAACAGGTTTCCGAGGAAATTTGCGATGAGACTGACCATTTACTTCGCTTCAGCTTTCTTATCACCCGGAAGGATGTATTCCGCACCCTCCCACGGGCTCATGAAGTCGAACTGGCGGTATTCCTGCACCAGCTTCACGGGCTCATAGACGACGCGCTTCAGGACCTCGTCATAGCGGACCTCGGTGTAGCCCGTGGTCGGGAAGTCCTTGCGCAGCGGGTGGCCGCGAAACCCGTAATCCGTCAGGATGCGGCGCAGGTCGGGGTGGCCCGAGAACAGGATCCCGAACATGTCGAAGACTTCGCGCTCGAACCAGTTGGCCGACGGGTGGAGGTCGATCAACGAAGGCACCATTTCGTCCTCGGCGACCTTCACCTTCACGCGGATGCGGTGGTTCCGGTACATCGACAGGAAGTGGTAGACCACATCGAACCGTGTGCTGCGTTCCGGGAGGTCGATGGCCGTGATGTCGACCAGCGTCGAAAACCGGCACGAGGCATCGTCGCGCAGGAATTCGACCAAGGCCTCAATGTTCGCCAGGTTCGCAACGACTGTCAGCTCGCCAAAGGCCACCGTCGCCGACACCACGGCCTCGGACTGCTTCAACTCGATGATCGCGGCCAGTTCCTGCAGGGCTTCGGACATGATTTACCTCACCAGCGTGCCAGTGCGGCGGATCTTCCGCTGCAACTGCAGGATACCGTAGAGCAGCGCCTCGGCCGTGGGCGGGCAGCCGGGGACATAGATGTCGACCGGGACGATCCGGTCACAGCCACGCACGACGCTATAGGAATAGTGATAATACCCCCCGCCATTGGCGCAGGAGCCCATCGAGATCACATAGCGCGGCTCGGGCATCTGGTCGTAGACCTTGCGCAGGGCCGGGGCCATCTTGTTGGTCAGGGTGCCGGCGACGATCATCAGGTCCGACTGGCGCGGGCTGGCGCGCGGCGCTGTCCCGAAGCGTTCGAGGTCATAACGCGGCATCGAGGTATGCATCATCTCGACCGCACAGCAGGCAAGGCCAAAGGTCATCCAGTGAAGGGACCCGATGCGGGCCCAGTTGATGATGTCTTCCGTGGACGTCAGGATGAACCCCTTGTCCTGAAGGTCCCGGTTCAGGGCCTGAACGGCGACCTCGTGGTCGGCGCCAGCGGCGTTGCCGGTCATCACTCCCATTCCAGGGCCCCCTTCTTCCATTCATAGGCAAACCCGACGGTGAGCACCGCCAGGAACAGCATCATCGACCAGAAGGCCGCCATGCTGATCTCTCCGAAGGCGACCGCCCAGGGGAACAGGAACGCAACTTCAAGGTCGAAGATGATGAACAGGATCGACACCAGATAGAAGCGCACGTCGAACTTCATCCGCGCATCATCAAAGGCGTTGAAGCCGCATTCGTAGGCCGAGACCTTTTCTGGGTCGGGGTTGCGGACTGCAAGGACAGCGGCGGCAAGGATCAGGACAAGGCCCAGACCGATTGCAATAGCCATAAGGATGAGGATGGGCAGATACTCTCGGAGAAGCAGATCCACGAGGGGCTCCTTGAATGCTGGCGGCGCGCGTACAGGCAGACCGTCGCCGGTCCGCTTGGTGTTCTCGCCCGTTTACTCTGCGCCCCTGCCGGGGTCAACCGAAGCCGGGGCAGATTCCGGGCTTTTGCGGGTGCAGAAAATCTGTGTACCCAAGCGTTTCACTCAGCCATTGCCAAGCCTTGGCAGGGCCGGTTCCCCTGACCTTGACCGGCGGGCAGCGCGGGCGTCATCTCGCCCCCGGAACACCCCGGAAGGAGCCCCGATGCGTCTGCCCCTAGCACTTGTCCTTGCTGCCTTGCCTGCCCTGCCGCTTGCGGCCCAGACCTGCGGGATCGACCCCGCCGCCGTCGAGGCCCGGATCGCCGGGCTTGAACCCGCGCACGGCATGGTCCTGTCGGACATCTCCTGTGATGCGCCCACCCTACCCGCCCATGTCCTGATGTGCGATGCGGCCAACAGCCCGGACTGGTCGCTCTGGCGCATGGGCCGCCTCGACGACCTCGCCTGGATCTACGCCGTGGAAAACGCCACCGGCCAGGACGTCGACGAGACAAACCCAGCCCGCGACCCGGATTTCATCGCGGCCCGGGACGCCTGCACCGACGAGGCCTGCCTCTGCGAGACCCTGATCGAGCACACGAACGCCAGCCTCGGCGGCACCTCGCCCTATCCGCAGTGATCAGCGCGTGACGGGGTGGAAGGCGTAACCCGCCCCGCCCCGCTCCAGCCGCCCGATGCCCGGGTGCTGAAGATGCGACCCCGCGACCAGCCAGCCCTCGGCCAGGACACGGTCAAACAGTGCCGCCCGCGTCGCCCGCGCCTGACTTGGGTCCTCGTCGAATTTCCACGTCACAGCGGGCCGCCCGAACTGCAGCGGGTGATGCACCAGGTCACCCCAGATCAACAGCCGCCCCTCGACCAGAAACGCCATATGCCCCGGCGAATGACCGGGAGCGTTCACTGCCACCACTCCGGCCAAAGGCCCGTCGCCCTGTTCCAGCGGCACAAGGCGCGGCAGCACCGGGGTCATCCGCGGCTCGGCCCGGAAGGCCATCAGTTCTTCTGTCGCAACGAAGACCCGGTCGGCATTGGGAAAAGCCAGCCCCCCGTCGCTGTCCACCAGTCCCGACAGATGATCGATGTGGGTATGCGTCAGTGCGACCGCCGTCACCTCCTGCGGACCCGATCCCGCCTCGGCCAGCGCCGCGCCAAGCTGGCCCAGCCCCTTGTGCCACGCGTTCCCCGCCCCGGCGTCGATCAAAAGGCACCCAGCCCGCCCCCGCACCAGAAAGGCCCGCACGGGAAGTGGAAGCCGCCCCGCCACCAGATCGTCCGGCGCGTAATCGGCCAGAGCCGCCCCGTCCGGCCCGCGCAGGCAATCCGCTGGCATAGTGGTTTCGCCGTCCAGCAGCATGGTCACCGTCAGATCTCCAAGCTCGACCTCGCAGCACAGCGCCGTTTCCCGCACAACCCGCATCAGCACCAAGTCCCCCGCAACCCGCCACCGTATTCACGCGCATGCCCCGCCCGGACCATCGCGCGCGCCACGTCCAGACCGTCCAGCTCCAGCCGCACCAGCGCCCGGCCATACTGGTCCTTGCCCTCGCGCTGCAGGGAAATCTGCTCGGCCTGCTGGATCATGGTCCGCAGGGCCCAGCTCGCCTGCTCGGCAGCTGCGAATTCGGCAAAACACTTCGGCGCGTATTTCTCGGGCGTGTCGAAGCCAAGCAGCCGGGCACTCATCATCCCGTCGTCGGGACAGATCATCGACAGCGTATCGCCATCAACCACCCGGATGATGCGACAGTCGCCCTGCTCGCTGGCCACCGTCTTCGTCACCGCGTTCAGCAGATCGGCGATGGTCGGCACCACAACAAGGCCCGCAATCGCAACCCCGATCACCAGCTTCAGGTAAAAGCGCGGATCGGCCATCCGCCGCAACCCGCGCACGACGGGTCCGGCCTGCCGCGCCGGGCGGAACAGCCAGCCCATCAGTCGGCGACCGGAGCCGCAACCGGCGCCAGCGCCTCGGCCTGACGTGCCAGCGCGACTTCCTCGGCAAGGATCCGCGCGATCTGCGCCACATCGTCAGGCAGGAAGGTCAGCGGCAGGCGCATGTCGATCAGCCCCGCCAGCACCCGATCCGTCTGCGGCAGCGCCTCGGGCGCGGCATAGCGCCAATGCGCATAGCGGCTGGTAAAGCCCATAGGCTCCGCCGCGCCAAACCATTTCAACTCCACCCCCCGCGCGGCTGCGCCTGCCACGAAGGCCGCCACCCGCGCAGGCTCCCATCCCGGCAGCAGGAACTGGAACGACGAGCCGACATAATCCTCATGCTGCGGGCGCGGGATCAGCTGCACGCCCGCCACCCCGGCAAGGCCCCGCTCCATTCCCTGGTACAGCACCCGCCAGCGCGCCCGCCTGTCGTCCAGAAGCGCAATCTGCGGCCGCAGGATTGCAGCCCGCAGGTTGTCCATCCGCGAGGACACGTTCGGGACATCCAGCTTCAGGGCCTCGAACACCTCGGGCCCCGGGGCCGCGCGATGCCGGGCGTAAAGCATGTAGGACCCCGACAACAGCACCGACCGCGCCGCCAGTTCCGCGTCATCGGTGACCAGAAACCCGCCCTCGCCGGAATTCATGTGCTTGTAGGTCTGCGTCGAATAGCAGCCGATCGCCCCATGCCGACCCGAGGGCACCCCGCGCCACTTTGCCCCCATCGTATGCGCGCAATCCTCGATCACCCGCAGGCCCAGCCGATCACACAACGCCATCAAGGCGTCCATGTCGCAGACATGGCCCCGCATGTGCGACAAAAGCAGCACCTTGGCGCCCGTGGCCACCGCCTGCGCCTCCAGATGCGCCAGATCGATGGTCAGATCCTCGGTCACCTCGACGAAGACCGGCTTCGCCCCGATCGAGGCAATCGCCCCCGGCACCGGCGCCAGCGTGAAGGCGTTCGACAGGACCGGATCGCCGGGCTTTACCTGCAAGGCGCGCAAAGCGCATGCCATCGCCGCCCCGCCCGAGGCTAGCGCCAGGCAATACTTCGCCCCCACGTAACCCGCGAACTCCTCCTCCAGCAGCGCGGTCTCGGCGACCTCGCCCGCCACCGTGTTGTAGCGGTGCAGCCGCCCATGCCGCAGCACGGCCATCGCCGCATCGATCCCGGCCTCCGGGATCGGCTCCTGCTGGGTGAAGCTGCCAGTGAAACGGTCAGTCATGGGCGGGAACTCGGCTGCTGCAGTCATTCATGAGCGAAAACAAATGTTTCGGAAAAGCCATAGCGCACATCGGTCACGCGGTCGCCCTCATAGAAGATTTCCCCGTACTTCACTGTGCCCTCCTCGACGTACTGGAAGACGTCCATGATCGGCATGTCCGGTGACGCATCTGCGGCATGCGTGACCTTATGGAACCGGCGCAGGATCCGCAGGACCTCGCGCTGCGTCATGCCGGCGCGGATTTCGCCCAGGCCTGGCGGGGCGACAGCCCCTTCCGGCGCATAAATCTGATGCGGCGACAAAGGCGGGCGGTCGTCCGTTGTCGCGCAACCCGCCAACGAAATGGCCAGGAACAGCGCAAAGCCGGAAGACCGGGGGTGATGGAAACCTTCGCTCATGCCTTCTCGGACCTCTTCAACATCAGGAACAGCAAGGTTGTAAGCGCGAGGAAACCCGCCGCCACCCAGAAGGCCACGTCCGTGGACCGCCAGACCCTGTCCTCGGCCCAGAAATGCCCGAAGATGAAGGCGAAGAACACTGTTCCGAACAGCATTGCCAGATTGGTGACTGCCGAAATCCCGCCCTGCAACTCGCCCTGCGCATCCTCGGGCACACGCTTTGTCAGCATCGAGGTCATCAAGGGATGCACAAAGCCTTCCGGCCCATGCAGGATCATCAGCGCGATCACCGCCCCCAGAGACCCGACAAACCCATAGCCCAGCACCACCAGCGTTGCACAAGCAAGGCCGAACAGCGCCACCTGCCACTCCCCGAACCGCTTGGTGGCCGGGCCGGTGAGAAAGCCCTGAAAGCCCCCGGCAATCAGCCCGAAGACCGCCAGCGTGGCCCCCACCATCGCTTCGGACCAGCCGAACTTGGCAATGCCCCAGAAGGTCCAGATCGCCGGGTAGACCGAGGTGGAAAAGAAGAAGAGGCCCATCACCATGACCATCGGCAGAACGCCCCGATAGGTGGCAAAGACCCGGAACGCGCCAAAGGGATTGGCCCGCCACAGCTCGAACTTGCGGCGGTTCTCGGGCGCAAGCGATTCCGGCAGAACGAACCAGCCATAGATGAAGTTCAGAAGCGAAATCGTGGCGGCGACCCAGAACGGGACCCGCGGGCCCAATTCTCCCAACAGCCCGCCAATCGCCGGACCGATGACAAAGCCCACGCCAAACGCCCCGCCCATGTAGCCAAAGGCCTTGGCCCGGTCCTCGGGCGAGGTGACATCGGCGATATAGGCGCTGGCGATGATCCAGCTTGCCCCGCAGATGCCCGCGATGATCCGCCCGACGAACAGCCACTCAAGCGTGGGGGCCAGCGCCATCAGGATGAAGTCCATCCCCAGCCCGAAGATCGCCAGCAGCAGGAGCGGCCTGCGCCCGAAACGGTCCGACAGGTTGCCCATCAGGGGCGCAAAGACGAACTGCGCAAGACTGAACGCCGCGAACATCCAGCCACCGATCACCGCTGCATGGGCGATGTCGACGTGGCCCACATCTTCGATCAGCTTCGGCAGGACCGGCATGATCAGGCCAAAGCCGACCATGTCCAGAAAGACCGTGATCAGAACGAAGGTCACCGCATGGCGGCTGACCGGCACAGGGGCGTCTGCGGCTTGGCTCATGGCGGCGACCCTATGGGTCGGG
>JBKDYO010000198.1:0-22795 GCA_046305855.1 Paracoccaceae bacterium
GCAAAAATCGCCTTCGACAGTGCATCGTGCTTGCGCGCCTCGCCCTCCAGAATGTCCGCAAGCCGGTCCACCACGGCCTCCAGCAGCGCCAGCAGGGTATCCAGTCCCGAGGCCAGCGCCGTATCATGCCGTGCGGCCCACTCCGCGAAGGATTTCAGCGACCCGGGGTGATGGTAGTGCACCGTTACCAGCCGGTCGGGCCGCACGACAAAGGTAACGGGGCCGATCTCGGTCTCGCGCACTTCGTGGCTGGCGACGATCTGCGCTGTCAGGAACAGCGCCCCGCCCTCGCGGTAGATCCGGGACGAGACTTCGATCTCCTGCATGTCCTCGCGCGTCGGGATATCCAGTCCAAGCGCCGCTTCGACCGCGTCTTCCTCGGCGTCGGTCGGGCAGTCGAGGTCGATCCAGATCGCAGAGCTCAGGTGATGGTCCGACAGGTTCAGCTTTTCCAGTCGGTCATGCGAGGACCTGTATGCCGTGATCATGCGCTGTCTCCGTCGGGCGTCGCGGGCAGACTAGCCGCTGGACACCCCAAGAAAAAGGCCCCGCGCTGCGGGGCCTTTCCTGGATCAGAGAGGGGCCGGTTGCGGATCGGTCCCCGGCTTCTTCGTGCGCCCCTTGGTCTTCGGGATCGCCGCGATAGAGGCCGTGCCTCCACCGGACGAAGGCTTGTCCGCGCCGTCATCGCCGCCAAGCGATTCCCCGGCAATAACCTTGCGGATCTCGTCTCCGGTCAGGGTCTCGTATTCCAGAAGGCCCTTGGCCAGGCGTTCCCAGTCATCCTGCTTTTCCAGAAGGATGCGGCGGGCGATCTCATAGCCTTCGTCGATGAACCGCTTCACTTCCTGCTCGATCAGCCGCTTGGTTTCGGCACTGACCGAGAAGCCGCCGGTATTGCCGGAATAACCTTCCGCCGCCTCGGCATAGTCGATGTTGCCGACCACGTCCGACATGCCCCAGCGCAGCACCATCGCGCGGGCCAGGGCCGAGGCCTGCTGAATGTCGCCCGACGGGCCGTTCGACACCGAATCCTCGCCCCACTTGATGATCTCGGCTGCCTTGCCGGCCATCGTCATGGCGATCCGCTCTTCGCACTGGTCGCGGTGCCAGTTCAGACGGTCGATTTCGGGCAGGCTCATCACCATACCCAGGGCACCACCGCGCGGGATGATCGTGGCCTTGTAGACCGGATCGCACTTCGGCAGCGCCATGCCGACGACGGCGTGGCCCGCTTCGTGATAGGCGGTCATTTCCTTCTGCTCGGGCGTCAGGACCATGCTGCGACGCTCGGCGCCCATCATGACCTTGTCCTTGGCATTCTCGAAGTCGATCATGGTCACGAACCGACGTCCCGCACGGGCAGCCATCAGCGCGGCCTCGTTCACCAGGTTCATCAGGTCAGCACCACTGAACCCCGGCGAGCCGCGGGCAATCGTGCGCAGGTCCACATCCGGCCCCAGCGGCACCTTGCGGGCATGGACCGAGAGTATCTTCTCGCGGCCCTTGATGTCCGGGTTCGGCACATGGATCTGGCGGTCAAAACGGCCGGGGCGCAGCAGCGCCGGGTCCAGCACGTCTTTCCGGTTCGTGGCGGCGATGATGATCACACCTTCGTTCGCCTCGAACCCGTCCATTTCCACCAGAAGCTGGTTCAGCGTCTGCTCGCGTTCGTCGTTGCCGCCGCCGATGCCCACACCGCGGGCGCGGCCCACGGCGTCGATTTCGTCGATGAAGACGATGCAGGGCGCGTTCTTCTTGGCTTGCTCGAACATGTCGCGGACGCGGCTTGCACCCACGCCGACGAACATTTCAACGAAGTCGGAACCCGAGATGGTGAAGAACGGCACCCCCGCCTCACCCGCAATTGCGCGGGCCAGAAGCGTTTTACCGGTGCCCGGAGGACCAACCAGCAGCGCACCCTTGGGGATCTTGCCGCCGAGACGGCTGAATTTCTGCGGGTTGCGCAGGAATTCGACGATTTCCTCAAGCTCTTCCTTGGCCTCGTCGATGCCGGCCACGTCATCAAACGTCACCCGACCCTGCTTTTCGGTCAGCAGCTTCGCGCGCGACTTGCCAAAGCCCATCGCACCGCCACGCCCGCCGCCCTGCATCCGGTTCATGAAGTAGATCCAGACGCCGATCAGCAGAAGGAACGGCAGGAACGACAGCAGTACCGAGACGAAGCCCGACTGCGCCTGCGGTTCGGCCTCGACCTCGACGCCCTTGGCGATCAGGTCGCGGGACAGGTTGTCGGTGACGATGTCACCCGGCGGCTTGATCGCGACATAGGAATTGCCATCCTTGCCGACGACGACGATCCGCTCGCCGTCAAGAACGACCTTCGACACCTGTCCGGCGTCGACCCGTTCGATGAAGTCCGAGTAGGACAGGGACCGCGAAGACATCGTCGTCTGGTTGCCTGAAAACAGCTGGAACAGCGCCATCACAAGAATCAGAAGCACGACCCAGAAGGCGATATTGCGTGCATTACCCAAGGTAAGGGATCTCCTGAATGATCCGCCATGCCGAATGCGGCACCCGCGGCTTGGGGCTTAAGATAAACCTTTGCAGGCTAGGTTCAATCCACTACTCCGAAAAGGTGGAACGGTCGGTCCAGTTTCGCCTGCCATTCCGCCGAATGACCGGCCAAAGGCGCCGCCAGCAGCGTTTCGCCCTGCCAGACAGCGGGGCTGACGACCAGAACCTCGCGCGGAATCCCGATCTTGCGCCAGTCCTTCACGTGCCGCAGCCCGTCCGCCCCCAACGCCCGCACCTCTCCCGCAGGCCCCGTCACCAGCCAGCGCCCGTCCCAGAGCTGGCCCACCGGGACCAGACCGTCCACCGCGCGGGCCTCGCGGCTGACCGTGCAGGTATCGCCAGCCCAGCGAAAGCGCACCCCGCCCAACGTCGCGTCCTTCCGTTGCTGCAAGGCCCTCAAAAGCGCAATGACCTTCGTTTCACGCGGAGGATGCGTACCGCCCCCGATCCAGCGCACCATCGCAATCAGCAGCCTGCGCTGGATTTCGGGGCCGCACAGGCGGAAAGCCCGGTGTTCAAACCGCAGGCTTCCGGCCACTTCGGCCACCACCTCTTTCGCTGCGCTGGCCACAGCCTGCCGGACCACCCCTTGCGCCATCGACAAGTGATGGATCACCGACGAGAGCCGATCTACCGTGATCCCCAAGGGCTTCAACGCCTTCAAAGCGCGGCGGGCCTTGGTGCGGGTGTAGCTGTCGTTCTCGTTCGTCGGGTCCTCGACCCAGTCGAGCCCGTTCTGCGCCAGATAGCCGCGCAACTCTGCCCGTGTCTGCCAAAGGAACGGGCGACGGAAGGTCACGCCATCCTGCTCCCATTCCTGACGCATGCCGGTCAGCCCATCCAGCCCAGCCGCCCGGGACAGCCCGACCAGGAAGGTCTCGGCCTGATCGTCGGCGGTGTGCCCCACGCTTACCATCCCGATCCCGTGGGTCTGCGCCCATCCGACCATCAGCGCATAGCGCGCCTCGCTTGCGGCCTGCATCAGGTTGCCGGTGATCTCGCCATGGTCCCAGACCAGCACGTCATGCGGCACTCCCAGTCCAGCGCAGACGCGGCCCACAAAAGCCGCCTCATCTGCCGCTTCGGGGCGCAGCCGGTGGTCCACCGTCACCGCCCGCAGCGCCCAACCTGTCTGCGAGGCGACCCGCGCCAAGAGATGCAGCATAGCCATGGAATCGCTGCCACCGGACACCGCGACGCCCATGCTTTGGGGCGGATCTCTGTGCCAGCCCTGCGCCGTCAGTGCCCAGAACAGCAGGGGCGCGTCTTCGCCCTGAGCCTCAAGCCATGCCTGGCTGTCGCCTACTGGCACTGAAATCCTTGCATCGCCACGGTCGCCTGCGTCGCCGCGATGCTGCCCGGGAACCGCGTGCCAACCTCGGCCAGCGTCACGCAGGCCTCGGGCGCCTGGCCAAGCGCACCCAGCCCCTCGCCCAGCTTCAAAAGGGAGTCCGGGGCAAACGGCCCCTCGGGTGCCGCGGAAAACGCATCCAGATAGGCCCGCGCCGCATTGCCCGTATCGCCGGTCTTGGACAGCGCCTCGCCGCGCAGGAAATGCGCTTCGGGGACTAGCGGTCCGCCAGGATAGGATTGGGCATAGGTCGCAAAGAGCGCTGCAGCTCCGGGAAAGTCACCCTGACCGAGCACCTCCTTGGCCCGGTCAAAGTCAGCCTGTTCCGCCACGGCCAGCTCGGTCCCGCCCGTCGCCGGGGCCGGGGCCGCGCCCGTGCCGGTATCCGTGGCAACCGGGGCCACTGCCCCGCCGCCCGCATCGCCCAGCGTCGGCGTGGCACCCAGCGTCGCCGGGTCGCAGCCTTCGGTCACTTCGCACAAGCGGTATTCGATGTCGCCGATCCGGTTGGTACCATCCGACACCACCCGGTTCAGTTTCAGCTCCACCTCTTCGGTCCGCGCGGTCAGGCGGGCAAGCTCGGCCTCGATCGTGTCCATCCGCTGCAGCGCATCGCCCCCCGCAGCCCCGGTCGCCGCTGCGCCCGAAGACACAAGCTCGGCCTTCAGCGCGTTGAACTCGGCGGCCAGCGCGCCAAGCTCGGTGCGGATGTCGGCCAGCGTCTGCGCGCGGTCCTGGGCATGGCCCAGAACCGGCAAAAGACACAAGGCAAGGGAAAGGCCAAGCCGCCGCATCAGGTCAGACCCCGGCGCCGGCCGACAGCACCGTCACCGCGCGGCGGTTCTTGGCATAGCAGGCCTCTTCCGAGCAGACCTCGAGCGGGCGTTCCTTACCGTAAGAGATCGTCCGCAAACGACCCGCTGGGACACCCTGGCTGATCAGGAAGTTCTGCACCGCGGCTGCGCGCTTGGCCCCGAGGTTCAGGTTGTATTCCCGGGTGCCCTGTTCGTCGGCATGGCCTTCGATGATCGCGGCATAGCCCGGGTTGGTCATCAGCCACTGCGCCTGACGGGTCAGGACGTCACGGCCTTCGGGCGAGATGGTCGCCTGGTCCACGGCAAACAGCACTCGGTCGCCGACCGTCTGGTTGAAGTAGGCAATCGACGTCGGGTTGTTCGGATCGCCCAGACCCGTCGTGTCGATCCCGCCCGCGCCCCCGGCGCCCCCGGCTCCGCCTGCGCCACCAGCGCCGTAACGGTCAGGGTTGTTGCAGGCCGCAAGGCCCAGGACAGCGATCAGGAGAAGCGACTTCGCAGCGAGGCTCATGGGGTGTCATCCTTCTTATTGGCTCGATTGAGAGGACATTAACAGCTTTGCGCCGCCGTGTGAATCGGTGGCCCGATGAATTTGTCGTTCACATTTCAGGGCAAAAGCGGCGACCAGGCCGGGTCACTCGCCGGGCCATCGGTCGGGATCTGCTTCAGGTTCCGGCCGGTGATGTCCACCGACCAAAGGCTTGTCTGCCCGCCTGCACCGCTGGTCTCGCGGGTGAACATCAGGACGCGCCCGTTCGGGGCCCAGGTCGGGCCCTCGTCCAGGAAGCTGGCGGTCAAAAGGCGCTCTTCGCTACCGTCCGTCCGCATCACGCCGATGTGGAAGCGGCCCGCGTTCTGCTTGGTGAAGGCGATGTAATCGCCGCGCGGGGACCAGACCGGGGTGCCATAACGCCCCTCGCCCCCCGAAATCCGCGTCCCCTCGCCACCGCTTGCCGGCATCACATAGATCTGCTGCCCGCCCGTCCGGTCGCTCTCGAACACGATCTGGCTGCCGTCCGGGCTAAAGCTGGGCGCGGTCTCGATGGACGGTGAATTCGTCAGCTGCTGCAGCCCCCCCGACCCAAGGTCCAGAAGGTAGATGTCGCTGTTGCCGCCGCGTTCGAGGCTGAAAACCACGGTCCGCCCATCGGGCGAAAAGCGCGGGGCAAAGGTCATCGTGCCCGGCTGTTCCTCCAGCGCGCGGCGCTGCAGGCTGGCCACGTCCATCAGCGTGATGCGCGGGAAGCCGGTTTCAAAGCTCGTGTAGACGATCTGGTCCCCGGCAGGCGAAAAGCGCGGGGCCAGCACGATCGAATTGCTGTCGGTCAGGTAGGCGACGTTTGCGCCGTCGTAGTCCATCACCGCCAGCCGCTTCAGCCGCGCGTTCTTCGGGCCGCTTTCGCTGACGAACACCACCCGGCTGTCGAAATAGCCGCCTTCGCCAGTGATCTTGGAATAGATGACATCCGCCACCTTGTGCGCCATCCGCCGCCAGCCGTCGGTCGTGCCCGCAAACTGCAGCGCGGCCCCTTCCAGCGTGTTGCCGTTGAAGACGTCATAGGCGCGGAACTTCACCGTGATCCGGTCGCCCGCGACGCTGACCGCGCCGGTGACAAGGACCTGCGCGTTGATCGCCTTCCAGTCCTCGAAGGCCACTCCGCCGTCAAAGCTGGTCACCCGGCTGATATGCGCCTCTTCGCCGATGTTGCGAAAGAACCCCGTGCCTTCGAGGTCCGAGATCACCACCCGGCTGATTTCGCGCGCATAGTCCCCCGCGCCGCCTTCGTCGAGGAAGGTCGGCACCGCGATCGGCATCGGTTCGATCACCGCCGACCCGATCACGATCCGCGGCGGCTCTTGCGCCAAGACCGGGGCCGGGGCCAACAGGCCCAGCGTGACCGCCACCAGCGCGGCCAGGGATTTCATCATGGGTCTGATCATCGGCCTCATGCTCCGTTCTTTTGTTTGCTCTTGCCCGCCGCAAAGGCGAGGGAAAAGGGGAAATCGCCCGTCTTGTTCCCGGTCATCGTGCCCTCATTCCATTGGCATCGAAGACCAGGTCAAGCACCTGCCATGTGTCGTACTTGTCGGGCGGCAGCGGAAGTCCGCCGTCCTGATGCGCCCGGTTCACCGCACGCTGCGCGGTGTCGAACAGCTTGTCGATCCCGGTCTGGCTTGGCCCGTTGGACTCGATCAGTTCGAAGTCGATCGGGGTCCCGTCCGCCGCAAAGCTGACCCGGATCACGACCATCGAGCTCATCGCATCGGTCGAGGACGCCCCGAGGTTCCACTTCCGCGAAATCGCCGACGAGATGTTGCCCATCTCGCCACCCGTCAGCGGCGGCCCCTGCGGCAGGTCCTGCCCGCCCGTGTCTGCGACCTCTTCAACCGGCTCGTCCGACGCCTCGCCCAGAAGGGCATCAATGGCATCCTGCGTCGCGGCGTCGTCCACTGGCTGAACGGTCAGCTGCGCGGATTCCGCGGGTTCGGTCTCTTCCGCGGGCTCTGCCGCTGCCACTTCGGTCTCCGGCTCGGGCTCAGGTTCAGGCGCGCGCTCCGGGCGGGACTTCGGCCGGATCGAGGTCTGCATCCCGGTCTCCGCCTCGTCCTCGACATTGGCTTCGGTCTGGGTCACGTCGCCCGTATCTTCGGCCACTGTCTCCTGGGTCGGCTCTTCCTGCACCACTTCGGTCGCCGACGGGTCCTCAGCCACCGCAGGCTCAGGGGTGTCGGAGGTCTCCGCCTCGGTCTCGGGCTGCACCGGATCGGGCGCGATGATTTCTTCGGCTTCCGGCGTCGGTTGGATCTCGACCGACTCCGACTCCAGCACCTGTTCCGTCTCTGCCTGCGGCACATCGCTGGGCGGCGGTTCGACCACCGGCTCTGGCAGGGGTTCTGGCAAAGGCTGTGGCTCCGGGATCGGCTCCGGCTCCGGTTCTGGCAGAGGTTCAGGCTCCGGCAGGGGTTCGGGTTCCGGAACGGGCTCCGGCTCCACAACCTCCTCCGGTCGCGCTTGCGGTCGCACCGGTGCGGGCTCTTCAGCCGGTTCGGGCGTCGACGCCGCCTGCAGCGCATCGAACTCGGCGCTGGTCAGGGTCGACACCGTCATGACCATGGGTTCCGGCGGTGCCGAGGCCGCAAACAGCCAGTCGCCGACCAGCACCCACAGGATCAACCCCGCGTGCCCGATCGCCGAGATAACTGTTCCCGTCTGGAACCGCGTCTCCATCCGCCTCAGCCGCCGTCGCTTTCACCCTGAGACGCAGTCCCCGCCCCAAAGCTTGGCCCCTGGCTGTCCGTCACCAGGCCGATTTCGTTGAACCCGCCCGCATTCAGGGCCCCCATGACCTGCGCCACGCGCTCATACGGGATCGCCCCGTCGGCGCGCAGGAAGATCTTCTGCGAGGTCCGCTCGGCCGCGATGGCCGTCAGCTTGGGGATCATCTCGGCGTCCGACACTTCGGTGGTCTGGATCGCCAGCCGCCCGTCCGCCGTGATCGTCACGGTCAGCGGCTCCTCCTGCTCGGTCGGCAAGGCCGCCGCCGCCGTCTCGGGCAGCTTGACTGGAACGCCCACGGTCAGCATCGGTGCGGCCACCATGAAGATGATCAGAAGCACCAGCATTACGTCGACCATCGGCGTGATGTTGATCTCGCTCATCGCCGCCGAACGCCCGCCACGCCGGCGCCGCCTTCCGCCGCCAGCCGATCCCGAAGCACCCATACCCATGGCTCAGGAATCCAGCTGGCGCGACAGGATCGTCGCGAACTCGTCGGCAAAGCTTTCATAGCCGCCGACCACCCGGTCGATGTCTGCTGAAAGCTTGTTGTAGAACACTGCCGCCGGGATTGCGGCCACAAGGCCCACACCCGTCGCCAGCAGCGCCTCGGCAATACCGGGGGCCACGACGGCCAGACTGGTGTTCTGGCTGATGGCGATCTGCTCGAAGGAATGCTTGATCCCCCAGACCGTGCCGAAGAGCCCGATGAAAGTCGCGGTCGAGCCGGTCGTCGCCAGGAAACTCAGTCCCCGGTTCATGAACTCGCTTTCCCGCGCGATCGCCACGTTCATCGCCCGGTCGATGCGCGACTGCGCTCCCGCGATCAGCCCGCCATCCTGCTTGTGGCTCCGCCGCCATTCCAGCATCCCGGCCGCGAAGATCTTTTCCGACTGCCCTTGCGGGTCCGACCCGATCTTTTCGTAAAGCTCGTCCAGCGGCTCACCCGACCAGAAGGCCCGGTCGAAGACGCTTGCCTCGCCCTTGGCTTTCCGCAGCATGATGTGCTTCTGGACGATAATCGCCCAAGACCAGAATGACATGATGAACAGCATCAGCATGACGATTTTCACCGTCAGCGTTGCACGTGCAAAAAGGGCGAACATGGAGAAATCAATCTCCTGCGCCATCGCAAGGGTGTCCGTTTCCATACGCCTGCTCTTGTTGATCGGGCCGTTATTCGGCTCCGTTAGCGTGGATTCTAGCAAGGTTGCAGGGGGATTGCCAACACAAGTCTGTGCTGGGCAGGGTTTCGCCGCCTGATGACGGCATTTGTCATCCCCGGTCAGGCGTTAGCATCTCACCGGAACCGCAGGTTGCCCCGCGTCAGGTCCGACACCTGCCGCGCCCCCATCAGGCGCATGTCGCGCAGAAGTTCGTCGCGCATCAGCCCCATCGCCCGCGACACCCCCGGTCGCCCCGCTGCCGCCAGGGCAAAAAGATAATACGACCCCAGCCCCACCGCCTTTGCGCCCAAGGACAGCGCCTTCAGCACATGGTTGCCCCGAGTGAACCCGCCATCCACCAGCACGTCCAGCCGGTCGCCTGCCGCATCTACCACCTCGGCCAACTGATCGAAGGGCGCGCGGGTGCCATCCAGCTGCCGCCCGCTGTGATTGGACAGGATGACCCCCGTGCAGCCGATCCCGGCCGCCGTCACTGCATCACCGGCAGACATGACGCCCTTCAGACAGAAGGGACCGCCCCAGTCGGCCACCATCGCCGCCACATCATCCCAGTTCATCTCCGGGTCCAGCATTTCAGTGAAATAGCGGCCGATCGTCATGACCGATCCGCCAAGGTTGATATGGGCATCAAGCTGCGGCAGGGCGATCCGCGGATTGCGCAGATAGCCCAGCGCCCAGGCCGGTCGCAGCGCAAAGTTCAGCATGGCCCCGGCCTTTGGCCGGAACGGAATGCCAAAGCCGCTGCGCTTGTCCCGCTCTCGGTTGCCGCCGGTGATGCTGTCCACCGTCAGCATCATCACCTCGACCCCCGCCTCACGCGCCGCCTGCATCATCGCCCGGTTCAGACCCCGGTCTCGATGGAAGTAGAACTGATAGCACTGCGGACTGTGCCCCAGCGCCCGCACCGCCTGCAGACTGACCGTCCCGATGGAGGAGACGCCAAACATCGTCCCGAACTCTGCCGCCACCGCACCTGCGGCAAGCTCCCCGTCGGGATGAAACACGCGCTGCAGGGCCGTGGGCGACAGATAGACCGGCAACTCCATCCGCTGGCCCAGCACCGTCACGGACAGATCGACCTCACCCACCCCGCGCAGAACGTTCGGAACCAGATCGCAGGCCTCGATTGCCGCCGCATTGCGCCGCTTCGACACTTCGTCATCGGCACCGCCGTCGATGTAGTCGAAGATGGCCCGCGGCACCCTGCGGCGCGCCAAAGTCCGGAAGTCCGAGAAGTTATGGCAATCCGCCAGCCGCATAGCCCGCCCCCGCCGCGCCCGCCGGGTCAATGGTCCCGGGCTCAGGCGGAAAGCCTACAACAAGCCTGCGTCCCAGCAAACCTCCCCCGCTCCTGCGCCCGTCCTTCTGCCTAAAAGAGTCCCGCCAGAGGTGCCGTTTCCTAATTGAAGGCCTTAGTGCAGCGGCCCGGACAGCCGCGCCCGCACATCCGGCGGCAGCCGTGCCGCGTGACCGTCCTCGGTCAGGCAGACCAGCGTCACCACGGCCGCGAACAGCCGCTCGCCGCCGCGCAGAACGACCTGATCCAGCACGATCCGCGCCCCGCCAAGGCTTTGCACCGTCGTCTCCACCACAAGATCATCGCCGAACTTCGCTGGCCGCAGAAAATCCGCTTCGACCCGGCGCACCGCAAAGACGATCCCGTCCCGCGCTTTCAGCGCCATCTGGTCGATCCCAAGCGAGCCGACCCATTCCGTACGCGCGCGCTCGATGAACTTCAGGTAGTTGGCGTAGTAGACAATGCCCGCCAGATCGGTGTCCTCATAATAGACACGGGTAGTGAACTGATGCGCCAAACCTCTGTCTCCTGCCTCGCCCCTTCGGCTGGGATAGCACGGAGACCCGCGCCTCACAAAGGCTCGGGCATCAGGTTCTCGGCCGGATAGCGCAGCCCGCGCTCCTGGACATGGACGTCGGCATCGACAAGCTGAAACGCCTGCAGCAGCCGGTCAACGGTCGCGCGTTGGTTCAGCCCGGTCTGGCAAGTGTAAAGGTCGATCGTCAGAAAGCCCCGGGCGGGAAAGGTGTGAAAGCTGATGTGGCTTTCGGCGATCATCACAAAGCCCGACAACCCACCGGGGTCCTTGTGGCAGTTCGGCCCGACGGAAACGACGACGGGGGCACAGATCGCATGCATCCCCATCTCGGCGGGCAACGTCTCGAGCAACCCCCGCAAGGCCCCGGCATCGGTCATCAAGGGGCCGCCGGCGCAATAGCCGTCGATCATCAGATGCACGCCGAAGGGCTCCTGCTTCGGCGCGGCAGGGATCAGATCAGTCATGGGCATGGCTCCGGATCGGGGGCGGCCGGACCGGGCGCAGCCGGTCATAGACAAGGTGGAAAACATAGGCATAGGCGGCATACAGCAGCGTCAGTCCCAGATCGGCCAGAAGGGCGGCCCAGAACGACAGCCCGCCCAGCACCATCAGGATCGGCAGGGTGACCAGCACCGTCGTGGCCTCATGGCTGGCCGCATGAACCAGCCGCAAGCGCTGCGGCCGGTCACTGGCCAGCCGCCCGCTCAGCCGGAAATCCAGCCAGTCGAAAACGGTGTTGTGGATCGGCGACCAGATCATCACGGCCACCGACAGCGCCAGCATCAGCTTGAAGGCCTCGCCCGTCGTCCCGCCGCCGAAGAGTGCAATCAGCGGAACCGAGAGGCAGAGCCCCCCGACTTCGTAAGCCAAGGTCTGGATCACCCGCTCACGGGGGGAACGCAATGTCATGGGGGCTCCGGAAAACGGGGGGCCTCTGGTGCTCGAAAAGGGGTTCAGCCGACGGAATGGGCAAAGCCTACCACGCCCGAAGCACCGCTTCGCGTGAATTCATCGCAAAATCATGGCCTCACTGCAGGGTCTTAACAGATCCTGAACGCCCGCAACCAACCCGCTGAAATCGCTTGGCTTACTCTAATTGTCCACCGTGGACACCCGCGCCGCCAGCCGCAGCGCATGGCTTGGATCGCGTGCCATCACCGGCAGCACCGGATCATACCCCGCCCGGATCACCGTCCCGATCTCCGGCCGCAGGATCACGCGGCTTCCGACCCGTGCCAGGGGCGAGGTCCCGTCAAAAGCCCGGTCCGACCACAGCACGACGGTCTGCACCGCTTGGGCCAGCGCCAGCGTCTCCGCTTCCATCGAGGCCAGGCTTTCATCCATCTTCAGGAAGACAAAAGCCGCCTTGATCGCACCCGAGGCCTCGAACCGAAATATCCGGTACTGGTTCGCCCCCGCCGCCGCCAGCCTTGCGACCAGCCCCTCCAGCTCCGGCACCAGCCGCCCAAGGTCCCGCACCTCCAGAAGCTCGTCCCAGTCCCGGAAGGCAAAAACCATCAGGTTCGCCCCCAGCTCCGGGTCCGTCTCGGCCATCCGATGCCCCGCCAGCGTGACCACCGCCTCGAACGCCCCCTTGAACACCCCAAGGCTGGCATCATCGACGCCGAACACCACCGGCACGATCGGCCGCTCCCAGCGGGCAAAGAGGTATGTCCGATCCCCCCGCGTGAACAACGCCTCGATCTCGCCCGGTCCCATGCGCGCCTCCACCACTTGCCCTTTGGACAAATACTCTGGTGGGATTGGGGGTGAAACCCCCATCCGCCGAGGAGGAGGCGAAGGCCGACGACGAGACAAAAGACTTGCGCGCCAGCGCTCCGTTCACTTCCCGCCGAAGAGGTCCGTCTGACCCGGCGCCTTGGGGGCCTCCAGCCCCAGATGCCGCCAAGCTTTCTGGCCCAGCATCCGCCCGCGCGGTGTGCGCAGGATCAGGCCCTGCTGCAGAAGGTAGGGCTCGATCACCTCTTCGATCGCATCCCGGGGTTCCGACAGCGCCGCCGCGATCGTCTCCACCCCGACCGGCCCGCCGCCGTAATTCTCGGCCAGCAAGGTCAGATACCGCCGGTCCGCGCCATCCAGCCCCAGCTTGTCCACACCCAGCCGCGTCAGCGCCCGGTCCGCGAGCGCCCGGCTGATCCGCCCGCCTTCTTCCACCAGCGCGAAGTCCACCACCCGGCGCAACAGGCGCCCCGCGATCCGCGGCGTCCCCCGCGCCCGCCGCGCGATCTCGCGGCAGCCCTCGGCTTCCGCCTGCACCCCCATCAGCCGCGCCCCGCGCGTGACGATCTCGAACAACTCGGCCTCGGAATAGAACTCCAGCCGCGTCGGAATCCCGAACCGGTCGCGCAACGGAGTCGTCAACAGCCCCAGCCGCGTCGTGGCCCCCACCAGCGTGAAGGGCTGCAGGTCAATCCGCACCGTCCGCGCCGCAGGCCCCTCGCCGATCACCAGGTCCAGCGCGAAATCCTCCAGCGCCGGGTACAGCACCTCCTCGACCACCGGAGACAACCGATGAATTTCGTCGATGAACAGCACATCCCGCGGCTCAAGGTTGGTCAGGATCGCCGCCAGATCCCCCGGCTTGGCCAGCACGGGACCGGAGGTCATCCGGAACCCCACCCCCAGCTCCCGCGCCATGATCTGCGCCAGCGTGGTCTTGCCCAGACCGGGGGGCCCGTGGAACAGCGTGTGATCCATCGCCTCGCCCCGCATCCGGGCGGACTCAATGAACACCGCAAGGTTCGCCCGCGCCTCCGCCTGCCCGATGAACTCGGCCAGCATCTGCGGGCGCAGCGCCTTGTCGGTGTCCTCGGGGAGCCGTTCGGGCCGCAGATCGGGGTTCGGCTCAATCATTTCGGAGCCAGCACTTTCAGCGCCGCCCGGATCAGCGCCGCGGTATCCGCCTCGGGCTGGTCGCCCGCTACCGTCGCCACTGCCTGTGCCGCGTCACCCTGTCCATAGCCCAGATTCATTAGCGCCGAGAGCGCATCCGCCGTCGCCCCCGCCCGCCTGGCGGCCCCCTCGTCCACCTTGGCCGGCTTCCTGGCTGGCGCGGCCTCTTCGATAACGACATCCTCGGCCGCCGCCTTGGACGACAACCCCACTCCCGCCGCCATCACACCGGGAGCCTTCGCCTTCAGCTCCAATATCACCCGCTGCGCGAGCTTCGGCCCCACGCCCGGTGCCGCCTGCACCGACCGTGCGTCGCCCAGCGTGATCGCCCGGCCTACGCCCTCGGCCCCCAGGGTCCCCAGGATCGCCATACTGGCCTTGGCCCCAACCCCCTGCACGGTCATCAGAAGCTTGTGCCACTCCTTCTCCAGCATGGTCGGGAAACCGAACAGCTGCAAAAGATCCTCGCGCACCAGAAGGTCGGTGTACAGTGACACCGCCTCGCCGACCGAGGGCAGCCCGGCCAGCGTCCGCTCGCTGACGTAGACGATATAGCCGACCCCGCGCACGTCGATCAGCACGTGGTCAGGGCCCCGCCAGTCCAGCCGCCCCGAGATGCGTCCGATCATTCCGCGGCCCTCAGCGCTGCGGCCAGCCGACCCGAGGATTGCAGATGATGCGCATGGCAGATCGCCACGGCCAGCGCATCTGCCGCATCGGCGCCAGCGATCTTTACACCCGGCAGGTGCAGCTTCACCATGTGGTCGACCTGCACCTTCGCCGCATGGCCCACGCCGACCACCGTCTTCTTCACCGCATTCGGCGCATATTCCCCGACTGCCAGCCCGAACTGCGCCGGAACCAGTAGTGCGATGCCCCGGGCCTGGCCCAGCTTCAGCGTCGCCACGGCGTCCTTGTTGACAAAGGTATGCTCGACCGCCGCTGCGTCGGGCTGCCACAACTGCAGGACTTCGGTCAGTTGCGCATGCAAGGACAGTAGCCGCACGGCCAGATCACCATCGGCGCCATCCGAATGGCAAATGCCGTTGGCGACATGGGTCAGGCGCGAACCCGCCACGTCGATCACCCCCCAGCCAAGGTTTCGCAAGCCCGGATCGATGCCGATAACGCGCATCCTGCCCCACTATTTTGTTCTTGCTTACGGAATTAGCACGAAAAGGGAACATCCGCCAATGGCTTTCAACACCCTCCCACCGAGCAGCTGTGTTGTTTCGCACTTGCAGAAAACGACGTTCTGTCGCAGAAATCCGTCGCGCGCCGCTGCCAAGCTGGGAACGCGCTGAAAAAGATGACAAAATTTTGCCACACGTCATGCAGCGCCTGCATGGCGGCTTTGCTTTTGCGTTGCTTGCTTTGCACATGCAGCACGACTATCTGGCAAGGCATGGAGGAATAAGCCTCCGGTTTGAGCAGAATGAAAACAAGGATGAAAGCCATGGCCGCTGTCGAGACGACCCGCCCGGCGCCCTTCGGCGCCATCACCACCTACCGTGCCATCAACAGCCTGTCGAACGTCGTCCTGACGTTCCGGGCGTGGAATGACGCTCGCGTCACCCGCAAGTCGCTGAGCAAGCTCTCGGATCGCGAGCTTGACGATATCGGACTGTGCCGTGGCGACATCGAGCTTCTTGGCCGCTAAGCGGTTGCCGGTCCCCGGGACCGGCTTTTGACCGAAGACACGAAAACGGGCCGCATCAACCGATGCGGCCCTTCGTGACTCAATATCTTACGCAGTATGCCTTCAGATCAGCCCGGGGGCTCTCAGATCCGTTCAAGGGATTTCAGATCAGCGCGGAAGCAGCGATTGCAACTGTCCCGACACCCAGAGGGTCGCCGGATCGGTGTACATCAGCCACGCGCCGACCGGATCGAACCCACTGCCAGCCGCCAACGCGCTGACGCGGTTCTCATAGGTCTGGGCACCCACGAAATAGTGGATCACGCCCTTCACGCCGATACCCATGGCCAGGACCAGCACGGCTGGCTTGGCAAGCTTGAGGATACGGCTTCTGCCGCGTCCCGAGGACTTGCGCCCCACGGTGCCCGCCGCCTCGAAGCCGTAGCCCTTGGCATGCGATTTTTCGATCCGCGAAACGCGGCTGTAGAAGTCATTGAGGTTTGGATCAACCCACATTTTACTCGCTCCAGGTGGCAGCCCTGATGAGAAATATTTGCCGCACAGATATGGCGAAAATGCGGCGCGTTAATCTGGCATTCACCCTGATCCCGGTTCGCCCCAGTATTGTGCACGTTTTCAGGATCGTTGTAGAACCAGCGTAGACCATTCGCCGATATCCTCGCGATTGTCCAAGGTCAGCCCAGCCGCCACATACGCCTCGGTCACCGAATCTGCCTGCACAGCGAGTAAACCGGACAGGATGGCTCTACCCCCAGTTGCAAGGTGAGTCGCGATCGCGGGCGCAAGCTCGATCAGAGGGCCCTTCAGGATGTTGGCGAAGATCAGATCGAAGGGTGCGGCTGCCTTAATTCGTTCATGATCAAGGCCGGCGGCCTCCAGGCATTCGACCCGCCCCTCCAGCCCGTTGATCGCGACATTGGCCTCGGCCACGTCCACCGCGACCCGGTCGATGTCGCTGGCGATGACCTGCGCGTCCGGCAGCGTCGCCGCTGCGGCCATGGCAAGGACCGCCGTGCCGCAGCCGATGTCGGCGACCTTCTGCGGCCGCCAGCCCGCGGTCAGCAGCCGGTCGAAAGCCTTCAGGCAGCCCAGCGTTGTGCCATGGTGGCCGGTGCCGAAGGCCACCGTCGCCTCGATCTGCAGGGGCACGCGTCCGGCGGGCACCTTCTCGGCGTCATGGCTGCCAAAGACAAAGAACCGCCCAGCGTCGACCGGCGACAACTCGCGCCGCACATGTGCGACCCAATCGACCTCGGGCAGTTCCGACAGCGCGAAGGGTTTCGCCCCAAAGGCCGTCGCCAGCACCTCCAGCATCACCTGATCCGGCGCTTCAAGGAAATAGCCGCCCACTTCCCACAGACCCGAGCCATCCTCGATTTCGAAGACGCCCACGCCGGTTGGTTCGGGGTCCATCCGCTCCATCGCGGCGGCAAGCGACTGGGCGGCGTCTTCGCCGGGCAGCGTCGTCAGGGCGGAATAGGTGGGCATGGGCAATCTCCGGGGTAGAAGGGCCGGATAGTCTCCGGCCCTTCCCGGGTCAAGCCGCTCAGGCGCGGACGCCGGTCCCGATTTGGCAGGTCACTCCCGTGCCACCAACGCCGCAGTAGCCGCCGGGGTTCTTCGCCAGGTACTGCTGATGGTAATCCTCGGCAAAGTAGAACGTCGGCACCGGGATGATTTCAGTCGTGATCGGCCCCATCCCGGCCGCCTTCAGCGCGTCGGCATAAACCGCCTTCGACGCCTTCGCGGCCTCTGCCTGCTCAGGGCCGTAGGTGTAGATCCCCGACCGGTAGGTCGACCCCACGTCATTCCCCTGCCGCATGCCCTGCGTCGGGTCATGGCCCTCCCAGAACAGCTTCAGAAGCCCCTCATAGCTGACCACCTTCGGATCATAGATCACCCGAACCACCTCGTTATGGCCGGTCAGCTGAGTGCACGTCTCCTTATAGGTCGGGTTCGGCGTGAACCCGCCCGCATAGCCGACCATCGTGAGCCATACACCCGGGGTCTGCCAGAACTTCCGCTCCACGCCCCAGAAACAGCCCATCCCGAACATCGCCTCGGCCATGCCTTCGGGCACGTCCGACTTCAACGGAATGCCCGACAGGAAATGTGTCTCTGCCGTCGGCAAGGGTTCGGCCCGGCCCGGCAAGGCCCTGTCCGGCGTGACCATTTCCATCGACTTGCGCGTGAAGAACATCTGCGACCTCCTATGTCCGAGGCGATATATAGGCCCCCGCGCCGAATTCCCAACGCAAGTTACAGCCCCATCACCCCGGCTTTACTCCGCCGGTTGCGGCAGCCTGCGTGAGAATACCGTCTCATGCCCCGGCTCGGGATGCCGCGGGATCAGACAGATCAGCCCGAAGGCCACCAGCGCCATGCCTGCCCCCAGCACAAACACATAGTCCGGCGACTTCGCCCAGAGATAGCCAAGGGACGCCGGCAGAAACACCGCCGCAATGTGGTTGATGGTGAAGGCCACCGCCGCCGTGGGCGCGATGTCGCGCGGATCGGCAATCTTCTGGAAATAGGTCTTCAGGCTGAAGGACAGCGCGAAGAACAGCTGGTCGAGGATATAAAGCCCCCCCGCAATCACGATCCCCCAGCCGAACCAGTACAGGCCGCCATAGGCCAGGAACACCAGCGTGAGGCCGATATACTCGAACCCCATCACGTTCCGCTCGCCAAACCGGCTCAAGGCCCGGCCCATGCTTGGCGCCACCGCCATGTTGATCAGGTAGTTGACCAACAACAGCATGGTCATCTCCGAGACCTTCATCCCGAAGCGCTCGACCATCATGAACCCGGCAAAAACGACGAAAATCTGCCGCCGCGCGCCCGCCATGAACTGCAGCGCATAGTACAGCCAGTACCGCCGCCGCAGGACCATGTGCTTGTGCTGCGGATGCGGGTTCTCGAACTGCGGATAGGCAAAGGCCGCAAAGAGCACGATCAGCAGGGTCATCCCGCCCGAGGCGAGATAGACCGTGTTGTAGTCCAGCCCAAGCGTGTCCCACAGCGCCACGATGGCCCCATAGGCCGCAAGGCTGGCCCCCGCACCCACCGCCACGATCCGCCCCAGCACGATGGGCGCACGCGCCTTGTCGATCCACTGCAGCTGCAGCGACTGGTTCACCGTCTCGAAGTAGTGAAACCCGATGGAGGACAGAAGCGTCATCACCAGAAGGCCGCTGAAACTGGTGAACCACCCCGTCACCGCCGTCGCCGCACCGAGCAAGGCCAGCGCCACCAGCGCCAGCACCTGCTCGCGCACCACCAGCAGGATCAGTATGACACCAATCGCCAGAAACCCCGGGATCTCCCGCACCGTGTGCAGCCAGCCGATCTCTTTCCCCGTGAAGGACGCCACTTCGATGACGAAGTTGTTCAGCAGCGCCGACCAGGTCGCAAAACTCAGCGGCATCGCTGCGGCCATGAGGTAAAGGAGCGCCTCCGGCCGCCGCCAGGCAGGAAGGCGGTCAGCCTCAGACAATGGAACCAAAGCGCGGGACATTGCCCCGCGATACACCTGCACCCGGACGACGAAAAGCGAAAGCTTGTGCCGGGCACAAACCCTGCGGCATCATCACCCCGTCAGAAGGGAGAGAACCCATGTCCAAGACCATCGAAGTCCTGAACGTCGGCCAACCCGGCAAGACCTACCGCGCCGACGCCACCAAATACGCCGAGATGCGCGCCGCGATGGAAAAGGTCCTTCCCACCGAGCCCCCCGGCATGCTGGTCGCCGACCTCATCGAACAAGTGAAACCCCACCTCTCCGAGAGCCTTTTCCCCGGCGGCGAGACCGCAGGCTGGTGGGTCAAATGCGTCCAGCTGGACCTTGAGGCGAAGGGCATCCTGAAACGCGCGCCGAAAGCTCCGGTGCGGCTCTTGCGGGCCTGACCACCCCATCCTCTTCTCCTTCCCTTGCCCGGAATCAAGGGCGTAAGCCCGCCGGGCAGCGCCCGACCGCCCCCTCGGGCAGGCGCTTCTGCACCGTCAGCCTGCAGAACCTCGGTGGGAGGGGTTGAGCCATAAATCGCCTAGAAATGCCGATGCTCGCCCACCCGGCGGTCAGGCGTTGCCCTATCGCGACGCGGGCTCAGGATTGGCTTTGAGCCCAGAGCTAACAGATGTGGGATACGAGAAGGTCTCCAAAATCTTTCAGTGTTAGACTGCGGACCGCTTCCAACCCGCCGCCAGAGCACCAGCGCAGATCATTAAGGACCCACCAACACGGTTGACTGCTCGCTGCACGCTTGGCTTGCGGATCGACTTTCGCGCCATCGACGCCAGCAACGCATAGAAAGCTGCATTCAGGGTCGCCAAAACCAAGAACGTTGTCTCGAAAATGAACATCTGGGGCAGCAAGGGCTGCGCCGGATTCATGAACTGGGGGAGGAAAGCGACGAAGAAGATGATGCTTTTCGGGTTGAGCGCCGTAACGATATAGGTGTGCAGAAAAATCCGCAGCGGCCGTTCTTTCGGAAGGTTTTCTGTATCTGCACTGGCTTCGCTGATCGACACGGGTGCGCGCCAGAGCTTTACGCCAAGGTAGATCAAGTACGCTGCACCGATCCATTTCAACGCAGTGAACAAAGTGGCCGAAGTCGCAAGCAGCACCCCGAGGCCGAGCATGGAAGCCGTCATGGCGGTGAAATCACCAAGCGCAACGCCTGCAACTGTTGCGCGTGCCGCTTTTCTGCCGTGCCCGAGCGCATAGGAAATGACCAACAGGATCGTAGGGCCGGGAATGGCCAGCAAGACCGCAGATGCTGCCACAAAGGTCAGCCAAAGTTCAAAAGACATTTCGTTTCTCCAGTTTGATTGACGAAGCAATCCACAGGCCCGGAGATGACGCAAGGGCTTTGGGGGAACGTCCGCATCGTCCGCAAAACAGTCCTCTGATCCAGCCCAGCCCCGACCTCCCACCCCCTCACAAGAAACTCTGCGGATCGATATCCACCGCCAGCCGCAAATCCCTCGGCAGCTTGAACTGCGCCAGCCACTCGGCAATCGCCGCCTGCAACGGAGCCCCCTTCTCTGCCTTCACCAGAAGCCGCACCCGGTGCCGCCCCCGGACCCGCGCGATGGGAGCAGGCGCAGGCCCCCAGACCTCCGCCCCGATCCGCTTCAACGGGTCACAGCGCCGCGCCAGCTCACCCCCAAAGTCAAACACCGCAGCTACGTCGGGTGACGACAGGATGATCCCCGCCATCCGCCCATAAGGCGGCACACCTGATGCACGACGCTCCGCCGCTTCGGCCTTCCAGAACGCCTCCTCATCCCCGCCCAGGATCGCGCGGATCACCGGATGCTCGGGCTGGTGCGTCTGCAGCCAGGCCTCCCCCTTCCGCTCCGCCGTCCGCCCCGCCCGACCCGCGACCTGCCGCATCAGCTGGAACGTCCGCTCCGCCGCCCGCAGGTCCGACCCCTGCAGCCCAAGGTCCGCGTCAATCACCCCCACCAGCGTCAGGAGGGGAAAGTTGTGCCCCTTCGCCACGATCTGCGTGCCGATGATGATGTCCGCCCCGCCCCCGGAGATCTCGGCGATCTTCTCCTTCAAGGCGCGGGCCGACCCGAACAGGTCCGACGACAGCACCGCCACCCGGGCCTCCGGGAACCGCGCCGCGACCTCCTCCGCCAGCCGCTCCACCCCCGGCCCCACGGCGGCCATCCGGCCCTCCACCCCACAGGACGGGCACGCCAAAGGCACCGGCTTCGTCGCCCCGCACTGATGGCACACGAGGCGCTTCTGGAACCGATGCTCCACCATCCGCGCATCGCAGTGATCGCAGCCCACCTGATGCCCGCAGGCCCGGCAGAGCGTCACCGGCGCGAACCCCCGGCGGTTCAGGAACAACAGCGCCTGTTCCCCCCGCGCGACCACCGACCTGACCTTCCCGGCCAAAGTCTCCGAAATCCACCGATCCCCCGGCAGCTTCTCGGCCCGCATGTCGATCGCCCGCATCTCCGGCATCTCTGCCGCCCCGAACCGGGACCCCAGATCCAGCCGCTGATACTTCCCCGCCTCGACGTTCGCCCAGGTCTCCAGGCTTGGCGTCGCCGAGGCCAGCACCACCGCGCAGCCGCAGACCGCCGCCCGCAGGACCGCCATGTCGCGGGCGTTGTAGAGAACCCCGTCCTCCTGCTTGTAGGAGGTGTCGTGCTCCTCATCGACGACGATCAGCCCCAGGTCCTGGAACGGCAGGAACAGCGCGGACCGCGCCCCCACGACCAGCCCCGCCTCGCCCTCCGCCGCCATCTTCCACAGCCGCCGCCGTTCGGTCATCGTGACGCCCGAGTGCCACTCCGCCGGCTTCGCCCCGAACCGCGCCTCGACCCGCGTCAGGAACTCCGCCGTCAGCGCAATCTCCGGCAACAGCACCAGCGCCTGCCGCCCGGCCCGAAGACACTCCGCCACCGCCTCCAGATAAACCTCGGTCTTCCCCGACCCTGTCACCCCCTTCAACAGCGTCGCCGAATACCCCCCCAAAGCGACAGCGGCGACCAAGGCATCCCCCGCCGCAACCTGCTCCCCCTCCAGCCGCATCCCCTTCGCCGCCTGCAACCGAGGGTACGGCGTATCCCTTGGAGCATCCTCCTCGGCCACCACCCCCAGCTTCACCAGCCCCTTCACCACCGAGGCCCCGCACGAAGCCGCCTCCGCCAGCTCTCCCAGCGTCACCGGAGCCCCCCCGAACTCCCGCAAAGCCTCCACCACCCGATGCCGCGCGTCGGTCAGCTGGTTCGGCACCGCCCCGGCCAGCCGATACACCCGCCGCACCGACGCGGGCTCGCCCAAGCCCGGAGTCCGCGTGGCCAACCGCAGCATCGCCGGCAAAGGCGTCAAAGTATAATCGGCGGCCTTCGCCAAAAACGCCCGCAACTCCCCCCGCATCGGCCGCGCATCCAGCACCCGGCCCACCGGACGCACCTTCGCCGGGTCCCACCCGCCGGCCCCCGGCCCCCAGACCACGCCCAACACCCGCCGCGGCCCCAGCGGCACCTCGACGAAATCCCCGTCCCCGCAGCCCCCCTCCGGCGCGCGATAGTCCAGCACGCGGCCCAAAGGCTCGGTCGTCAGCACCCCGACCAGCTCGCCCGCCTGATAGACCCGGTCCGCCACCTGAAACCTTTCGCTCATCCGCCGTTTGGGCTAAACCGCGACCCGAGAGCATTCAACCCCCGCGTTGCACCCCCCGCAACCGCC
>JBKDYO010000199.1:0-2707 GCA_046305855.1 Paracoccaceae bacterium
CCGGTCGCAGGCCGACTTCGGGCGATGACAGGCCAAGCGCCGCACCGGGTAGAAAGTTGATCGCCGGATTGCCGATAAACCCGGCCACAAAGCGGTTGGCGGGGTTTTCGTACAGGTCCATCGGTCCGCCGATCTGCTGCACCTCGCCTGCGTTCATCACGACAATCTTGTCGGCCATGGTCATCGCCTCGACCTGGTCGTGGGTGACGTAGATCATCGTAGCGCCCAGGTCCCGGTGGAGGTTCGACAGCTCGATCCGCATCTGGACGCGGAGGAGGGCGTCGAGGTTGGACAAGGGCTCGTCGAATAGAAAGACCTGCGGGTTGCGCACCAGCGCCCGCCCGATGGCGACGCGCTGGCGCTGGCCGCCGGAAAGCTCGGCGGGGCGGCGGGCCATCAGGCTATCGAGTTGCAGCTGCTTCGCCACCTCGGCTGCGCGGGCCAGGCGGGTGGCCTTGGCAACCCCGGCGGCCTCGAGCGAGAAGGCGATGTTTTCGGCCACCGACATGTGCGGGTAAAGCGCGTAGGACTGGAAGACCATGGCGATCTGGCGGGCCGAGGGCTCCTCCATCGTGACATCGCGACCGGCAATCTCGATCCGGCCGGAAGTCGGCTCTTCCAGACCCGCGATCAGGCGCAGGAGCGTGGACTTGCCGCAGCCCGAGGGGCCGAGAAGGGCGCAGAACTCGCCCTTCCGGACGGTCAGATCCACACCCTTGAGCGCCTCGAACCCGCCAAAGCTTTTGCGAAGGGATGTCAGGCGCAGTTGGGCATCCGTATCAGGCATCGACTACTCCCGGATCCAGACCTGCATCGGGTTCGGGCCCCGGTTGCACCAGATGTAATAGGGAACCGCCATCAGGGGTGAGGGGCCCTCAGTGGGCGGGTGCGTGCGGTAAAGTGCCGGGTCCTGGTCGGTCAGCGCCAAACCTTCGACCTTGAGGACACTGATCCCGCCGAGGAGATCAGTGCGGAACTCGTCCGATATCGTGCTGGCACGCGGCAGGCGCAGGCGGTGGAGGGGGGACTTCTGGTCCTGCGCCTCAAAGCAGTAGACCAGGGGGCCACGGCGGAGGGCCACGCGGCCGACGTCAGCCTTGATCTCTGGATGCGGCCAGAGTCGTTCACCCGGCATTGGCAGATCAAGCTCAACCACGTCTCCGGGTTTCCAGGTGCGGGAGAGGCGCAGGTATCCGCGGTCGGTCTTCACCGGGACATCGGTACCGGCGACGCGGACACTGGCGGCCTCACACCACGAGGGGATGCGCAGCGAGAGGGTGAAGTCGCGCGGGGCATCCGGCGTGACCGCAACCCGGACCGCGCCGGACCAGGGATAGGACGACGTTTCCGCGATGCGCACCGTGCCGCCGCCCAGCGACACCTCGGTCTCCGACCCGCCATAGAGGTGGATCGCCAGCTCGTTGTCGCCAAGGCCATAGGCATAGCCGCCGACCGAGGCGACAAGACGGGCCACATTCATCGTGCAGCAGGGGCAAGGGTGCCAGTCCCAGCGGCGGTGGCTACCGTCGCTGTCCAGCTTGTTGTCGTAGAAATAGGTGTCGCCGTCCCGCGACAGGCCCGCCAGCGCGTTGTTGTAAAGCGCCAGTTCCAGAAGGTCGCCGTATTGCCCGTCGAGGTCCAGGTTCAGCATCCGCGCGGCCCAGAAGATCATCGCGCACGACGCACAGGTCTCGGCATAGGCGGTGTCGTTCGGCAGGTCATAGTCCTGGGTGAAGCCCTCGTTCCGGGCCGAGGGGCCGAAGCCGCCGGTCACATACATCCGGGTCGAGGTGACGTCTTTCCACAGCGTCTCGCACACCTGCTGGAGTTCCGTGTCGCCATGTTCGGCGGCAAGATCGGCCATCGCGGTGTAGAGATACATCGCCCGGACGGCGTGGCCGACGACCTTGGTCTGTTGGCGCACGGGCAGGTGGGACTGGCTGTATTCATAGGTGCCCTGGCCGTATTTCCCCGCAGGCTCGCCCCGCGCGTCGCGTTCCTGGTCGAAGTAATGCGGCTGCTGGCCCCGTTCGTCGACGAAGTAGGTGGCAAGGTCCAGATACTTGCGCTTGCCCGTCGCGTGCCAGGCCTTGATGAGGGCAAGCTCCACCTCCGGATGCCCACAATAGCCGCGCTTCTGGCCGGGGCCGCGCCCGAAGACGGTGGCGACATGGTCGAAGGCGCGTTCCATCACCTGCATCAGCCGGTCCTTGCCGGTGGCGCGCAGGTAGGCGACCGCGCCTTCCAGGATGTGGCCGAGGTTGTAGAGCTCGTGGTTGTCGCGCAGGTTCGTCCAGCGGTTCTGCGGCTCGCGCTCCAGATACCAGCAGTTGACGTAGCCATCGGGTTCCTGTGCCTTTTCCAGGTCGTCGATGATCGCCTCGATCTGCGCCTCAATCTCGGGATCGCGGCGGTGAGACAAGGCATAGGACGCGGCCTCGATCCATTTGCCGACGTCGCTGTCCCAGAAGATCTGGGTGCTGAACCCATCAGCATGGGGCTTGAAGGTCAGCGGCGGGACGGGCTTTGGCAGCTTGAGGCTTTCCAGCACGTTGTACTTCGCCAGCTGGGCGTGCTGGCTGGGGATCGTGGTCTTCAGGACCGTTTCCAACCGTTCGGACCAGAAGGCGCCGGTGATCTTCACATCGGCAAAGGGGATGGATGAATAGCGGCGCATGGGGTCCCTCCTCAGGTACTGTCGCGCACG
>JBKDYO010000200.1:0-3049 GCA_046305855.1 Paracoccaceae bacterium
GACCTCATAAGTCACTTCGATCAGCCGCGCCGCGTCCTGCGCCAGAAGCGCCGAAGTCGCAGCCACCGCCGCGACCGCATGGCCGTCGTAGAGAGCCTTCTCGCCTGCCAGCGTGTTGTCCTGCAGGTTCAGGTCCTCGCCTGTCAGCCCGGTGGGCAGGTCGGCCCTCGTGACCACAGCCTTGACCCCGTCCAGCGCCAGGGCTTTGGAGGCGTCGATCTTCACGATCCGCGCATGGGCGTGGGGCGACCGCACCACGGCGGCATGCAGCATCCCCGGCAGGGAGAAGTCAGCGCCATAGCGCGCGCGACCCGTCACCTTGTCCAGCCCGTCCGGGCGGTTTGGGCGGGTGCCGATCAGCTTGTATCCGGTCTTCACATCATCCCGTGCCATCACGCAGCTCCCCGCATTTCCGCCGCCGCGTCCTGAACGGCGCGGATGATCTTGTCATAGCCGGTGCAGCGGCACAGGTTTCCTGCCAGCCAGTAGCGCACCTCGGTATCCGTCGGGTCCGGGTTCCGCTCCAGCAGCGCCTTCGCAGCTACCAGAATTCCGGGGGTGCAGAAGCCGCACTGCAGGGCCGCGTGTTCGATGAACTTGCGCTGCAACGGGTGCAGCTCCTCACCCGCCATGCCTTCGATGGTCTCGACGGTCTTGCCGTTGGCCTCGGCGGCCAGCATCAGGCAGGAGCAGACCAGAGTGCCATCGACAACGACCGAACAGGCCCCGCAGTCGCCGGTGCCGCAGCCTTCCTTGGTGCCGGTCAGGTCCAGCTGGTTGCGCAACGCATCCAGCAGCGTCTCGCGCGGGTCGGCCAGGAACTCGACCGGGTCGCCGTTGACGGTGGTGGTGACGTGAATCTTGCTCATGCTTTCAATCCTTTCGCCCGGTCATAGGCGATCTTGGCCGCCCGGCGGGCCAGCACGCCCGCAACGTCGATCCGGAATTCCTTGGTGCCACGCTTGTCGGAGATCGGCTTCGCCTCACCCTCTGCCGCCTTTGCCAAAGCGGCCAAAGCCGCATCGTCCAGCGTCGTCCCGATGATCGCCTTGGCGCAAGCCTCGGACAGAAGCACCGTAGGAGCCACCGCGCCCAGTGCCACCCGGGCCTCCACCACCTTGTCGCCATCCAGCCGCAGGCTCACCGCACAGCCGACGACGGCGATGTCCATCTCGGTCCGGGGAATGAAGCGCAGGTAGCAGTCGCCCCCGTTCTTGCCCCGTGGAGGCAGGGTGATTGACGAGATCAGCTCACCCTTCGCCAGATTGGTCTTGCCCGGCCCCGCCGGAACCTTCTCCACCGGCAGCTCCCGAGACCCGTTCGGCCCGGTCACCGTCACCACGGCCCCGGCAGCAATCAGCCCCGGCACCGAATCGGCGGCGGGTGAGCCGTTGCACAGGTTCCCCGCTAAAGTCGCCCGGCCCTGCACCTGGGTCGAGCCGACAAGGTTCATCCCCTCGACCACGCCCGGCCAGTCCTTCACCAACCCAGCGTGCCCGCCAAGCACGATGCCCGGCACGGCAATCCCGATCTTCCAGCCGCCATCCGGCGTCTGGCTGACCTGATCCACGCCCGGAATGTGCTTGAGATCAATCAGATCATCCGGCTGCACCACGCCTGCGCGCATCTGCACCAGGACATCCGTCCCCCCGGCCAGAAAGCGCAGGGTGCCGGACGAACTCGCCGCAATCGCGGCTGCGTCGGCAAAACTTGTTGGGGTGTGGTATCGCATTGCGCCTCCCTGACCTGTCATGGGCGTTCTCATGTCGCCGGTTGCCGCTGACTTTGCTGCACCCTGACCTCCGCCGCAATGCCAGTCTGCGACGCCTTCGGTCTGCCGCCGACCATCGGCCCTGCAAAAGCGGCGTCGGGCCTCAGCCGGAATATTTGCATTTGCATTTAATCGAGTCTAGCGTCCCGTGAAATGGGTGGAGGGGATGCGATGACCGCAAACGTTCTGGCGCAATTCGGCGCGATGATCGCCTCGGGCGCGATCGAGGTTGTGGACTGCTCAGGCGTGCTTGGCCCCGAGACACCGATCCTCAAGCTCCCCCCGGATTTCGCCAAGGACACCCCGCCGATCAAGATCCACCGCATCAGCGAATATGACAAGGACGGCCCCTTCTGGGCGTGGAACTGGCTGGAACTGGGCGAGCATAGCGGTACGCATTTCGATGCGCCGCATCACTGGATCACCGGCAAGGATTACCCGGACGGCTATACCGACACGCTGGATGTGCAGCGTCTGGTAGCGCCGGTGAATGTGCTGGATTTCAGCAAGGAATGTGCGGCAAACCCGGATTTCCTGCTGACCATCCAGCATGTGCAGGATTGGGAATCGAAGAATGGCCCGATCAATGCCGGCGAATGGGTCGTGCTGCGGTCTGACTGGGACAAGCGCGCGCATGACGAGGCGGCCTTCCTGAACGCCGATGCGACCGGGCCGCATACGCCGGGGCCCACGGCAGAGGTGATCGAATACCTGCTGGCCAAGGGGATCGTGGGATGGGGCAGCCAGTGCATCGGCACCGATGCAGGGCAGGCGGGCGGCATGACCCCGCCGTTCCCGGCGCATAACCTTTTGCACAAGAACAACTGTTTCGGTCTGGCTTCGCTGGCCAATCTCGACAAGGTGCCCGCCAAGGGGGCCATCCTGATTGCCGCGCCGTTGAAGATCAAGCAGGGCACGGGGTCGCCCATCCGGGCGCTGGCGCTGGTTCCCAAGGGCTGATCCATGCGGCCTGACCACGTCATCATCGGAAGCGGGATCAACGCGCTGGTCGCCGGGGCCATGCTGGCCCTGAAGGGCGAGCGCGTGCTGCTCTTGGAGCGGGAGGCGGTGCCGGGCGGTTGCCTGCGGACCGAGGAGATCACGCTTCCGGGCTTCAAGCATGACGTGATGGCGGCAACATGGGTGCTGTTCATGACATCGCCGGCGGGGGCCACGCTTGGCCCCCATCTGGCGCGGCATGGGTTCGACTATTGCCACACGCCCCATCCGACCGCCGTGCTGCGGCCAGATGGTTCGGCGCTGGTGCTGACCACCGAC
>JBKDYO010000201.1:0-2679 GCA_046305855.1 Paracoccaceae bacterium
GACCTGCGCTCGCCCGAAGTCGCGGGCGAGGCCCGGTCGGGCTGGGCCGTCCTTGCACCCTATGGCGATGCGCAGCCTTTGCCCGCTGGCGCCAAGCCCCTGACCGCGCATGTGAAAGCCCCCGCCGTTCTGGCCCGGCGCTTGTCCCAGATCGGCCTTGTAAACCGCGAAGCGGGGTTCCAGCTGCAACCCGCCCTCCGCCCCGGCCAGCGACTGGTCAGCATCGAGGGAGACCTCTGGCGCTGGGACGGCTTCCGCGCCGGGGCCGAAGACGCGCCCTCTGCAGCAGCCCTTCGCCTGCAGCAGCTGAACCGCCTCGTCCAGCTGAAGCGCGACCTCGAAGAGGTCGCGGCCCGCGCCGACGGTGCCCGCCAGGCACATGACGCGCTGACCGCCCGGCTGGCCGAACTCGCCACCGCCGACCAACGCGCCCGCGATGCCCGCCGCGCCGCCGACGCCCGCCTTGCCGAAGCCAACCGCGCCCTTGCCCGCGCCGAAGCCGACCGCTCCATCGCCGGCGGCAAGCTGGAGGCCGCCAAGCTGGCCGTCAGCCGGTTCGAGGACGAAGCGATGGCCGCCCGTGCCCGCCTCAAGGAAGCCGAAGGTCAGGTGGCCGACCTCGGCGACCTCGACGCCGCCCGGGGCGCGGTTGAAGCCGCAAAGATCACCGTCGAGGCCGCGCGCATCACCATGATGACCCGCCGCTCTGCCCAGGACGAAGTCCGCCGCGAGGGCGAGGCACGGACCCGCCGCCGTCAGGAAGCAACCAAGGAACTCTCCGGCTGGAAGCACCGCCTGGAAACCGCCTCCCGCCGGACTGAAGAACTGTCGGAACGCAAAGCCGAGACCGAGGAGGAACTGGCCGAAGCGATGCAGGCCCCCGAGGAAATCGCCGCCAAGCGCGACGAGTTGGTGGACGCTATCGCCGAAGCCGAGGAGCGCCGCCGCAAGGCCGCCGACGCCCTCGCCGAAGCCGAAGGGGCACTCCGCGACGCCGCTATGGCCGAACGCGAGGCCGAGCGCCTGGCAGGTGAGGCCCGCGAAACCCGCGCCCGCGCCGAAGCCCGCCTCGACGCAGCCCGCGAAGGCGTGGCCCTTGCCGCCGAACGCATCGCCGAGGAGGACGACCGAACCCCCGACGAGCTCCTCACCAGCCTCCGCACCGACCCCGACAAGATGCCCGACGCCGAGACGCTGGACCAGGACGTCGGCCGTCTCAAGCGCCAGCGCGAAGCCTTGGGCGCTGTGAACCTGCGCGCCGAGGAAGACGCGAAGACTGTCGAGGCCGAGTACGACGCGCTGGCCGGAGAAAAGTCGGACCTGGAAGAGGCGATCAAGAAACTCCGCGCCGGGATCTCGGGCCTGAACAAGGAGGGCCGCGAGCGTCTCCTGACTGCCTTCGAGCAGGTGAACGCCAACTTCTCGACCCTCTTCACCCACCTCTTCGGCGGTGGTGAGGCCCGCCTTGTGCTGGTCGAATCCGACGACCCGCTGGAGGCCGGCCTCGAAATCCTCTGCCAGCCGCCGGGCAAAAAGCTCGCGACCCTCAGCCTCCTCTCCGGCGGCGAACAGACCCTGACCGCTCTGGCGCTGATCTTCGGGGTATTCCTCGCCAACCCCGCCCCGATTTGCGTCCTCGACGAAGTCGACGCCCCTCTGGACGACGCCAACGTCACCCGCTTCTGCGACCTCCTCGACGAGATGACCCGCCGCACCGACACGCGCTTCCTGATCATCACCCACCACGCCGTGACCATGGCCCGGATGGACCGCCTGTTCGGCGTGACGATGCAGGAGCAGGGGGTCAGCCAACTGGTCAGCGTCGATCTGAAGAAGGCCGAGGCGCTGGTCGCCTGACGCGGGCGCATGGTTAACGGGTTGGAAAGCAGAATCAGTCAGAACGGTACGTGAACAAAACGTACCCGAGGCCTGAACATGCAGATGCTCCTCTCCGCCACCACGATCCTCGTCCTCTTCGCCTGGGCTCAGGAAGAGGTCGCCAAACTACCGCCCGCTTGGTCGCCCTTCGCGGCGATTGAGGCTTCGGTCGCCCCCTGACCTCACGATCCCGCGTCGTGGCGAAAACGGCGGCGCGGATGGCGAAAACCGACGGCCTCTTGCAGCCCGACCGGCCTAGAACCGGGGGAAGCAGGAGAGACCACCGTGCGCTATTCCGGATTTCGCGTGATCGCCGAGGCACTGACCGGCCACAAAGGCTGGAAACCCGTCTGGCGCGACCCGACCCCCCAACCCGAATATGACTACATCATCATCGGTGGCGGCGGCCACGGGCTGGCCACGGCCTATTACCTTGCCAAGGAATTCGGCCAGGCCCGCATCGCGGTGCTGGAAAAGGGCTACCTTGGCGGTGGCAACGTCGGCCGGAACACAACGATCATCCGGTCCAACTACCTGCTCGACGGGAACGAGCCGTTCTATGAATTCTCGCTGAAGCTCTGGGAGGGGCTGGAGAGGGACTTCAACTACAACGCCATGGTCAGCCAGCGCGGGATCATCAACCTGATCCACACGGATGCGCAGCGCGACGCGGCCACCCGGCGCGGCAACGCGATGATCATGCACGGCGCTGACGCGCGACTTCTGTCCCGCGAGGACGTGCGCCAGATGTACCCTTGGCTGAACTTCGACAACGCCCGCTTCCCGATCAAGGGCGCGCTG
>JBKDYO010000202.1:0-14446 GCA_046305855.1 Paracoccaceae bacterium
CCGTCGATCAGATGCCCCGCCGTCTCGCGGACCGACATGATGTCGTCGACCTGCACCCGCTCCGTCGCGCCGATCAGATCAGGCGCCGCGATGCCCCTCCAGGTCTCGGCCTGCATCTTCTCGTGGTTGCCCACCACCCGCGTCACCTCGGGCATGGCCGCGAAAGTCTCAGGCTCGGTCTGCGCCGCGCAGCCGGTCACAATGATCGCCGCCCCCGGGTTCTCGCGCGACAGCCGCCGGATCTCCTGCTTGGCCTTCCGCACGGCCTCAGCCGTCACGGCGCAGGTGTTGACGACCACAGCGCCCGACACCCCTGCAGCGGCGGCCAGTTCCTTCATCGCTTCCGTCTCATAGGCGTTCAGACGGCAGCCAAGGGTTGCGAAGACCGGCGCGTTCATCTGTGAGCGGCGATGTAATCGGGCGAGAGCACCCCATCGAAGACCCGCGCAACCGGTCCGGTCAGCCAGACGCCGTCGTCGCGCCAGTCGACTTCCAGAGTGCCGCCATCAACCTCCAGCGCGACCCTTGGTCCGATCATCCCCCGCAGATGCGCCGCCACCGCTGTCGCGCAGGCCCCCGAACCGCAGGCCAGCGTGATGCCGGTACCGCGTTCCCACACCCGCATTCGCATCCGGCAGGGCGAGAGCAGTTCGGCGAACTCCACGTTGGTCCGCTGCGGGAAGAGCGGGTCATGCTCAATCCGGGAGCCAAGAGTTGCAAGGTCCACGCCCTCGGCGTCCTGGACGAAATGGACGCAATGCGGGTTACCCATGCCGACGGCCACCGGGTCGCCGGGCAGCGGCAGGTGCAAGTGATCGACCTCATGCGCAAGCGGGATCGACTGCCAGTCCAGCTGAGGTTCACCCATGTTGACCCAGACCCGGCCATCCGACGCCCGCTCGGCCCGAAGACCCCCGCGCGCGGTCACAAGCGAGACCTTGTCAGCCCCCAGACCGCGCATCACGAAGTCCGCGACGCAGCGGGTCGCGTTGCCGCAGGCCCCGGCCTGGGACCCGTCGCTGTTCCAGAACACCAGCCCGAAATCCGCGTCGTCGGAATCGGTGATCTCGGCCAACTGGTCAAAGCCCACGCCACGGTTCCGGTCGCCCAGTGCCTGCGCGAGCCCAGCCGTCATCACCGCCCCGCGCCCGCGCGAGTCGATCACCACGAAGTCATTGCCCGCACCATGCATTTTCATGAACGGCAGGCCGGTCTCGGCAAAGGTATCCATCATGACCAGCCATATACGCGCGTGCCTCAAGATTTGCCAGTGCCGCACGTTTTAGCCCTTGACCCTACGGGCTGGCTTGCCTAATCAGCCGCCTTGTCGTGGGCCGGTAGCTCAGTTGGTAGAGCAGCTGACTTTTAATCAGCGGGTCACAGGTTCGAATCCTGTCCGGCTCACCACCACAAAAAGGCCCGGGTCTCCTGACCCGGGCCTTTTGCGTTTCAGATCATTCGGATCGTATCCTTGCCGACCGCCAGCATGTAGCCGCGCCGGGCGATGGTCTTGACCAGAAGCTCGCTCACCAGCTGGTTGCCCAGGGTGTCGCGCAGCCGTTTCACCCGGGTTGCACCCGCGGCCTCGTCGCAGTCGGCCTCGTTGCGCCCCGAGATCACAGCCTCGATCTGCGCGCCGGTCAGGACCTCGTCGTCCATCCGCGCCTCGGCAAGGACCGACAGGGTTTCCAGCGCCGCTTCGGTCAGGGCGAACTCCAGGTCGTTGATATAGACCGCCCGCGACTCGCGGCTGATCATCAGGCTGGCAACCTGAATGCCCGACCGCTGGATGGCGGAGATCCGTCGGTTCAGCGCGATGATCATCACCAAGAACACCAGCGCCGCGATCAGAAGGGCCGTGGAAAATACCAAGAGGACAAAGATCACCGACCGATAGCTGGTCAGCACTTCCGAGAACGAGGTCCCGGACTGGGCCAGAATCTCCAGCAGCTTGATCTGCGTGTTCGAGGTCAGATCGTTGTTCTCGACAAAGATCCGTTCGACCCGCGCGTTGAAGGCGTTTGCGTCCGGCAGGTTCAGAAACAGGAAAAGCGCCGCACCCAGAAGGATGAGGACGATGGCGGCGATTCCGAAGGCGACGACGCGGTTGCCTGCCTTGAGGCTTTCAGTAACGGAGGAAGTAATCTCCGGCACTCGCTTTCCTTTCTTCAAGACCCTCGGGCCCGAATGTGGACAGAACGTTGAGAAGCGTCCAGCCATCGCCCGCCAGTCTCGGCGCCAACTCGCCTTCGGCCGCGCCGGGGCTGCAGCTCGCGTCCGAGACCTGCGCGACACCGTAATGCAGTTGCAGCGGTTCGTCACGCTTGGCCTTGTAGTCGGCATAGCACTCCGCCGCGGCCGGGCCCGCAAGGACCAGCGCAAGGGCGGCAGAGGTGATCAGTCGTTTCATTTTTCCTGCTCCGGAAGGGAGGCCCTTCGATTGCCGACCAAGATGCGCGGGGGCGCGTTGATATTCAATATCACGTGAGACTCTGCCGCGTTGCTATCGGATAGCAAGTCAGCTTTGCCAGACCGCTATGGCCTAGCGGCCCGGCGATATTGCTTACGCCAAGGCCGGGCGGCGAGGGTTGGTCATCGGGGCCGCATCGCAACTGGTGACGGACCGGACAAGACCAACAAGACCCAGCCAGGAGGCAGCCATGTCCGTCGAATACAGAAGCAAGTCGCACCGCATTGCGTCCAACGGCATTTCCGAAACCAGCCTGACCGGGCGTCGTTTTGCGGCGATGCTGACCGGCGGTGCAGCGGCACTGGCACTGGTTCTGGCCACGGCGATCCCGGCGAAGGCTGACAAAAAAGACGATCTGGCCAAGGCGCTGATTGCCGCCTTGGTGGTCGGTGTCATCGCGCATGAGTTGAAGGACAAGGACAAACCCGCGCCCGTTCCCGTCCCGGTGCCCGTTCCAGAGCCGGTGAAGTCCAAGCGTGTGCCTTCGGTCTGCGCGATTTCCATCGACGGGGCCGAACGGTCGGTGACGCTTTACCCCGAAAGCTGCCTGCGCGCCGAAGGCTTCGACTACCGCTTGCCGCGCGGCTGCGCCAACAGCGCCACGATCTTCGGCGAACGCGACCGGGTCTATTCGGCGCAATGCCTGCGCGACGCGGGCTTCCGCGTCAGCGGACGATAAGATCAGGGTCACTGAGGTGACCTTGACCGAGGCGGGGTTGCCCTGATCCCGCTTCCATCTGGGGGGTGGGAGGGTGAGCAGCTCCCGCCCCCTTTTTCTGGGCGCGCTTCCGGGGTAGTCCGGGGCATGGTCGCCCTGATCCCAGACTTTGCGCATGAGACCGAAGCCTACGCCCGGGGCGCCCTGCGTGTCGTGGGCGTGGACGAGGTTGGTCGTGGCCCGCTGGCCGGTCCGGTGACAGCCTGTGCCGTGCGGCTGCACCCCGACCGCATCCCTCTGGGCTTACGGGATTCGAAACTGCTTACCGCCGCGCGACGCGAGGTCCTGTTCGACGAGATAATGGCGTTGGCCGAAGTCTCGGTCGCCCATGCCACAGTTCAGGAAATCGACGCGCTGAACATCCTGCGCGCCAGTCATCTGGCGATGGAGCGGGCGGTGGCCGGGCTTGGCGCCGACCACGCCCTGATCGACGGCAACCTGATCCCGCGCGGTCTGGCCTGTTCGGCAACCGCCATCGTGAAGGGGGATGCGAAATGCCTCTCGATCGCGGCGGCATCCATCGTCGCCAAGGTAACGCGCGACCGGATCATGGTGGATTTGGCGCAACAGCACCCCGGCTACGGCTGGGAAGCCAATGCAGGCTACCCGACAAAGGCCCATCTGGAGGCGCTGCAAAATCTAGGTGTAACCCCTTGGCATAGACGGTCGTTCAAGCCCGTCCACAATATCTTGTATCAAGCTATTTCTGTAACCTCTTGATTCAAAAAAGAATTTGACGGCGATTCGCCGCTGACTCATGATTCCCCAACAAGATCGGCACACCAAGATGCTGGGGGCAGAGGCAAAGCATGGCGACCAGAATGACTGCGGCGGAGAGTATTCTCCCGCTGAACCAGATTCTTGCGGGGGATTGCATCGAGGTGATGAACTCGCTGCCCGCGGGGTCTGTCGACCTTATCTTCGCCGACCCTCCCTACAATCTTCAGCTTCGCGGCGACCTGCATCGGCCCGACAATTCGCTGGTCGATGCGGTAAACGATCACTGGGACCAGTTCTCCAGCTTTGCGGCCTATGACAGCTTCACCAAGGCATGGCTGGCGGCGGCGAAGCGTCTGCTGAAGCCGAACGGGGCGATCTGGGTGATTGGGTCCTACCACAACGTCTTCCGCCTGGGGGCCGAGCTGCAGAACCAGGGCTTCTGGCTTTTGAACGACGTGGTCTGGCGGAAGTCGAACCCGATGCCGAATTTCAAGGGCAAGCGCCTGACCAATGCCCATGAGACGCTGATCTGGGCGTCGCGGGACGAGGCGGCGAAGTATACGTTTAACTACGAGGCGCTGAAGGCGATGAACGACGGCATCCAGATGCGGTCGGACTGGGTGATCCCGCTTTGCACCGGGCATGAGCGGCTGAAGGACGACAATGGCGACAAGGCCCATCCGACCCAGAAGCCGGAGGCGCTTCTCCACCGGGTGATCGTAGCGACGACCAATCCGGGCGACGTGGTGCTGGACCCGTTCTTCGGAACCGGGACGACAGGGGCCGTGGCCAAGATGCTGGGCCGTGACTTCATCGGGATCGAGCGGGAGGCGGCCTATCGCAAGGCGGCTTCCGAGCGGATCGAGAGGGTGCGGCGCTTCGATGCCTCGGCTTTGGAGGTATCGGGGTCCAAGCGGGCGGAACCTCGTGTGCCGTTCGGGCAGGTCGTCGAACGCGGGATGCTGCGGCCGGGCGAGGAGCTCTTTTCGCTGGGCAACCGGTTCATGGCCAAGGTTCGCGCGGACGGGACGCTGATCGGGAACGATGTGAAGGGTTCGATCCACCAGGTGGGCGCGGCGCTGGAAGGTGCCCCGTCCTGCAACGGGTGGACCTACTGGCACTTCAAACGGGACGGGAAGATGATCCCCATTGATATCCTGCGGCAGCAGATCCGGGCCGAGATGGAGGCCGACGGAAGCCGCACCCACTGAGATTCAGGAACACGCCTGTCCTCCGGACCGCCCGGAGGACACCTTTACCCCGCCGAGATGTCTCGGCGGGGTTTTTTCATGTGTCCACGGTGGACATTTTCCGATATCACATTTGAATCAATGGCTTGCTTGCGGGCGTTAGGGAAATCTTAACCCGCGGTGGCAAGGCTTCCGGGTTGTGCGTCGCTGTCGAATCTGGCCATCTGCCGCCAGACCATGACGGAGAGCCAGATGAACGGCGCAGAGACCCTGGTGCAGACCTTGCTGGGAAGCGGAGTCAATGTCTGCTTTGCCAACCCCGGCACCTCGGAGATGCATTTCGTGGCCGCACTCGATCGCCACCCCGACATGCGCTGCATCCTTTGCCTCTTCGAGGGCGGCGTCTCGGGCGCGGCGGATGGCTATTACCGGATGAAGGGCGAGGTTGCGGCCACACTTTTGCACCTGGCCCCGGGGTTCGGGAATGCCTTTGCCAACCTGCACAATGCCCGCAAGGCGCAATCGGGCGTGCTGAACATCATGGGCGACCATGCCGACTACCACTTGCGGTTCGAAGCTCCACTGAAGGGCGACACGGTGGGTGTGGCCCAGGCGGTATCGCACTGGACGCGGGTCTGCAGTTCCTCTGCCAAAATCGCCAGCGACGCGGCCGAGGCGGTGCAGGCCGCGCGTTCCAAAGGCGGGCAGATCGCCACGCTGATCCTGCCCGCGAACACGGCATGGGAGGCGGCGGACGGTCACTCGGTCGCGCCTGCGCCGCTGCCCCTTCGGCAGCCGTCGCAGGCCGAGATCCGGGCGGCAGCGCAGGCTTTGCGCCAACCCGGTGCGATCCTGCTGATCGATGGCCCTGCCCTGTGGTCGGACCTTGGGCTGCTGGCCAAGCGGCTGACCAAGGCCTGCGGCGCGCGGCTGATGCAGCCCTACTTCGTCAGCCGCTTCCGGCGCGGTGCGGGTGCCGTGAAGATCGAACGCATGGCCTACCGGATCGAGGACAACCAGAAGCTTCTGGCCGGGGCCTCGTCACTGGTCCTGTGCGGCACGGCACGGCCCGCCGGGTTCTTCGCCTATCCCGGTCTGCCATCCACCCCCGACGACCCGGAAACCCGGCTGATCGACCTATGCAGCCGCGAGATGGACATCGAGTGGACCTTGCGGGCGCTGGCCGAGGAGCTTGGCGAGGCGGAGCTGACCCCCGACGATTTCATGCCGATCGACCTTCCCACGCTGCCGGTGGGCGACCTGACTTTGACCAAGGTTGGAGAAGCAGTGGCGGCTTTGATGCCGGAAAATGCGGTTGTGGTGGATGAGGGCATCTCGTCCTCGGCCTACCTTTCGCCAGGGCTGAAACGTGCCCGGGGCCATGATGTGCTGACGATCACCGGTGGCTCGATCGGCTTTGGCCTGCCGAACGCGGTCGGGGCGGCAGTGGCCTGCCCGGACCGCAAGGTCGTCGTGCTGGAGGGCGACGGGTCCGGCATGTACACGCTGCAATCGCTGTGGACGATGGCGCGTGAGGGGCTGGACGTGACCACGGTGATCTTCGCCAACCGCGGCTATCAGATCCTGCGCGATGAGTTGGCGGCGATGGGGGTGAACGAGGTAGGCCACAACGCGCAGCGGATGTTCAACGTCGAAGGTCCGTCGCTGGACTGGGTGGCGCTGGCCCGAGGGCATGGCGTGCAGGCCGTCCGGGTGACCGACATGGACGGGTTCAACGCGGCCTTCGCCGAGGCGATGGCACAACGCGGGCCAAGGCTGATCGAAGTTCTGTGCTGACCGGTTGCGCCGGGGGATAAAATTCTTGAGTAAGAATTTTGGTCTTTGCCGATCCGTCAGGACAGACCCACGAAGGGGTCGCGCCAGGCGTCCAGCTGATTGAGTTGATCGGCAAGCCGTTGAACCTGCGGAAAATCGGCCAGCGGCAGACCGGCGGCCTTGGCGAAGGGGAAGCAGGTCGCGACGCGGAAATCGGCGTAGGAGAGGCGGCCGTCCACCAGCCAGTCCCTGCCCTGCAACTGGCCGTCGAGGACGCCCATGAATTGCCGCCAGTCGCGCATCGCTTCGTCGAAGACGGTTTGTTCGGGCTGGAAGTCCATGAACTGCGGCGCGATCAGCTTCCAGAAATAGAAGACATCCCCGGCCCGGTTCAGGTGGTGCGTGGCCCAGGATATCCACATGATCATCTCGGGCTGGCTGTCGCCCGTGCGCCAGAAGTCGGAGCCCGCCAGCGCCGAAAGCTTGCAGGCGATGGCGTCGGCTTCCCAGTAGTTGCGGGCATCGGTGGTGAGCACAGGGACGCGGGTGTTGGGGTTGATCGGGCGGAACGCCTCTTGCTGGTCGGGGGCCATTGGGGAAGCGGAAACGAATTCTACCAGTGAGCCCAGATAACGGGCCACGGCCACGGCGACCCTGGGGTTCAGATTGGGCGAATAGTAAAGCTTCATGGCGGCCTCCCTTTGAGGCCATTACATACCATTTGGTATGTTAGTCAACCCGCGACCGGATTCAGCGCCTTGTTGTAGCTGTGCCAGTCGGTGACGTCGGGATAATGGAACTTGCGCCACGCCTTGACCCGGTGGTTCATGACCCGCTTCCAGACCGGCGGGACCATGGCGATGAATACCATGATCGGATAGCCAAGCGGCAGTTGCGGCGCCTCGTCCTGAGAATAGGTCTGCAACAGCGGGAACCGGCGGTCAGGCTTGTAATGGTGGTCCGAGTGCCGCTGCAGGTTGATCAGAAGCCAGTTCGACGCCGTGTGTGCGGCGTTCCAGCTATGATGCGGACGGACGTGTTCGTACTTGCCATCCCCCAGATGGCGCCGGGTCAGGCCGTAATGTTCGACGTAGTTCACCGCCTCAAGCTGCCAGATCGCGACAAGCGCCTGATAGAGGAAGAGCAAAAGCCCCAGCCAGCCGCCAAGAGCTGCAGCAAGCGCCAGCATCCCCGTCTGCAGCGCGGCGTACAGCCAGAACGGATTCGACAGGTGCCACCACGGCAGACCCTTGCGGGCAAGCATGGCGGCTTCGGCCTTGAAGGCCGACTGCGGGCACTGGCGCAGGACGCGGGGGAAGTACCGGTGAAAGCCCTCATTGTAGCGCGCAGTCACCGGGTCGCGGGGGGTGCCTACATGCAGGTGATGTACCCGAAGGTGCTCGGACCGGAAGTGGGAATACAGGACCGAGGCCAGCAGCAGATCGCCTAGCCAGCGTTCAAGCCGTGACTTCTGGTGCATCAGTTCGTGGCTGTAGTTGATGCCGACGGTCCCGGTCAGGATGCCGATACCGAAGAAGAGGACGCCCAGTTCCAGCGGGCCAAGGTGATCAGCGCGTGTGGCGTACCAGATCGTCCAGAACAGGATGACGAACTGGATGGGGAACCAGACAAGGGTCAGCAAGCGATACCAGAACAGGCTGTCGGTGGATTGCGGATCGGCATTGTCCTGATCCAGCCCGGTCACCGCATCGAGGATCGAGTAGAAGATGATCGAGCAACCGGGGACCAACGCCGTATACCAGCCGCCTTGCGTGGCGCCGATCACGGCCAGGGGCACCATGCCCAGCGCGAACCAGAACGGCAGCGCCTGCAGGAAACCGAGGGTCTTGGTCGGCGGGTTCGGCATGGATCTTCCGGGACTTAAGGTGGTGGAAGTATGCTTTGGAACGTCGGCCGCTTCAATTGCCCAGCGCGTCGCGGGCCAGATCCCAGGCCTTGCGCATGACCGTGGGCAGGTCGGCGGGGCGGAAGTCGGGACGGGGGATCAGGTCGCCGCGGCTGTGGGGCCCATCAAGTCGGGCAGTGAGGACCCGGAGGATCAGGTGGAAATGTGTGAAGGTATGGCGGACCTCGCCGATGTCCTGCCAGTCGGCCGTGGCCGGGACGGGGCCGCCCTGCCCGTCCCAGCCATCTCCCGGAATGCCCAGCATCCCGCCCAGAAGGCCCTTCTCCGGGCGCCGTTCGAGAAGGATGGCTCCGTCCCGATGGCCAAGCCAGAGCGTGCCATGGCGAGTGGGTTTTTCAGGCTTGGGGGATTTGCGGGGGAGGTCGGCCTGCACGCCTTCGGCCCGTGCGGCGCAGGCGTGTACCCACGGGCATATGCCGCAGGCCGGAGAGCGTGGTGTGCAGATCGTGGCGCCGAGGTCCATGATGGCCTGCGCATAGTCGCCGGGGCGTTTGGCGGGCGTCAGGCGGGCGGCGAGGGTGGTAAGCTCGGGCTTTGCGGCGGGGAGGGGCGTCTCGACGAGGTGGAGGCGGGAGATCACCCGCTCGACATTGCCGTCGACCACGGTTGCGGGCTCGTCGTAGGCGATGGAGGCGATGGCAGAGGCGGTGTAGGGGCCGATGCCGGGCAGGGTCAAAAGGCCCTCACGCGTGGTGGGGAAGATGCCTCCGTGATCGGCCACCACGGCGCGGGCGCACTTCAACAGGTTCCGGGCGCGAGCATAGTAGCCAAGACCTGCCCATTCGCCCATCACATCTGCATCCGGCGCAGCCGCAAGGGCGGTGACCGTGGGCCAGCGGGCGGTGAAACGGTGGAAGTAGTCCTTCACGGCGGCAACTGTGGTCTGCTGCAGCATGACCTCGGACAGCCAGACGCGGTATGGGTCAGGGAGCACGCCAGCAGCACGGTCCTGCGGCGACACGCGCCACGGCATTACGCGGGCGTGGGCATCGTACCAGACGAGCAGCCGGGCGGAGAGGGATTCGGGGTCTTCCATCGCGGCGAAGATAGCCGAGCCGGGGCGGGCGGCCAGCCCTGTCTCCCGAACATTCAACAAGCCTTCGCTAACGCAATGTTTATTCCTGTTTCAGCCTTGCCACTGGCGGGGGCCGGGGCTTGCGGTAGAATGCACGCCAAGGAACTGGAGCAGATGAGCCGCAAACCCCTTCCCTCCCCAAGTGCGGACCACCGGATGCGCGGTTTCGAACCGGCCTTCGGGCTGATGAAGGATGCCGTGCGCACAGCGGGGGAATCGCGCGGCTTTGCCGTGGCGCGGCTTCTGACGCATTGGGCCGAGGTCGCGGGCGAGGAAATGGCACGCAAGACCCGGCCGGTGAAGATCGGCTATGGCAAGGGCGGCATGGGCGCGACGTTGACGCTGCTGGTCAAAGCGGCCGAGGCCCCGATGGTGCAGATGGCGCTGCCGGTGCTGAAGGAACGCGTGAACGCCGTCTACGGCTATGCTGCGATCAGCCATATCCATCTGACCCAGACCGCCGCCACCGGCTTTGCCGAGGGACAGGCCGAGTTCACGCCCGCCCCGCGGGCCGCAAAGCAGCCCGACCCTGCCGTCGTTGCCCGGGCGCAGGACACCGCCCGGGATGTGGCTGACCCCGGCTTGCGCAACGCGCTTGAACAGCTGGCACAAAACATCTTAACTCGCCCCCGATCTTGACTTGCGTGATGAAAAAGGACGCTCCGACATGCTGAAACTCAACCGCCGGGCGATGATTGCCCTCGCCGCCGCCGCAACAGCGGCGATGACCCCGGCTCTCGCGCAGGAAACGGCTGCAGGGCCGGGCGATTTCTCGCTGGGCTCGCCCGATGCCAAGGTGAAGATGGTGGAATACGCCAGCTTTACCTGCCCGCATTGCGCGGCTTTCCATGAAACGGTCTTCTACAAGCTGAAGACCGACTACATCGACACCGGCAAGGTCTACTTCACCCTGCGCGAAGTCTACTTCGACCGTTATGGCCTCTGGGCCGCGCTGATTGCCCGCTGCGGCGGCGAGATGAAGTATTTCGGCATCCACGACATACTGTTCGCCAAGCAGAAGGAATGGGCCGCCTCCGAAGACCCGATGCAGGTGGTCGAGAACCTGAAGACCATTGGCCGCGCAGCGGGTCTGGAAGACGCAGCGATGGACGCTTGCCTGAACGACACCGCCAATGCCGAGGCCCTGATCAAGCAGTTCCAGACCAACTTCGAGGCCGATGGGGTCGAGGGCACGCCAACGCTGTTCATCAACGGCACCAAGCACTCGAACATGACCTACGAGGACATGAAGGCGATCCTTGACGCCGAACTGGCGAAGTAATGTCGGCACCTCTGGACGGCATCCGCGTCATTGAACTGGCGCGGATTCTGGCCGGCCCTTGGGCCGGGCAGACCTTGGCCGACCTGGGCGCGGACGTAATAAAGGTCGAGGCCCCCGAAGGCGATGACACTCGCCGCTGGGGGCCCCCGTTCATCGAAGCCGGGGGCGAGCGGACCGCTGCCTATTTCCATGCGGCAAACCGGGGCAAGCGCGGGATCACCTGCGATTTCCGCACGCCCGAGGGGCAGGAAACCGTCCGCCGTCTGGTGGCCGAAGCCGATGTGGTGATCGAGAACTTCAAGGTCGGCGGGCTGGCGAAATACGGGCTGGACTATGACAGCCTGCGCAAGGTGAACCCCCGGCTGATCTATTGCTCGATCACCGGGTTCGGGCAGGACGGGCCCTATGCGCACCGCGCCGGCTATGACTTTATCATTCAGGGCATGTCGGGGCTGATGAGCGTGACCGGCCCAGCGGATGGGCAGCCGCAGAAAGTGGGCGTGGCGGTCACGGACGTTTTCACCGGGGTCTATGCGGCGACCGCGATTCTGGCGGCGCTGGTGCAGCGGGGCCGGACGGGCGAGGGCCAGCAGATCGACATGGCGCTTCTGGATGTGGCGACTTCTGTGATGGCGAACCAGGCGATGAACTACCTCGCCTCGGGCAAGGCACCCGGCCTGATGGGCAATGCGCATCCAAACCTTGCGCCCTATGCGGTCTTCGACTGCAAGGACGGCTGGCTGATCCTCGCCACCGGGAACGATGGGCAGTACCAGCGGCTGTGCGGCGTCCTGGGGCTGGAGGCGATGGCCACGGACCAACGGTTCCTGACGAATGCCGACCGGGTCACCAACCGGGCCGCGATGACGGAAATCTTGACGGCGGCAACGAAGACCTGGGCCAAGGCCGAACTTCTGGCCGCTTGCGAGGCCGAGGGCGTTCCGGCCGGGCCGATCAACAACCTTGCCGAGGTCTTTGCCGACCCGCAGGTCATCGCCCGGGGCCTGCAGATCGCGCCCGAAGGCCTGCCGGGCGTGCGCAGCCCGATGACCTTCTCCGGGGCCGAGTTGGCGCTGGACCGACCTGCACCGCGGCTGGGGCAGCATCAGGATGAGGTTCTGGGTCGGAAGACCTGACGGAAGCCTGCGATTTTTCGACGAAAAATCGATTCCGCGGCATCTAGGCTTCCGCGACCGCCTCAAGAATGTCGCCGGGCTGGCAGTCGAGGGCGGCACAGATCGCGGCAAGCGTATCGAATCGGATGCCCTTGACCTTGCCGGACTTCAGAAGGCTCAGGTTCTGTTCGGTGATCCCGATCCGCTCGGCCAGCTCGCGTGAGCGCATCTTGCGCCGGGCCAGCATCACGTCCAGCCGGACGACGATGGTCAGTGCCGGGGGCTGCATCAGACGAACCCTTCGTTCTCGGCCTTGACGGCAGCCGCTTCGCGCATGGCCCAGCCGATCACCGTCAGAAGGCCAGCGGCCATGAGAAACCCGAGCGTGCCGCCGTCGACCCCGATAGCCAACGTCTTCTGTGCCGCGTTCCAGCTGAGGATCAGGGTCTGAAGGCTGGGCACGACGACGGTGAACAAAGCGACCAGCACCAGCGCGCGGCCGATCTGCAGGATGGTGTCGGCGTTTTCCGCGCTCAGCACCTCGGCCTCGCGGTAGCGGCCGAACAGCCGGACCATCCCGCGCAGGGCCGCGACCATCGGCAGCACCGCGACAAGCCCGATCGCCGCGACGAGGCCAGCCTGCAGCGTCGTGACCGGCGTTCCGGGCGCCACCTGCGGGGCGCGGGACAAGAGCGATGCCGGATCAGTCACGGCCTTGCCGGCATAGACCAGGACCAGAAGCGGCAAGAGGACGGACAGGACAAGGGCAACCCAGTACAAGAGGCCGGACAGGCCCTGCAGGCGACGAGTATCTTGCATGTTTATACCTTTCTCAGCGATAATTTATTGTAATACAGTAAATTTTATCTGTCAAAGGAGATTCGCAATGCTTTCATTCCTTCGTGCCCTGACCGCAAGTCTGGCCTTGACTGCCTGTGCGGCCATCGTGCCGTCAACTGCCACGCGCCTTGCAGCTTTCGACCCGCTGACCGTGGACCCGGCGGTCGTCGAGCTGGTGGTGATTCTGCCGCCCGGCCTGTCCGTCATCCCGGGCAGTGCGCGGCTGGAGCTGACGGCGGTCCGTGGCGATGCACGGCGAGAGGGCAGTTTCCGGCTGGCGGATCGACCGGTGGCGCAGGGCCTCGACCTGCCGCCAGGGGCGAGCGCCCGGCGTTTCGCCATTGCCGAGGCGGACGTTCCCCGGATGCGGGCCTTGCAGGATGACATTGCCGCCTGGAAGCGGACGGGGGATGCCCGGGGATCGCTGGGCCTCGGGATCGGGGGATGCGCGGTGGGGGCCGGTCCGGCGGCCGACGCCCGGGGATCCGTGCTGATCCGGGTCACGGCGGAGGGGCCGTTCTTACCGCTGATCGACAAGGCCAGGCTCGCGGACCTCCTCGGCGCGGAGGTGCTGGCGGCGATCAAGTCTTGCAAAGGCGCGGAATAGGGCGTACCCGCCCGCCTTCGGTTGAGATTGCGCCGCCCGGGTGCTAGTCTTGACTGATAGGCCCGGCGCGGGGGCCTGCCGTCAAAGCGTCCTGTCCGCGCGTGCCTCTGGAGGACCCTGTCCTGTCGCATTCTGATCCCGCCACCGGCCTTCCGACCGGTCCGCGCCCCAAGCCCGCCGAAGAGCTTGCCGAGGGTCAAACCTCGAAAGCCATTCTGGACCTGGTCCTGAAATCCGTCGATGACGACAAGGCCGAGGAGATCGTCCAGATCGACCTGCGCGGTCGGTCGGACGTGGCCGATTACATGGTCATCTGCTCGGGCCGGTCTTCGCGCCAGGTGGCCGCGATCTCGGAAAAGCTGGCGGACCGGCTGAAGCAGGAGATGCGGATCTCGGTGCGCATGGAAGGCAAGGAGACCGCCGACTGGGTGCTGATCGACGCCGGCGACGTGATCGTCCATGTCTTCCGCCCCGAAGTGCGCGACTTCTACCAGCTTGAAAAGATGTGGCTTCCGGCGGGTTCGACCCTCGCTGCCAAGGCCTGATGCGGCTGCACCTCTGCGCCGTTGGCCGGTTGCGGGCCGGGCCGGAGCGCGATCTGATCGACGACTATCTTGCACGGCTGGACCGGACCGGGCGCCCCTTGGGCCTTGGCCCGGTCAGCGAGCATGAGGTCGAGGACAAGAAGGGCGGCGGCATGGCGGCCGAGGCAACTCTCCTTGCCCG
>JBKDYO010000203.1:0-6585 GCA_046305855.1 Paracoccaceae bacterium
CGCCGAGATCACGCTTTCGGGCGACGCCCGGATGGGTATCCTTGACGACTTTGGCGCTACCGGCCCGGTGTTCAACAGCCGTGCACGCGTCAAGTTCACGATGTCGGGCGAATCCGACTCTGGCTTCACCTTCGGCGCCGAGTTCCGCGCGAACGACGCCGTGGCCGCTGCATCGGGCACCGCAGGTTCGGTGTTCATCTCGGGCGGCTTCGGCAAGCTCTCGATGGGTGACGTTGACGGCGCTGGTGCTGCTGCAGTCGGTCATGTTGATGGTGTCGGCTACACTGGCCTCAGCGACCTGAACGAGATCACCTACTTCGCGAACGGTGGGGACTACTCGACCAGCGATCCGTCTGCCCTCTACGAATACTCGGCAGGCTCGCTGAACGTCTATCTGTCTGCGACCAACCCAAGCGGGACGGACGAAGCCTTCGGCGTGGGCCTCAAGTATGTGGTGAGCCCGGCCATCACTGTGTCGGCTGCGTATGAGAGCTATGACCCGGGTAGCGATCAGAACCAGTACATCCTTGGTGTTGACGCCACGTTGGGCTCAGTTGTTCTTAAGGCGCGCTATGCAGATGCCAGCTTTGATGCACAGCAGGTCGCGGTGTCGGCGACCTATACGACGGGCGCTCTGGCTTTGACTGCGTTCTACGCCGACGATGATGATGGTACTCTTTCTGGTTCCAGCACAAACGAAGCTTACGGTATCGGTGCATCCTACGACCTCGGCGGTGGCGCTTCGGTTGCTGGCGGCTACTCGTCGAACGAGACCGCCGACACCGACGCCTTCGACATCGGCCTGAAGTTCTCGTTCTAATCCACCCGGATTGGACGACCGGAAAGAGCGGGCCTTGCGCCCGCTCTTTTCTTTTCTGCTTGTGCGGTTAGGTTGCCCGCAAAGGGGAGCAGCGCATGGCACTGGCAGATATTCTGGGCCGCATTCGCGCGGCGGAACGCGCGGCGGGGCGGGCGGAAGGCTCGGTCCGGCTGATCGCCGTGTCCAAGGTGCAGCCCCCGGATCGGGTTGAGGCGGTGCTGGTCCAGGGTCACCGCGTGTTTGGCGAAAACTACGTGCAGGAAGCCGCCGGAAAATGGCCCGCCTGGCGCGACCGGTTTTCCGGGGTGGAACTCCACATGATCGGCCCCTTGCAGACCAACAAGGCCAAGCTCGCGGTTGATCTTTTCGATGCGATCCACACGCTGGACCGCCCGTCACTGGCGCAGAAGCTTGCCAGTCTTGGGCAGGCACGCGGTTCGCTGCCACAGCTTTTCGTGCAGGTGAACACCGGGGAAGAGCCGCAGAAGGCGGGCGTCCTGCCGGGCGACCTTGCGACCTTCCTGAGGGACTGCCGGGGGATGGACTTGCTCCCCGTGGGCCTGATGTGCATCCCGCCGGATGATGAGGACTCGGCCCCCCATTTCGCCATGCTGGCGCGGATGGCCGCCGACCATGGGCTTGCGGGCCTGTCGATGGGGATGAGCAGCGATTTCGAAAGCGCAATCGCCCATGGCGCGACCCATATCCGTGTTGGCAGCGCGATCTTCGGCGCGAGGACCTATCCGCCCAAGGCCTGACCGGGGTCAGGCGCGCGGCAGGCAGCCTTCCAGCCCGGCCGGCAGCACCAGCGGTGCTCCCAACTGGTACAGTTGGCTTGCAAGGTCGCCCCCGCCGCTGACCGTAAGGCTCACCGGCCCCGCGTCAACCACGGCCACGCCAGCTGGCAGGGCCGCAATCAGGCCATCGGGCGGGAACAGCACTAGAAGGGCAGGCGCCTCGCCTCCCAACCGCGCGACAAGGGCCAGCACGGCAAGCCATCCGGCCAGCACCAGCGGGACGGCCATCAGCCAGCGGCCCAGGTCAGTAGTCATGGACATGCTCCAGCGCGCCGCCGGGCAGGCCGCGCAGCACCTCGGCCAGTTGCGCCACCGGGACCAGCACCAGATGCCGGAAACCGGGATTGCCCTGCCGCGCAAAGGAATGGACCGCGCCGGGGAAGTCTTCGTCCGGGGTGATGACGGTGAAGAGGATATCGTCGTTCCCCGCGATCTCGGCAAAAGCGCCGCCCTTGGCTGCAATCTGCTCGGCAAGCCGGGTGAAGGTGCGATAGCGCGGGGCCTCGATCACGACGCCTTCAGGGGGCGTCCCGATCACCTGCACGTCGGGCAGGGCGGTCAGATCCTCGGCGGGAAGGCCGGAGACGACGGCGCGCAGCCGCAGCTGATCGGCCCCAACTGCCGCCACTGCCGCCTCGATCACCTTGGCATAGAAGGCCTTCGCCCGGTATTCGAGACCGAGAGCAAACCGGCGTTCCCGGTCGCGCAGGGCATCAGTCGCGGCGGCCGAAAGCGCGTCGGCGTCGCGGGTGAAGTCCCACTTGTACCACGGCACCTGCTGCAGGAAGACTGCGTAGTCCGCGGCTTGTTGCGCCGAAAGGTCATCCAGCGGCGCATGCTCCGCCCCGCGCAGGGCCACGAACAGCCGCCCCACGGTTTCCTCGTAGGCGGCCTTCAGCGCCAGCTCGGCGGTAAAGCTGACGCCGATGGTGTAGACCATCTGCTTGGTTTCCCACGGGAACCCGCCATGCGGCCCCGACGCCTGCGACAGCGCGCAGGTCGAGGACCAGAAGCCGCCGATCGCGGACAGGAACCCAAAGTCATGCGGCGCGCCGGTGCGGATGACCTCGGCGTAGTCGGCATAGGCATGGACGATGTGCCATTCCGGATAGGTCAGCAGCGTCCGCCCCTCGGGCCTTTGCCAGTCGGCCCCGACCAGCGGGTCATGCGCCTCCAGCGCGCCTTGTGGGCGGCACATCAGCTCGATGTAGGCCACGGGCGACAGAAGGCCCAGAACCAGCACGACCAGCAGCAGGACCAGCCGCTTGAGAAGGCGCCACAGCACCCTCACCGCCGCAGACCCACGGCCAGGGCGATCCCTCCCAGAATCAGATGCGGCAGAGAGGAAAGGATCTTCAGCATCACCGGCATATCCAGCCAGCCCCAGGTGAAGATGCCAAGGTCCAGGAACCCCGACCCGGCAAAGCAGCCAAGCAGCCCGTCCAGGAAGTACAGCGCGCCGAACAGGATCAGGAACATCCGGCTTGCGCGGGCCGAAATCACCGCCGCCGCCAGCGCCCAAAGCGCCGAAGCGAGGTGCAGCGCGTCGTCGTAGATGTCGAGGGCGAAGATGCCGAAGGTCCGGCCCTGATCGTCCACGATCCCTGGGATCGGCAGGTAGTTGAGACTGGCCACCAGCGCGAGGATCACCGCGTAGGCAAAAGCCACCTTTCGTTGCAGCACCATCTCAGGCCTCCGCCATGTATCTGTCCCAAAGGGCATTGCGCAGGCGCAGGCCGGGATCGACCTGCCGCTTCAGCGCCACGAATTCCGCCGACCGGGCATAGCAGCGGCGGAACTGGTCCACAGTCGCATGCGGGCGGTAGGGCAGGTAGTAGCTGCCGCCGATGGCCAGCACCGCCTCGATCATCTCTTGCGTCATCCGCGCCATGTCGGCCTCGGCCCGGGCAGTCATTTCCTGGCTGAAGAGAAGGACCGAGGCGATGCGGGGGCCTTCGGGAGCATAAGAGAGCAGCGCGGTCGGGTCCTGCGCGACCCAGCGGAGCGTGATGTTCAGTAGTTCCTGATAGCTGCCGGGGATGATCGCCTTTGCCGCAACGATGAAGTCGTTGAAGCGGTCGGGGGCCACGAAGTATTCGTGCAGGATGTCGGTCCGGGTCGGGTCGCCGTCGTCCAGCGTGATCACCGGCTCGTTCATCAGGCTGGACCGGCTTGTCGCCCCCGCCAGCGCAGCACCAATGCCCGTCTCGATCCCCCAGCGCCGCCGCTTTACCCATTCGTTGCCCGGCTGCGCCCGGAAGATCGCGCGCGAAGCCTTGGACAGGAACCCCGACCCGGCGGCCGGAGGGATCTCGCCTTCGACCGGGCGGTAGGTGACCAGAAGCGCATCGTCGAAGAACCCCTCGCGGTCAATGTTCAGCCGGCCATAGGCCATCGGGACCTCGCCGCTGGCCGTCGCCACGAAAGCCGATGCGAAATCAGCGGAGGGCATGGTCCGGAAGGTGGGCTCCAGAAGCTGGTTCGGCACTGCTTCGACCTCAAGTTCGGTGATGAGGCCGATCAGCCCGTAACCCCCCATCGCCGCCGCAAAGAGATCGGCATTCTCGGTCCGTGAAGCGGTGACAAGACTGCCATCCGCCAGCATCATCTGGACTGACCGCACCGTGGACCCCATCGGCCCGTAGGGCATCGGCCAGCCATGGGCGTTGACGGAAAAGGTCGAGGCAACGCCGAAATCGGCGTTCGATTGCATGACTTTGGGCGACAGGCCCAGGGGATCCAGCGCCGTGATGACCTGATGCCAGCGGGTTCCGGCCAGAACGAGATAGGTTCCGGCTGCCGCATCGGCATCCAACACAGCCGGATAGTTGAGGGTGATCGCGTGCCCATCCCTCGGAATGGCCTGCGCCCCCATCGTGTGCCGCGCAGCACCGATGTTTACCGGACGGCTCTCCAGGGCGGCGTCCACAAGCTCTTTGCGCAACGCGTCAATCAGCCAGTCTGGCCCGGCGAGATCGGGCTGCCCCGTGATGACCGTGTGCCGGAAGATCGGGGTTTCCGACAGCTGCGAGGCGTCGTTCAGGGTCTTCTCGCCGCCCGCGGGCGTGAGCACCGCCACCCCGTCCAGCGAGGGGTTCGACGGCCCCATCCAGCGGCTGCCCGCCACCCCCAGGGCCGCCCCAGCGCCCAAGAGCGCGGCCCGTCTTGTCAGCGCCATGTGGCACCTTTCCCTTGTCCCGCTGTGACAGTGCAGCAGGGCAGGGGCCTTGGTCCAGTCCGCAAATCCGGACGTCTGGGGCGGAGTTTTCGAAAACTCCGCATCGGAGCCTTCAAAGGCTCCGGTCCGATTTCTTCGAAGAAATCGGCGTCAGGCGTCAGGTCAGCCAGACGCGGGCATAGGGCGGCAGCACGATCTGGCCGTTGTGCGCCTCGACATGGGTGTCCGACAGCGCGTCGTGGAAGGCGCTGACGCCCAGCGACCGGACCCAGGCCTCGGGCAGGTGCTGCCACTGTTCGGTGAAGTTAAAGAGGCCCAACAGCACCCCCGTCGGGGCCAGCCGTTGAAAGGCCAGCACGGCCGCGTTTCCCGACGGCACGACTCGCACCGGATGCGCCGCATGCAGCGCCTCGGTCGCGCGGCGGCGGGACAGGATCGTCTTCGTCCCCCGGAACACCCGCCCCGACGGTGTATCCGCCCCTTGCCGCGCGGCAGCCAGCGCCCAGTCCATCCGGGGCCGGTGCACCCAGCGGCTGTCATGCGCGTGGTCCGGGTCGTCGAGGTAGCCGTAGTCGTTCAGGGCCGCCAACTCGTCCCCCATGTAGATCAGCGGAATGCCGCCCCAGGCCGCGATCAGCGCGTGACCCATCAGGATTCGCTGCACGGCAAGGTCGCGGGCCGCATCATCCGCCGCCGTCTCCAGCCCGGCCAGCGAGGCGAAGGACCCCGAGATCCGCTTGTCCCCAGTCGCCTCGTTGAACTGGAACAATGCCCCTTTCGCGAAAGTGCCGGGGAAGCTGCCCTCGTAGAAATCTGACAGGAAGTTGCGGTGCCCATGTCCCGAAGCCCCGACCGCAGCGGCATCCTCGTCGGTCACTGCCCAGCCGATGTCGTCGTGGCAGCGGATGTAGGTGGCATAGGTGGCGTTGGTCAGCCGGTCGGGGAAATGCGTCGCCAGCACATGCGTCATCAGCCGGGTGTCCCGGGTGGCAAGCGACGACCAGAACTGCACCATCAGGGAGTTGTGATAGGCTAGGTTCCCTTCCTTCCCGTCATGCCTGCCCCGGCCTAGATAGGGCAGCATCTCGGCAGGGGCGACGATGGCCTCTTCCAGATGCAGCACGGCGGCCGAGGCGATCCGGCTGCACGCCCGCAACGCCTGGAGGATCATGTGGACCTCGGGCTCGGACTGGCAGCGGGTGCCCATCCGCTTCCACATGAAGGCGACGGCATCCAGCCGCAGCACGTCGACGCCCTTGTTGGCCAGGAACAGCATGACCTCGACGATTTCCAGAAACACCGCCGGGTTGGCCCAGTTCAGATCCCACTGGTGTTCGTTGAACGTCGTCCAGACCCATTTGCCGATCTCGGGGTAATGAGTGAAGTTGCCAGGAGCATTGTCGGGGAAGACCTCGACCAGCGTCTGTTCATAAAGGTTCGGCATGTCGGGGGTGTCGAACATCAGGTAGTAGTCCTGATAGGTCGGATCGCCCTTTGCCGCCTTCTTCGCCCAGGAATGTTCTTTCGCCGTGTGGTTCAGCACCAGATCCACACAGAGGGAAATCCCCCGTGCGCGCAGGGCCGCGCTGACGGCTTCGAAATCCGCCATCGTCCCGAAAGCCGGGTTGATCTGGCGGTAGTCCATCACCGAATAGCCGCCGTCGCTGTCACCGGGGCGGGGCTTCAGGCAGGGCATCAGGTGGACGTAGGTGATCCCGAGGTCTTCAAGATAGTCGAGCTTGTCGAGAATGCCCTGCAGCGTCCCGTTGAACCGGTCGATGTAGAAGACA
>JBKDYO010000204.1:0-22162 GCA_046305855.1 Paracoccaceae bacterium
TGGCGGGACAGATCGCCAGTACCGACCCGTTCGACCTTGACGACATCGGCGCCCATGTCGGCCAGCTTCAGCGCGGCATAGGGGCCGGCGAGGAACTGGCTGAAGTCGAGAACGCGCAGGCCGTCAAGGGGCAGGGGCAAAGACGTCATTCCGGGAAGCTTTCGATGAAACGTTGGTCCAGCGCATCCAGCGCCGAGGCATGAGGGGTGCGGCCCGTGATCGCGTCAAGGACGATGTGGCTGCCTGCCTCCTGAAAGGCCATATAGCCCTTGTGGCGCGGCCTTAGCCAGGCGGCCTCATGCGTCAGGCGGGTGTTGGCATAGGCGTTGCCGACCGCGGCATTCACGCCCGGATCACCCCAGGCGCGGGCATTGCCCGGCTGGCCGTTGTGGGCCGAGTAGAGCCCGCGCTGCACATCCGCCGAGGCCAGCCAGACGGCAAAGTCGGTGCAGAGCGCGGGATGCGCGGTGCGAGCCGAGATGGCAATCCCGGTCCCGCCCAGGGCCGACCCGATGGGGCCGCCCGGGCCGATGGCGGGGATGTCGTGAAAGGCGATGCGGTTGGGCCGGTAGCCCGCGCGCGCGTAGGGCGCATAGAGATAGGTCAGCGGAATGATCCGGTGCCGCGGGCTTTCCGACAGGGCGTTCAGCGCGGCGATGGGGTCCATCGCCCGGCAGGCGGGGTCGACCAGATCGGCCAGCGCCTGCAGGGCGGAAAGCACGGAAAGGCCGGTTCTGCGGTCGACCAGCGGCCCTTTGGTCACGGCGCAGGGGTCGCCCAGATTGGCGGCAAGGGTGAAAAAGCTCATCAGCACATGCGGCGGGCGCAATGGCCACAGGACGGCCCCGTCGCGCGCGGCGGCCATGACCTCGTCCCAGCGCCGGGCCGGGGTCGGCTGCAGGTCCGGCCGGATCGCCTGCACCTGTGTCGCCGCGTCGATGGGCAGCGCCCATTGATGACCGGCCAGATGGTACGAGGCGAAGCTCTTGCCCACGGTCTCGGCTTCGAGGCGCAAGAGGCTCGCAGGCTCGGCATGGTGGTCGATTGGCAGAAGGCAGCCATCGGCCACAACGGCGCCGACATGGGGGTGGTCGATCACCATCAGGTCATAGGTCGCGGCAAGTTCGTCGACCGGCGTGGATTCGAAACCCTGCAGCGACCGCTTGTCCCAAAGGATGCGGACCCCGGGGTGCAGCAAGGCAAACTTTTCTGCCGCAGCCACGACCGGATCATATCCCCGTGGGTCGGACCAGGTCATTCCCGTAAGGATGATTTCCGCTGCCAAGTCCTATCCCTCCGCACACTTGAGTTGTAGCAAGGCAAGATTTACAAGTAAAATGTAATTTCACATTTCAAACGATGCCGCAGGTTTGATTTCAGATTTGAACCCATGCTATCACTGGCAAAAGAGGAGGCGGTATGGCGCGCAAGGAGCAGGACGAGGACGACTTCGACGACGGCGAAGCGCCAGAGGACAAGTATCGCGCCCCCGCCCTGTCGAAAGGGCTTGATATCCTGGAGCATCTGGCAAGCGAAGCCGAGGGAAAGACCCAGGCTGACATTGCCAAGACGCTGGGACGCACCACGTCCGAGATCTTCCGCATGCTGATGGTCCTGCGCAAGCGTGGCTATGTCCATCTGAACGAGGAAGATGACCGCTACAGCCTGACAACCAAGCTGTTCGAGATTGCCCACCGCCATCCGCCCGTCCGTCGCCTGACCAGCATCGCGGGCGAGGCAATGCAGAAGCTTGCCAACCGGATCAACCAGTCGATGCACATGGCGATCCTGCATTCCGGCAAGGTCCTGGTCATCGCGCAGGTCGACTGCAGCGACAACAACATCACCGCCGTGCGGCTGGGCGCGCAGATATCGCCTTACGACACCTCCTCCGGTCGCGTGCTTGCGGCGTGGATGGACGAAGAGACCCTTGCAGGATTGCTGGCGGATGCGGGCCCCGGGACCGATGACAGGCAGGCCGCCTTCGTGCGCGATCTGCCTGCTGTTCGGGCTGCAGGATATGCGCAGAACGAATCCTTCACGATTGCCGGCGTCGTCAACATTGCCGCACCGGTCCGCGACATGACCGGTCGCGTCGTTGCCGCCATCACGATTCCCTTCGTCCGCCGTCTGTCCGGAACCAACACAGTCTCGATCGAAGGCGCACGAGAGGAGCTGCTGGCGATGTCGGCGGCGATTTCCCAACGTCTGGGTGCCGGAGCGACCCGGGAAAGCTGACCGCAGGCACGGGCTTCGCCACCCCTTGATTGTCCGCGCTGTCGTGGGGTCCGGCTATCTTCGCAATTGGAAGAAGGGCCCCGCGGCAGTGCATTGCCCGTCGGAGGACGGCGGCACTTCATCGCAAGCGATATTGGGTCGATGCGACTCGAAACGAATGGTCTTCTTTTTGCGTTCGAACCGCTAGCCTTTGATCTTCGGGCCGGTTCCCTTCCGGAAGGCGTCCAGCCGGGCGCGGGCGTCGGGTTGCGTGTTGACGATGCCCGCAACCACCGCTTCGGCATAGCTTGCGTCAAGGGCCGACATGTTGCCGATATGGCTGATGGCCGAGCAGATTGCGAAGTTCGTCAGCGGCAGGTTTTCGGCCGCCCGTTTTGCCAGCGAGACCGCGACATCGAGGCTTGATCCCTCGACCAGGTATTGCGTCAGGCCGACGTCAACCGCCTCTTGCCCGCGATAGATGCGCCCTGTCAGCATCATGTCGATCATGCGGGCCTTGCCGACCAGTCCGGCCACCCGAATGGTGGCGCCGCCGCCGGTGAACAGGCCGCGCTGGCCCTCGGGCAAGGCAAAGTAGGTCGAGGCATCGGCGACACGAATATGGGCGGCGCTGGCCAGTTCCAACCCGCCGCCGACCACCGCACCCTTCAGTGCCGCGATGACAGGCACGCCGCCATACTCCATCTTGTTGAATGCCTCATGCCAGCGGAGACAGAGGTGCATGAACTCGGCCGGGCCGCGATCGGCGTCGTGATGCTCGACCAGATCAAGACCGGCACAGAAGTGATCGCCCATCGCCGCCAGCACCACCGCGCGGACCCCGGCGCGCGGGATGGCCGAGAACAGCGTCACCAACGCCTCGACCGTTTCCGCGTTCAGCGCATTGCGCTTGGTTGGGCGGCTGAGCGTCACGATCAGCACCCCGTCGTCCTGTTGTTCGAGGGTCAGGTTGGGCAGGGTCAGTGCGGCAAGATCGACGGTCATGATTTGGGTTCCAGTCAGGTGGTTTCAGGCGTTCAGGTCGATGACAGCGCGGCCGTTAATCTGGCCCGCCAGAACCTCACACCCCAGATGCAGCAGGTCGTCCAAGGTTGCCATGGTGATCATCGCTGCAAGCTTGTCCACCGGCATGTGGATGGCAATGCGCTCCCTGGCGGCAAGACGATTGGCGAAGGGCCGCAGCATAGAACGCCAGCCGGAACAGCCGACCGCCCCAGGCTGCGGGCGAATGGGCCGACATCAACGGACGCTGCTCCCGCATCACAGGAAAGGAAGATCGACGAGTTTGCCCGCTGTCGGGCCAACCGCGCGGGCCACGGTGACCTCGGTGCCAACGGGAACGGCGGCATCGATCAGCACAAAGCCGATGTTGGCCTGCATCCGGTAGGACCAGACGCAGTTCGAAAGCATCCCGATACGCGCGCCGTTCAACATCACATCCTCGCGCCGAACGCCCAGGGGCGCGGGCCTGTTGCCCTCGAGCACGATGCCAAGCTGGTGACGCCTGACCCCTTCCGCCTTGATCCGCCGCAGGGACTGCACGCCGATGGTGTCATCGGGGACATGCAGGTCGACATATTTCTCCAGCCGCACCTCGAAAGGATTGGTGTCGTCATCCGTGTCGCCGCCCACCGACACGAGGCCGCTTTCCACCCGTTCCGGCGTGGCTGGCGCGCCCGGGCCAATTCCCCAGGGCTGGCCCGCCTCTTTGAAGATGTTCCAAAGCTGCGTGCCTTTGGTCCCATCCTTCAGGTAGATCTCGAACCCGCCCTGTTTCGACCAGCCTGACCGCTGGACGGCGACCGGGATGCCCTCGACATCGGTTTCGCGGAACCAGAAGTATTTCAGCCCGCGTACCCAGTCACCCAGCACATGGGCCACCACGTCTTCGGCCTTGGGGCCTTGCAGGGCCATGGGTGACACATCGGGCTCGCAGATCTCGACATTCAGCCCACGCTCGGCAGCGATGGAGCGGGCCCAAAGCTCGACATCGCTGTCAGCGATGGACAGCCAGAAGAGATCATCGGCCAGTTTGAGCAGGATGGGGTCGTTGAAGATCGTGCCCCGGTGGTCGCAGATCGCGACATACTTGCCCTGACCGACCTTGCAGGAGGACAGGTCCCGCACGGCCAATATCTGCGCCAGACGGGCGGCATCGGGGCCCGTCAACTGCACCTGCCGTTCAACCCCGACATCCCACTGCGACACGCCGTTGATCAGCCGCCAGTATTCGCCTTCGGGATCCCCAAAGGAGGTGGGCATGATCATCCGGTTGTAGACATTTGCCGTCTTCAGCCCCTCGGCAACCGCGGCCTCGAAAAAGGGAGAAGGTCGGATGCGGGTATTGGGTTGAAACGAAAACATGCGGGCCTCCTGCCTGAGGCAGATATCAGCGCGGTCGCCCGGCCTTCACAAATGATGTATTCGATGCCATTGCCTGTAAAAAAGGTTATGGATGGGTTTGGCTTCGGATGTATCGTGATCTTCCCCCGCTGACCTGGCTGCGCGCCTTCGAGGTTTCCGCCCGGCTGCTGAGCTTTACTGCGGCGGCGCAGGAATTGCACCTGACCCAGGCGGCGGTCTCGAAACATGTGAAATCGCTGGAACTGCGCGTGCAGCGCCAGTTGTTCCTGCGCCATCCCAGAAGCTTGGAACTGACGAAGTGGGGCGAAGCCTACCTGCCAAAGGTGCAGGACGCGCTGGAGCGGCTGGCGACCGGCACGCGCGAAGTCTTCGGTCGCCCGCAGGGAGATCTCTTGACCATCCGCTGTGCCGTGTCGTTCGCGGTGAACTGGTTGTCGCCGCGCTTGCCCCGGTATCTGGCGCAGCATCCCGCCATGCGCTTGCGGATCCTGTCCAGCGTCTGGGCCGACCCCTTCGACGCTGAAGCCTTTGATCTGGACATCCAGTATGGCACCGGCACCTTCGCGGATGCAAAGAGCCACCGCCTCACACGCGAAGTCATCACGCCGCTTTGCGCCCCTGTCCTTGCCTCGCGTCTGCGCGTGGTGGATGATCTGGCGGACCATTGCCTGCTGCATGTTCAGGGCTATCAGGAAGGCTGGGGCACCTGGCTTGCGGCGGCACGGGCCAGCCGTGTGGACCCGGGGCAGGGCCTGCAGACCGATACGTCCCTCACCGCCTATGCCCTGGCTTGCGAGGGGGCTGGCGTGGCCCTTGGGCGAAGGTCCCTTGAGGGGCCGTACCGAAAGGATGGCCGGCTCGTCGCACCCTTCGACCTTGAAGTGCCGATCAGTGAGGGGTTCTTCCTGCTGGAGCCAGCCACGCCAAGCCCTCAGGACAAGACACGACCGTTTGTCGACTGGCTGGTCGAGGAGGCAGCGGTCGCGGACTGACCGGGTGCAGACCTGCCTTCGCGGCCGCGTCCAAAAGTGACGTCTTGGCGCAGGATGCACGTTGGAATTGGGTGAGCTTCGAAACGACAGTTCGAGGATCTGCTTTCCGCCCGTACCGGAGCTTTCACTGTCCCTCGCCCAACTTTGAAAAGCGCGGGTGGTCCTAACCGGTCAGCCCAAGGACGCGAATGACTTCTTTCGGTGCCGGTTGGCGCCAGGCGGTCTGAAGGCTTTCGACGACATTGTCCCGCGTCACCTTTAGTTCGGGCAAGGCGATCCAGGCCGGAACCGGGCGGGACAGGAGGCTGAGGGTGGCGGGCCGCGCCGCCGCGGACACCCGGGCATGGGCTGCGGCAGCCTGATCATTGGCGACGGGCAGCGACAGGATGGCATCGGGGCGCTGCGCGATCAGCCGGTCAAGCTTGGCCACTTGCCAGTCGGGTGAGAAGCCGGAATCGACGACGTCGATGACCGTCGCGCCGCAATCGCCGAAAATGCCGACCATTCCAGCCAATTGCCGCTTGGCCCAGTCGCTTTCCAGCGTGTGCAGTCCCACTGCAACGTGCCACGCAGCATTCCGTGCCGCTTTACGGTCGTCGGGCAGAAGACTGACCCGTTCAGGTGGGGCGGCACGTTCACCGTGGGGGCCAAGACCGGAGATTGTCATGCCCGAAGTTCCTTTCCGGGCCGCGCGGCCGGGGGCATGGGCGGGGCAGCGGGTGGGGTCTGGACCAGCTGCGCAAGGTATTCGGCAAAGGCCGGATGAGCGAGCGGACGGCCCTGCATCACCCATTCCTTCAGGAACCCGGGGGCGAACATGGCTTCCGAGGCCACCCGCGCCGCACCGACGAGACCCGCAGAACAGCCCACCTGGGACCGGATGATCCGCAGATCGCGGGCGACGAGGGGATTTGATGCGCCGTAGACCGCATCGCGTACGGCGGCGAGCAGAATGTCGTTGGTCTGAACCAGCGTCCCCAGACGATGCCAGCCCCGAAGCGACGGCCGACCTTGATGAACAGTATCGTCTGCTTCCCCAGCCCCGCGCCGGCGAGAAATTCCCCGATGGTCATCGTCTCGACGCTGGAGCGGATCCAGACCGGAACGCCGAAGCTTTGGGTCAGCGTCTCGACCAGGGGAAACCCCTCCCACGCGGGCATGATGAGTGGCTTCGACGTCAGGAACGCGCCCTCGGCCACGCCCTGAACCGAGCAGGGGACCGAACGCGAAATCCCCCAGCCCCCCTGCGACGCGGCGTGCCGGTCCAGCGACCAGCGGAAGAATGCCGCAAGCCGTTCGGTCAACTGTCCCGGTGGTGCGGCGAGGTCTGCGGCTTCGTGGTGTTCGGTCAAGAGAGTACCGGACAGCTCAGCCACACCGAGGCCAATGGCCGTCTGGTCCTGCGTCGCGACCAGGTTTGCCGCCCGGCGCGCAGCAAAGCGAACTAGGCGCGGCGCTCGGCCCCCGGTGGCAGTGCCAAGTTCGCTTTCATCGACCAGACCAAGCTCGCCCAGCATCGTCAGACGGTCTGCCACCACCGCAAAGGGTACAAGCTTTCCGTCATCGCTGCCGCCGTTCTGGGGGGCATGAGCCTTTTCGGCGGCAAGGCACGATCATCGGGACTGTGACCGCCCGCCCGGAAACCAGCGAAGTGCTTGCAACCCTCTTGGCCGCGCAGGTCGCGCCCACCCGGGCCGAGGAGCGCTGCATCAATTACGACTTCCACGTCGATGCAGCCGATCCTTGCGTCTTCGTGTTCTCCGAAAACTGGACCAGCCGTGCCGCACTCGACGCGCGTCTTCCCATGCCGCACATGCAACCGCTGTCTTCCCAACTGGACCGGTTGTTGGCTTGTCCGGTGGACATCCGTCCGCTGACCATGCTGTCCGACTGGGCGGGCTGACGCCTCGCGCCTTGTCTGTCAGCGCAACCTGATCGCCCGGCGACCCAGCGCACTGATCGACACCGCCACAAGGATGATGGCGCCTACCAGGACCTGCCGCACGTAGCTGTCGACCTGCAACTGGGTCAGCCCGTTGTCCATCACCCCCAAGGTGACCACCCCGGCGACCGTGGCCAGCACGTTAGGCTGTCCGTCACGCGTCACCGTCATGCCAAGGAACACTGCAGCAATCGCGGTCAGCATCAGCCCGTCGCCTTGCACCGGATTGGCTGAGGCGACGCGCGAAGCATACATGATACCCGCTAGTGCGGCTCCGACACCGGTGAAGGCGAAGGCTGAGAGCCGCAGCTGCGAGACCCTGACTCCGGCCAGCCGCGCGGCGTCGGCATTGCCGCCAATGGCATAAAGCCTGCGGCCATAGGTTGTGTGCTCAAGCACGACCCAGACCAGGAAAGTCACCGCCGCCGCAAGCAGCGTCAGCGCGGGCAGCACTACCGCTTTCCCACTCCAGGTTCCGAGGGGCAGGCCGGACTTGGCGAAATCAGCGAAGCCCTGCGGGATGTCGCGGCCGAAGATGGTCTTGCCGCCTGACACGAGGAAGGCCGCACCGGAGAACATGGTCATGGTCGCCAGCGTGGCGACGAAGGGAAGGATGCCGACGAGGCTGACCAGAACCCCGTTGGCAAGCCCGCCCAGAAGCCCGACGGCAAGGGCCGCCGCAAGGGCGACGGGGACCGGCAGACCTTGCGTGAACAGGACCGCTGCGACCACCCCGGACAGGGAGGCCATCGCCCCCACGGACAGATCGAAATCACCCATCACCATGACCACCGTCATGGTCACGGCCACGACGATCAGCATCGAAAGCTGCTGGCTGATGTTCAGCCAGTTGCGCAGCGTCATGAAGGTGTCGGGCAGCGCAATCCAGAAGAAGAGCACAATCGCCGCCATGCCGATCAACGACCCGTAATGCCGCAGGAACGATGCCATTGGTTCAGCTTTCCTTCTGATAGCAGGCCGTCAGCAGGGCGGCCTCGGTCAATCCGGCGGCGGGCAGGATGTGAGAAAGCCGCCCGGCGGTCAGGACTGCGATCCGGTCCGACAACCCGATCAGTTCGGGCAGGTCGGAGGATACGACGATGACCGCAGCCCCTTTCGCGGCAAGGTCGCGGATCAGCGTGTAGATGTCGAACTTCGCACCGACATCGACACCCCGCGTCGGCTCGTCCAGGAGGAGGACCGCGGGGTCCCCGGCCAGCGCGCGGGCAAAGAGGACCTTCTGCTGGTTGCCGCCCGACAACTCGGCGATCGGCTGGTCTGGCCCGGATGCCTTCAGCCGCACGTCCTCGGCAAGGCGGCGCACGAGCCTAGCGGTCTTGCGGCGCCGGAAGAACCCCAGGCGCGACAGGCGGGATAGATGCGGCAGCGCAACCGTCTCGGCCAGCGCGCGGCGCGGCATCACGCCTTCGGTCCGCCGCTCGGGGGGGACATAGGCCAGACCCTGCGCCCAGGCCCTGGCCGGACTTGCCGCCAGCGGAACCCCGCGCAGGTCCAGATCGCCCGTCCGTGGCACCGCCCCGATCAGCGCGCGCAGCAGGACCTCCCGGCCCGAGCCGGACAGCCCAGCCACACCCAGGATCTCGCCTTCCGCCACTTCGAAGGACAAGGGGCCCAGCCCCGTCGCCCGCAAGTCGCGCACCGAAAGTGCCTGGGGGCCAGACGTCGACACACGGCGGGGAAAGAGGTCCGCCATGTCACGCCCGGTCATGTCGCGGATGATCTCGTCACGGCTTGTCGCAGCACGGTCACGGGTGGCCACATGGGCCCCGTCGCGCAGGACGGTGATGCGGTCGGCAAGCATCATCACTTCGTCCATGCGGTGCGAGACGTAAAGGACCGCTGCCCCCGCCGCCTTCAGCGCAGCGATAGCCTTGAACAGGCGTTCCGCCTCGGCCCCGGTCAGGGCGGCCGTGGGCTCGTCCATCACATAGGCCCAGGGTGCATCCCCGTCGTTCAGCAAGGTTGCCGCAATGCGCACGAGCATCTGGTCCCCTGCACCCAGCAACCCCATGACCGACCGCGCGTCGATGTGGGTTGCCCCCAGTCGCCCAAGTGCATCCACTGCCGCCTTCCGAAGCGCAGACCAGTGGACCAGCCCGAAGCGCTGCGGATAGGGCCGCGACTGGTGCATGTTCTCGGCCACGCTCAGCGCCGGGACCACATGGTTTTCCTGATGCAAGAAACGGAACCCCGCCGCCTTGGCCAAAGCAGGCGATCCAAGCCGCAGCAACGCTCCGTCCAGCGTCACTTCACCGGCCTCGGCGCTTTCCAGGCCGGCGAGGATCCGGATCAGCGTGCTTTTGCCGGCCCCGTTCTCGCCCATCAGGGCATGGACCTCGCCACCGCGCAGCGACAGCGCAGCCGCGTCCAGCGCACGCGCCGGACCAAAGCTTTTGACAATGCCCGAGAGGCGCAGGTCTGGCATGGGGGAGGGCAGCGGGGCGGCGTGAACCGCCCCGTCGGCTTAGTCCTTGGCGTTGGCGCTGGTGATCAGCTTGGTCGGGACATAGATCACGTTGGACTTGAGCGTCTCGCCGCCCAGCACCCGCGCCACGGTGTCCGCCGTCGTGGCACCGATGCCCTGGAAGTCCTGCGCGACCGAGGCTTCGAAGTTCCCCCCCGCCGAGATGGCGTCACGCGCCTGCGGGTTTGCGTCGATACCGGTGATGACGATCCCTTCGCCCTGCCGTCCCGCTGCCTCGATCGCCTGAAGCGCGCCGAGCGCTGGCTGGTCCCATGCGGCCCAGACAGCCTTGATGCTGCCCGGTTCAGGGTTTGCGGCCAGGATCGCTTCCATTTTGGCGCGGCTGTCGGCAATGCCACCGTCCGACACATCGGGTGTCACGCGGTCAAGGACGGTGATGTCGGGATGGTTCTTGAAGATCGCATCCGCGACCGCGCCGCGCACCTGCACTGGCGGGAAGGCATCGAAGACGAACATCACCACGTTGCCCGCGCCGCCAATGCGATTGGCCACATAGACCGAGGTTTCCGCTGCCATCGCATAGCCGTTCGAGGTAATGTTCGCCTTGATCCGCGGATCGCTTCCGGCGTCCATGCCGAAGACCGGAATGTTCGCAGCCATCGCTGCGTCCAGCCCCGCGCCGACCTGCGCCGGATCGACGTTCAGCACGATCGCATTGACGCCCTGCGCCGAGACGTCCTCCATCCGGCTGATCACCGCCGCGACGTCGCCCGCCGTGTCGATGACGTTCACTTCCCAGCCCAGCTCCTTGGCGCGGGCCTGGAAGGCTTCGACGTAGAACTGCGTTCCGGGCTGCGACAGGTACGGCGTGATTACCGCAATCTTTTCGCCCTCGGCGAAGGCGGCGCTTCCGGCAGTTGCCAGTGCGGTCGCCAGTGTCAGCCCTGCGATGCGCCCGAAAGCGCGCCGTGTGATTCCGGTCATTTTCAGTCCCTCCCCGTTCATTTCTCGATCTTGCGCGGGAATGATTGTCAGGCCAGTCTTGCCGCGTCCAGAGGTTTTGCAAGCCTCGACCGGACCTGTCACTTGGGGGAAACGTGTCGACCACTCATCTGATCGGCATCGACATCGGCACCACCTCGGTGAAGGCGGTGATGATCGACCTCTCAGGCCGCCGCGTGGCCGAGTTTTCGGCACGATATCCAACGCAGAGGCCCGCTGCTGGCCAAGTTGAACAGGACCCCGAAGACTGGCTTCGCCTTGTTCGGACGGCGCTGGAGCATTTTGCCCAGCATGGCTCGGCGGCTGCCCTTTGCCTGACATCGCAGGTGAACACACATGTCTTCACCGACGCCGCGTTGAACGTTCTCCATCCCGCCATCGTCTGGCAGGACGGCCGGGCGGCCGACGCAGGCGCGGCCCTGGATCGCGCCGTGTCCACCGAGGACAAGTTCGCATGGCTTGGCGCACCAATCCCGATCGATGCCAGCCACGCCCTTGCCCGCATGGCATGGATGCAGTCCGCCCGCCCAGAGATATGGGCACGTACTGCGCATGTCCTCTTGCCGCGGGACTGGGTTCTTGCGCGTTTGACTGGAGTCCTGGTGACCGACCCGATCTCGTCCGTGGGCCTGGTCACACCCGCGTTCACCTATGCCGATGACTTGATCGCGGGCTTCGGCGGCGCGGCGCAGCGCCTTGCGCCGCTGGCCGACCCGTTCGCCGTGGTGGGCGAGGTCAAAGCTGACTGGCCGTTCGCGGGAACGCCCGTCGTGCTGGGCGTGATGGACGCATGGGCCAGCCTCTTCGGTCTGGGCGTCGCGCAAGAGGGAGAGGCGTTCTATCTCTCCGGCACCTCTGACGTGCTGGGCATCATGTCGGCCGACCTTTTCCCGCAGGCGGGGATCATCACCTTTCCCGACTGGCGCGGCCTGCGCCTTCACGCGGCACCGACGCAATCCGGGGGGGCCTCGCTCGACTGGGCAGCCCGGCTCTTGGGTCGCTCCGCCCAGGAGGTTGCCGGGATGGCCCAGTCCTTGGCCGACGATGCGCCGTTGTTCCTGCCCCATCTGCAGGGCGAACGTGCGCCGATTTGGGATGCGGCTTCGCGGGGGGGCTTTGCGGGCCTGACCGCCAGTCATGGCCCGGCCGAGATGGCTGCCGCCATCCTGGAAGGCGTGGCCTTCTCTGCCCGCCTGGCGTTCGAGACGCTGGAGCAGTCGGCCGGTGTGAGGCCAGCGAGTCTGAGGGCAGGCGGGGGTGGCTTTGCGTCGGACGCATGGGCGCAATTGCGTGCCGACGTGCTGCGCCGGCCGATCCAACGGGTCGAGGGCCGCGATCCGGGTGCCATCGGCGCGGCCGTGATGGCGGGAGTCGGGACGGGTGCCATGACCGATCTTGCCACAGCGACGACGGCGCTTGTCAAAGCCGACCGGATGTTCACCCCGCGTCCGACAGAAAGCGCTCGTGCGGACACCCGCTATGCCCTATGGCGCGACCTTTACGGCGCGTTGCGTCCCATCAACCACGCTCTGACTGCCATCGGATAAGGGCATCGCTACCATCTAGGCCGCGATCCAGTGCGCTTTCATGGATTGCGCTGACCATATCGGGCGTGGACTCTGACTGTCCGCTTCGCTTGGAATAGGGGGCGCATCGTAGGGCAGAAGCGCCCGCTGCTGCCACGACACGTTTGGTCCTTCCGGGTCCTTCTTGAAAGGGCGGGCAACGCGCGCGACCTCGCTGCCCTTCGGGTCCGGGACATCTTCGCTGGCGGGCATGTGAAGGAACGCGCCTCGACCGTCCAGAGCAAGACTGGCAAGCCGGTCCGGTTCGAGATCACCGTGACGACAGGCCAATCCCCGGACCGCTGGATCCGGGACCCAGAGATGCTTGGACATGTGTTTCTGTGGCCGAGCAGGATCCATGGAAGCAGCATGCACGGATTGTCCGCGGCAGGGTCAGGTCGCTCGGATTAGAGCCGAGCGCCTATTGCACGCATTCCACGCGCCGGACCCCAGTGACACAGATTTACAGGAAGACGGGCAACCTCCGGTCGGCCCAAAGCTGCCGTTCGGCACGCAGTTGATAAACGGCAGTGTTGTGATCTTCTTTGGGGAGCCTGGTACCGGCGGCGGCAAGGGGTGGAGGGGATGGGCCTCCCGTCGAACCGTTGTCACCAAAACCGAACCGGCCCCAGACTGATCTCGATCTTGCGCTCGTGCCGTAGTTTCCCGACGGTTCGAAGCGGGAGTGAGAAATGGATGTCGAGCATCGCCGCTGCGCGGCTGAATTCGTTCGTCACCAAGAAAAAGCGAAAGGGAGAGCGTTTGGTGACCCATACGAACTGGTTCACTACCCAGCCCACCCCAAGCAAAGCTCCGCTGACTACGGTTGTATAAGGGAAGGCCCAAAGCCTCGATCCGATGCCACCAAGCCCTGAAGGGCGCAAGTCAGCGCCTTGCAGTAGGGCTGCCCTAAGCCGCCTGCAAGGCCGCGATATAGCCTGCCCCTCTGTCAGGCCGCGCGCTTCTGATCCGACAGCCTCAGGCCGACCGACATCATCCTTAGGGCATCTTCCGTGGCGCGGCGCAGCAGCTTTTCGCCGTCGCGGATCGCCTCTTCCAGCGTACAAGGACGCTTCAGGATCGAGGCAAAGGCCGAGATGCCGTGGTCGAGGGTCTGGTCGACCCCGCGGCCGATCGTGCCGGCAAGAGCGATGGTCGGGACGCCTCTTGCCTCGGCCCGGCGGCCGACTTCACACGGGACCTTGCCGAAGGGACTTTGCCCGTCAAGGCTGCCTTCCGCGGTGATCACCAGGTCGGCCTGGTCCAGCAGACGGTCGAAGTCCAGATACTGCTGGATGATGTCAAAGCGCGGGTGGAGCGTCGCCCCGGCAAAGGCGATCAGTCCGGCCCCGAGGCCACCTGAGGCTCCGGCCCCGCGGGCAGTGCCCACGTCATGCCCGGTGGTGGCGCGGATCGCGGCGGCCCAGCGATTCATCGCGGCATCCAGATCTTCGACTTGCGACGGCGTGGCGCCCTTTTGCGGGCCGAAGACGCGGGCCACACCCTTTGGACCAAGCAGCATGTTGTGCCAGTTCACGGCGGCGTCGATCTGCACCCGGGCAAGACGGGGATCAAGACCCGTGGTGTCGATCCGGTGGAGCCACAGAAGTTCACCCCCGCCGGGGCCGATCTCGGCGCCGTCTTCGTCCAGGAGGCGCGCCCCAAGTGCCTGGGCCAGACCCGCGCCGCCGTCGTTGATGCCGCTGTCGCCACAGCCGATCAGGATGCGGTCGACGTTCAAGTCCAGGGCGGCAAGGATCAGTTCCCCCACGCCGTACGAGGTGGTCAGCATCGGATTGCGCTGATCCCGCGGCACAAGCGAAAGGCCTGCCGCAGCAGCCATCTCGATCACGGCCGTGCGGGGGCCAGCGCCGCCCATCAGCCCGAGAAAGCTGTCGACAGGCGCGCCGACCGGGCCGGTGACACGCGCGGGAATGATGCTTCCCCCCGTCGCGCGGACGAGGGCCTGCACCGTGCCTTCGCCGCCGTCGACCATCGGGGCGTTCAGGATCCGGGCCTCTGGCATCGCGCGGCGGATGCCGTCACCGATGGCGCGGGTCACGTCGTCCACCGAAAGCGATTCCTTGAAGCCCGAGGGCGCTACGAGAATGGTCAGGGTCATGTCCGTCTCCCATTGTGAAGTTCATGTAAGAGGAACGTGACAGGCGCGCGGTTATTCCCGCGCGCCTGAAAGAAAGTCATCCAGGTCAATTATTTAGGGCCTTGGCATCGCTAGTTGAGCAGGCGGTTCAGATCGCGTCGGAACTGGCGTGAAGCTTTGGTGAGGTCACGCGTGATCTGCGCGCCAAGGCTGGTCTTGCCAGCTTTCTTCGTCGTCGTCCGGGGGGCAGCCTTGGCCGGAGCAGGATCCGAAAGCCGCGTCGCAAGATCCTCTGGCCGTGCAGGCGGTCGCGGGCTGCGGGTGATGACCATCGCCGGGTCCGCAACTGCCGGATCGGCGATCAGGACCGGGGCGGCAGACAAGGCCGAGCGTATGTCGGAGGTCAGCACGGTGGCGTGGTCCGGGGCAGGGGCATCGGCAGCGTGTGTCGCAAGCTGCTGCGGCCAGACGAAGACTGCAAAGGCAATCAGAAGGCCGGTCTTCGCCAGCCCCAGAGGCAGGGCAAGGCGCAGAAGGTCGCCTTGGGTAAAGCCCGCCTCTTCGCGCAGGCCATAGATCGCAACGGGCTTGGCGCTGGACATGAGTGTCTGGCAAAAGCCGGTGCCCATGACTGCAATCAGGATCATCAGCGTGGCATCATGGCCAAGACCCGCCATGGGTAGTGCGACGGCCGGGACCAGGATCGCTGCCCGAGCCGACCGGGATGCGATGGCCAGATGGGCGACCACGGCGATGACCGACAGGGCGATGGCGATGCCGGGGCCGCTTGCCAGCACCGTGGCCGGCAATGCGGCCATGGCTTGCGATGCCAGCCAGCGGTCGGCCCCGGTTTCCGTCATCGCCTGGGCCAGCAGCATGGTCGCGGTCATGTAGAGGATCAGTTCCACATCGACGCTGCGGAAAAGGTCCTTGGTCTTGCGGTGGGTAAAGGGGCGGGTCATCAGTGCCAGCGCCCCCAGCATCGCGACCAGCGACATGCCCAGGCCATGCGAAGGCTCGGTCAGCCAGAGGGCCACCAGCAGCACGATCACCACCAGTATGCGGGTCTGTTGCACAGTCCGGGGACCCGCCGGTGCGGCTGCGGTCATCCGTGCGCCCCAAAGGCCACGCGGCACGAAAAGCCACAGGATCAGTGCGACACCCGCAGCCGAGGCCAGCGCCGCCAAGGGCCCGCCCAGCATCAGCCAGTCCAGATAACCCAACCGAGGCGCGCCAGTGGCGACCATCGCCTCGACCGCGATCAGATGTGCACCGGCGCCGATCAGCGACCCGCCTGCCGACAGAAGGATGACCGTCGGGAAAAGAAGCGCCAGCGCACGGGCCAGCCGCGCATCGGGCAAGAGCGGCAGCAGGGCCAGAAACACCGGCAACAGCAGCGCTGCCCTCCCCGAGGTTGACGGCAGGATCAGTGCCGTCACGGCGATGGCTGCAGCCAGGACAAAGGCGAAGGCGGCAAAGCGCGGCCGTCGCGCGGTCAGCGGGGCCACCATCCGCTCGGCAAGGCCTGCGTCCTTGATGACCGCCGCGATGACGAAGGCGGCCAGCAGAAGCCAGACCAGATCTGACCCAAGCGTGGCATAGAGCCTGTCCTCGCTGACCGTGCCGGTCAGGACCAGCGCCATTGCGGCGGACAGGGCGACAAGGCTTTCCGGAAGCTTGGTCAATGTCCAGCCGATCACCGTCAGCACAATGACGATCAGTGCTACCCGGGCCCCCGCCGAAAGGTCCTGCGGCAATGTCCAGAGGGCCCAGCCCGAACCGCCCGCAAGGACTGCGGCAAGCATCCAGGAGCGGACAGCCAAAGGCAGGTTGGGCAAGGCTGGCCCTGTTGAGGTTGCTGTTGGAATGGCTGCGGTTTCGGACATGGCGGGCTCCAATCAAGGCGATGGAGCGATAACGAACAGCGATGTGGCTTTATTCCCGGGGGCCGCAAGAAAACGTATGAAATCCGTTACAAACTTGTTTCACAAAGGCAGAGCGCGTGACCCGACGCCGCGTATACTTGCCGCGTCGCTATCGCCGCACCCCGCGAACGTTTCACAGGTGGCACGCGGGTCAGGGCGCGGCGGTCACCACGCCGACTACACCCTGGGTCGGCCCTGGCAGCCCACAGCGCTGTTGCGCCTGCACAAGGCCGAACCCATAGACATCGTCCCGGCCGGGGTCGCCCAGATCGCGCGCGGTGGCTGCAAGTTCGGCGGTCAAGGTCGCCGCATCAAGATCGGGCCTTTCCTCCAGCGCAGCTGCAGCGGCGGCGGTGACGAAGGGGGCGGCAAAGGATGTTCCGGTCTTTGGCTTGGCTCCGCTGACCGAAGCTGCCGTCCAGACCTCAACCCCGGGTGCCGCCAGATCGACATGCGGCCCCTGGCCAGCCCGACGATAGACAATGTCGGTGGCATCGACGGCAGTGACTGCAATCACCCCCGGATAGGCCGCGGGATAGCTGGGGGCGGCCTTTGGCCCACCATTGCCCACGGCAGCGACAACGATGACACCGCGTTCGACCAGGGCCGCGGTCGCGGCTTCCAGCACGCTGTTCGGTGGTCCGGCAAGGCTCATGTTGATCACGCGGACGCCGCGATCAGCCAGAAAGTCCATGCCGGAAGCCAGGGTGTAGACATCGGCCCGCTCATCCCCATCGTCGGTGTGGAAGGCATCGACCGCAACCACCTTCGCATCCGGCAGAAGCCCCGGAGAGCGGCTGTCTGGGCTACCGATCAGAAGCGACAGGACCGCCGTGCCGTGTATGGCGCGCGAAGGATCAAGGCTGTCGGGCGCAAGCCGGTGAACATCCAGCCGGGCAGCGGCAAAGGCAGCATGGTCCGGGTTGATGCCGGTATCGATCACGCCGATCACCACATCGGTCGCACAAACAGCAGACAGGGCCGGAGCCTGCCATCCGATCTGTTCCAGGGGAGCGCAGTGCTGGCCCTCGCAGTCAGCAGGTTCGGCCAAAGGGGCCGGCGACTCTTCCGTCCGGTAGTAATGGTTGAAATCCGCGTCGCCACCCGAGGGCAGTGCGCGGACCGCATCACGGGCGGCCTCTAGCGTGGTGCCTTCAGGGATCGCGAGCCGCCGGGCGATGATGCCGATCTCAGGCACAGGGCGCTCTTCCAGCACGCGGAAACCCTGGCCCAGCAGAATGGTCAGGTCGGCATCGGTCAGTGCCAGCGTTACGATCTCGCCAGCGGCAAACTGCGGAAGCTCGCGCGGTTCCTCGGAGGCTGGAGCGCGCCGGGGCTGCTGGCCCGCGGTCCTTGACGGGCGATCGTCGTCATCGACGCGGGCGCCCCCGGTGTCATCATCAGCGCCGGTCGTGCCCCCGCCAGCATCGTCGGCTGTTCCACCGCCGGTGCCGCCGCCGTCATCATCGTCGTCATCACCACCATCGTCGTCGTCGCCGTCTTGCGCCCAAGACACATCTTGGTGCCACAGTGCCGGACCAAGCATAGTGAGGCCGAGACACAGCATCATCGCAACAGGGCGGAGAAGTGGTTTATCTGCCATGGGTCTGTCCGGTGTCCTGTCTGGTGATGGGGGTAGCGATTTCTGTGCTTTCGATTTACGGATGACCCCCAGAGGGTATTCCCTTGCCGCGAAGATAATCCTGAGCAGAAAGAAGTCATGTCCGACAGGTTCAGTGACGAGCTGATTGCGCTTTTGCCCAATCTCAGGCGGTTTGCGCTCTCGTTGTGTCGTCGGGGGGATCTGGCGGACGATCTGGTGCAGATTACAGCGGAACGTGCGTTTGCGGCCCGCGATAGGTTTGATCCGACGACCCGACTTGATGCCTGGCTGTTTCGTATCCTGCGCAATGCCTGGATTGACCATGCAAGACGGACGACCACGCAAGGTGTGACGATCGAGATTTCCGATGCCCCGGATGCCGCCGTCGTGGACGGGGTCCGCGACATGGAAGCCGTGCTGACCCTGCGCAAGGCGGAAGCGGCGATTGCCGCTCTGCCAGACGACCAGCGCGAGGTGATGATGCTGGTCTGCGTTGACGAGCTGAGCTACCGCGAGGCGGCAGAGGTGATTGGCGTTCCAATCGGCACGGTGATGAGCCGACTGGCGCGGGCGCGTCTCGCTGTTGCTGCAAAGATGGGAATAAAGTGATGCGTCGCGCGTTAGACCCTGCACGAGACGAAAAGGGTGGCCCCGATGGCAATCGATGATGAACGGCTGATGGCCTATGCGGATGGCGCACTGTCGCCGGACGAGGCAGCCGAAGTGGAACAGGCAATCGCCGCAGACGAAGCGCTTGCCGCAAAGGCCGCTGCCTTTGCCGATAGCCGGACGATGGTCAAGCGGGCGCTGGGTGCGGCCCCGCCGGTCTCTGACAAACTGGCGGCGACGATCCGCGCGATGGCCGAAGCCGATGCCGCAAAGCGGCAAGCACCCACAGGATCGGCGCAAGTCATCGATCTGGCCTCGCGGCGTCGAACGGTGCCGTTCTGGCAACTGCCGATTGCCGCATCTGTGGCGCTGGCTGTCGGGGTATTCGGCGGCTGGATTGGTAAACCTCCGGCCGACGAGATTGGCGGGATTGCAGTCGCGGTCGTCGACGAGACGGCCTTGGTCGAGGCTTTGGCAGCGGTGAAATCGGGCGAAAGAACAGAGATCGGCAACGGTGTCGCCTTCACAGCGATTGCCAGCTTTCGCGATGGCGATGGCCAGCTTTGCCGTGAGTTCGAGCAGGACCGCGCCGGGGGCGATACGGTGGTTGCCGTGGCCTGCCGCGCCGAGGAGGCCTGGTCCGTGCGCTTTGCCGTCGCCGCTCCGGCGAGCGATGACACCGGCTATGCCCCCGCGTCATCGCTGGATACGCTGGACGCCTGGCTGTCGGCCATCGAGGCTGGCGCCCCGCTGTCTGACGCCGAGGAAGCCGACGCACTGGCCGACCTTCGCTAGGCCTGTACCTTCCCTAAGCCCCGGAACACCCAACCCCCGCCAAGCGCGGGGGGTTTTCATTGCGCCGGCAAAAGATAGTCCGGCAAGACATTTTGTGCGGAATAGATGTGGCTTCGGTCCGTTATCCTTGTGCAGTCACCGATGGCTGCTTCTCGAAAAGAAGGAAACCACCGATGAAGACTTTCGCCAAAGTCGCAACCGTTGCCTTCATGGCGACCTCTTTCCTGGCCGCTCCTGTCGCTGCCGACGACGACGCCTGCGACACCGAGAACGGTATGCAGACCGACGCGTCCTGCGGATCGGAAAGCAATTCGAATTCGAACAGCAACTCCAACTCGAGCAGCAACTCGAGCAGCAACTCCAACTCGAATTCGAACTCGAACAGCAACTCGAATTCCAGCTCGAACAGCGACTCGAATTCCAGCTCGAACTCGAACAGCAACTCCAACTCGGACAGCGACAGCGACGACGACGACGACTAAGCGCGCTGCGACATTCTCCCTGTCGGACGCCGGCCCGCATGGGCCGGCGTTTCGTTTTTTGGGTGGCGCGGCACTGACTCAAGTTGCCAATGCAAAAGGGCCAAGACTGATGCCCCGACCCTTTGCAAGAGGTGGATGTTTGCAGCTATCAGCGCTTGGCGCGCGCCTCGGTCCGGTACCAGCCCGTCGCGGCCTGCGTCAGGCGCAGGACCTTGGTCCGGGTGTCGGCTTCGGCCTTGGTTTCCGCCCGGATTTCGATCGGGATCTCGGCGGTATCACGTCGGAACGGAATGACCTGAACGATGGGCGAACCCTTTTCGATCACGTGTAGGCCGTCCGGTCCGGTAGCGAAGAACGGAAAATGGATCGGTGAACGGTAGGTGTCGGTATCGACGATCCCGGCGACGATCTCGAAGATCCCGTTCGGGCGGTTCATCGGGTTGATGAACAGGCAACTCCAGCCCGGGGGCGTGGTGATCGTCCAGTAATTGTGGAACTTGCGCGGCGGGCGGTTGCCCCAGGGGTTGCCCTTGACCTGATGCATCCCGTGGTTCGAAATCATCGTCCGGTCGAAATCCCATCCAGCCTCCATGACCGCGCCGCCCCCCTTGATCTCTATCCGCACCGTGGCCGCGAGCGGAATGATCCAGCCGGTGGTCATCGCGTCCAGAAAAGGCATGCAGCGCTTGACCGTCAGCCCGGTGTCGGTCTGCGACAGCTTGCTGTCATCGACAGCTGGCAGTTTGCGGAACCAGTCCGGCAGGTAAGCCTTGGCTGGAACCGGGGGGGCGATGACACCCTCATCCTTGGGTTCGCAAAGGAACTGAAGGGTTGGCGCCGGTTTTCGAAAGAAGCTCATCTGATGTCTCCTGGCTGACTGAAACGGTAACGCGGCAGGAGGGGAAGTATTCCCGCAAACGCGACGGCACCAGGATCCAAACTCATTGATCGTCAAAGCCAGAAGATGACAGGTGCGGCGAGGGCGACGGCTGAGAGGAAGGTCTTTGCGCATCGATCGTAACGGGTTGCGATGCGGCGCCAGTCTTTCAGTCGGCCGAACATGATCTCGATCCGGTTTCGGCGCCGGTAACGTCTTCTGTCGTAGCGGACGGCTTTGCCGCGCGACTTCGGACCGGGGATGCAGGGGCGTATCCGCTTGCCTTTCAACGCATCGCGGAACCAGTCGGCGTCATAGCCCCGGTCGGCGAGCATCCATTCGGCAGCGGGTAGACTGCCCAGCAGGGCTGCCGCTCCGGTGTAGTCGCTGATTTGGCCTGCGGTCATGAAGAACTTCAGCGGACGACCCTTGGCGTCCGTGACGGCGTGCAGCTTGGTGTTCAACCCACCCTTCGTCCGCCCGATCAAGCGCCCGCGCTGGTCGTCAGGCCCCCCCTTTTTCGCCTACAGGCTCGAAGCCGTGCGATGCGCCTTCAGATACTTGCGCAGGCATGCATGACCCAATGGCGCATGCCTGCTCACATCAATCATGATGGTCTTCTGCTCAGCGCCCTCGGAGGCCAAGCCCTCCATCATCCTGGCGAAGACACCCATGCCGCCCCACCGCTTCCAGCGGTTGTAGAGCGTCTTTGGTGGCTCATACTCCCGTGGGGCATCGAGCCAACGCAACCCATTGCTTTTTATGAAGATTACCCTCTTAGTACACGTCGATCATCAACCCGAGGCTTGCCATGGCTCTTCGGAAAGAACGGCTTCGGCCGCTCCATCTGCTCGTCCGTCAGCCAGAATAGATTGCTCATCATCACCCCCGTCAACTCGGGGCCTTGAATCACGCAGCGACGCCAGCCTCAAGCAGATCAATGGGCCCTGTCCCTAGACTGCGCAAGGTCATGACCAGCCATTGGTTCCAATTCCATTTTGCATTGCTTTGACTGATGAGGGCTGTTGGCCTGATTTAATGCGCGGCAAACACGCTCTCCTAGGCTCGCTTTGAGCCAAGGGCAGCCGCCGCACCTGGCCATTGCCAAGCTCATTGACGGATAGCGATCTCTGTGTTTCGATGGACAAGGAAAAGCTTTTCCGACTCATCCGCTTTCGCTGCATCCTCTTCAGGGTCAAGGCTCTGAGAGAGAGCGAAGCG
>JBKDYO010000205.1:0-11347 GCA_046305855.1 Paracoccaceae bacterium
CCTCGCCAAGGTAAATCACCTGTGCGCCCTTGATCAGGCCCCGCGCCTCCAGGTCGATACGCTTTTTCCGGTGCTTCAGTGGCAGTTCGATCCCGTCGCAGATCAGCGGCTCGCCGGGCAGCAGCGCATCCTCCGGCGCGCTATAGGCGTTGCGGAACGCCTGGATCAACCGCACCCGCGTCGCATTGCGCCAGACGAGGACCGGCGACCGCGCCATCAGCCCCGCTTCCACCCGTTCTGCCCAGACCACCCGGTCGTCGCCCCGCGCCTTTTCCTGAACCAGCGCCTCGAAATCCTCGAACCCCAGCCGGTCATCGCCCAGCGCATGCGCGAGGTCGAGGATCGGGTTGTCCTCTGCCTGTCTGTGGATGCGGTGCAGGATCAGCTTGCGCCCTTCGCTCAGCTTGTCGAAGACCATTTCGCCCGACTGCCCCACCGGGGCCAGCTGTGCCGGATCGCCAAACAGGACCAGCGTCGGAAAGATCTCGCGCAGATCCTCCAACTGGCGTTCATCCAGCATCGAGGATTCGTCGACGAACCCGATGTCCAGCGGCTCTTCCCGCCGCTTCCAGCCCTTGATGAAATCGCTGCCCTTCAGCCCAGCCGCTGCCAGAGCCCCGGGGATACTGGCAACCTGGGCGTAGAACGCATGCGCCCGGTCCAGCGCCAGTTCGGACAATCCGGCAATCGCCAGGCTGTCTATCACCGGCCTTGTGCCTGTCCCCGCCAGCCACTCGGCGATCTTCTCGTATTCCGGGTCATAGACCGGCGTGTAGAGGATGCGGTGGATCGTCGTCGCAGGCACCCCGCGCAGGCGCAGGACGCTCGCCGCCTTGTTTGTCGGCGCCAGAATCGCCAGCGTCCGCCGGTCCTTGCGCCTGCGCCCCTCGTAATCGCCCGAAATCACGTCGACGCCCGCAGATTTCAGGGCCCGGTACAGCTCGGCCAGCAGCATCGTCTTGCCCGAGCCCGCCTTGCCCACCACCGCCAGAACGCTCGTCCGGCCTTCGGCCATCGGCGTCAGGCTGCCTTCGGACAGATCGACCCCCGCACCCAGAAATGCCGCCGCCAGCCGGTCGTAAGCCTCGGCCTGGTCATCGGAAAAGGTCAGCGCGGGCGCCTGCATGGGCTGACCATACCCCCTTGGGTTGCCGGGCGTAAGGCGTCAGTGCATCCGGCGTCCCGATGGCGGCGTCTGCGGCTCATCCGGAGGGTCACCGTGATCGCCGATTTCTCTGCGCGCTTCTTCGATCGCTGCCGAAACCCTGGCTGCCAGCCCAGGAAGCTCGTTTCGGGTCGCATAGGCTAGAAGATCCGACAGAACGTCGAAGACCCATTCGTGGCGCATGAAGTCCCTCGGCCAGCAATCTGTGCCGCCACGGCACCCTTGCCCCCTTCTTCAGGGGCAGGGGCCAATGGCGACTCACTTAAGCACAGATATCCAGGCGATGGGTGAATTCGTTGTTAAAGGTTGACCCTAGATGGACTTGCTCGCCTCTAGCGTGTCTTCAAACGTCCGCAAGCCAGTTCTTGGGGCCTGAACAAGCACCGCCATGTTGCCCGGCTTGTGCTGGTTCTTCCACATCAGCGTATGCGCGCGGGGGATTTCGGCCCAGGGGAACACCTCGGACATGCAGGGATCAAGCCGCCGCTCGCACATCAGTTTGTTCGCGGCCGAGGCCTGCTTCAGATGCGCGAAGTGGCTGCCCTGCAGGCGCTTCTGGTGCATCCACATGTAGCGGACGTCGAAAGTGCAGTTGAATCCTGTGGTCCCGGCGCAGATCACCACCATGCCGCCCTTCTTGCAGACCAGCGACGAGACCGGGAACGTCGCCTCGCCCGGGTGCTCGAACACCATGTCGACGTTCACGCCCTTGCCGGTAATGTCCCAGATCGCCTTGCCGAACTTGCGCGCCTCGGCGAACCAGGTGGCGTATTCCGGGCTGCCGACTTTGGGCAACTGCCCCCAGCACTTGAAGTCGTTGCGGTTGATCACGCCCTTTGCGCCCAGCGACATCACGAAATCGCGCTTCGATTCGTCGCTGATGACGCCAATCGCGTTGGCCCCCGCCGTGTTGATCAGCTGGATCGCATAGGACCCAAGGCCCCCCGACGCGCCCCACACAAGCACGTTTTGCCCCGGCTTCAGGTCATGCGGCTCATGCCCGAACAGCATCCGGTAGGCCGTCGCCAGCGTCAGCGTGTAGCAGGCCGATTCCTCCCAGGTCAGGTGCTTTGGCCGCGGCATCAGCTGCTGCGCCTGCACCTTGGTGAACTGGGCAAACGACCCGTCCGGCGTCTCATAGCCCCAGATCCGCTGGGACGGAGAGAACATCGGGTCGCCCCCGTTGCACTCCTCGTCGTCGCCATCGTCCTGGTTGCAGTGGATCACCACCTCGTCGCCCACTTTCCAGCGCTTGACCTTGTCGCCCACCGCCCAGACGATCCCCGACGCATCCGAGCCCGCAATGTGATAGGCCGCCTTGTGCCCATCGAAGGGGCTGATCGGCTGGCCCAGCCCTGCCCAGACACCGTTGTAGTTGACGCCCGCCGCCATCACGAGAACGAGGACCTCGTGGCTGTCGATCGTCCAGGTGTCGACGACCTCCTGCACCATCGCCTCTTCCGGCGCGCCATGGCGTTCACGGCGGATCGCCCAAGCGTACATCTTGGCCGGCACATGACCAAGCGGAGGGATCTCTCCCAGCTCGTAAAGGTCCTTCTTCGGCGCGTCGTAGATCACGGGAGCAATTTGCGTATCCAAAGCCAACTTAGCCTCCAAGCCTGATGCCGCGCCGCAGAATCGCCGCGCCCTTGCCCGCAGATAATATTCTTGCGCGCAATTTTGCAATAGTCTGATCGGCTATTCTTGAAATTTTATGTCCGCGGCGTTGCAGCGACGCCTAGACCTCCGGCACCGAGGCCGCATAGAACGCCAGAAGCGCCTGATTGCTTGCCACAGGCTGCAGGCCTTCTGTCACCAGACCGCGCTTGACCAGCGGCGTCAGCCCCTCGTCCAGCGTCACCGCCAGCCCTTGCGGCGGCAGTTTCAGCACCGCCCCTGCTGCTGTTAGCCGTTCGACCAATGCTTCCATCCGGGCCAGAAGCTCGTCCCGGCTTGCCACGCCATCGCCTAGGGCCTTCGCCACCAGCGGCACCGGCAGAACCGGTACCACCCCGGCAATCGCGGCCATCAACCGCTCGCCCAGACTTTCGACCGAACCGCCCGCCACCAAGTGATCCCGCAAGCTGACCGGCGCGCCAAAGCCCGCCGCCGCCGTCCCGAACCCCTTGATCCGCCCCCGGAACCGCGCCCAGAGGAACCCCACCGCGTGGAAGGCCACCACAAGCGGTCGGTTGCGGAACCGCCGCGTCCCTGCCGCCGCCGCCTCGACCAGCACCCGGTCTTCCAGCACCCGGTCATAGGCCAGCCCCACCGGCACAAAGACGACGTCGCGGTCGCCCGGCTCCCAGCCTTCGACGATATAGCTGATAAGCCCCAGCTTCGCGGGCCCCACCCTGCCGTCCAGGCTCAGGCCCCCCTCCGGGAAGATCGCCTGCGTCGTCCCCTCCTCGGTTGCCATCTGCACGTAGCGCGCCAGGACCTTGCGATACAAAGCGTTCCGGCTGCCGCGCCGGATGAAATAGGCCCCCATCGACCGGATCAGCGCCGACAGCGGCCAGACCCGCGCCCATTCGCCCACCGCATAGCTGATGGCCGACCGGTCGGCGACCAGCCATGTCACCAGGACGTAATCCACGTTCGAGCGGTGGTTCATCACGAAGATCACCGTGGCCTTCGGATCAAGCTTCTGCAGCGCCTGATCTACCTTCCCGACCCGCACCCGGAACAACAGGCGGCTCAGCCACTTCGCCGCCCGCGTCCCGAAGCCGAAATAGACCGTGGCCGAAAACCCCGGCACGATCTCGCGGGCATAGCGGCGGGCCTCCTCAAAGGCCACTTCGCCCGGCACTCCGGTCTCGGCCGCATGGGCCATTGCGGCCTCCACGACCTTCTGGTCATAGGCCAGCCGCGCCACCATGTCCGACCGCGCGGCCAGCTTGAACAGGTCGATCTTCCGGTCCAGCCGCGCGTTCAGCCGCGACAAGGCCTTCTCCGCCCGCCGCCGGAAGAACCACCTCACACTGGGGAACAGGAAATGCGTCGCAAAACTGATCGCGGCAAAGCCAAGGATCAGGACCAGCAACCAGACAGGAACCGCCACCGTGCCAAACATTCTAGGACCCTAGCCGATCACCAAGTTCCCGCAATGGATTTGCTCTTTGCCAAATACTCCGGGGTCCGGGGCTGGCCCCGGTCCGCAATTGCCGCAGCGCAGCGATTGACATTGGCATGATCTGTCGCGTATCCCATCCAGAACGCAATATTATTACCCGATCGACTCGCGAGGCCGATATGACCGAGAAACCCTGGCTCTTCCGCACCTACGCCGGCCATTCCACCGCCGCCGCTTCGAACGCGCTTTACCGGGGCAACCTTGCCAAGGGTCAGACCGGCCTGTCAGTAGCGTTCGACCTGCCCACCCAGACCGGCTATGACAGCGACGATCCCCGCAGCCGTGGTGAGGTCGGCAAGGTCGGCGTCCCCGTCGCGCATCTCGGCGACATGCGCGCCCTCTTCGCCGATATCCCGCTCGACCAGATGAACACCTCGATGACGATCAACGCCACGGCCCCCTGGCTGCTGGCGCTCTACATCGCCGTGGCCGAAGAACAGGGCGCCGACATCGCCGCCCTGCAAGGCACAGTCCAGAACGACATCATCAAGGAATACCTTTCCCGCGGCACCTACATTCTGCCGCCACAGCCCTCGCTGCGCCTCATAACCGACGTCGCCGCCTACACCGGCAAGCACCTGCCGAAGTGGAACCCGATGAACGTCTGCAGCTACCACCTGCAAGAGGCCGGGGCCACGCCGGAACAGGAACTGGCCTTCGCCCTCGCCACCGCCTGCGCCGTCCTCGATGATCTGAAAGTGAAAGTACCGGCAGCAGATTTCCCCGCAATGGCGGGCAGAATGTCGTTTTTTGTCAATGCCGGCATCCGCTTCGTGACCGAGCTCTGCAAAATGCGCGCCTTCACCGCCCTGTGGGACGAGCTTCTGGAATCCCGCTACGGCATCGCCGACCCGAAGTTCCGCCGCTTCCGCTATGGGGTTCAGGTCAACTCCCTCGGCCTCACTGAGCAGCAGCCGGAAAACAACGTCTACCGCATCCTGATCGAGATGCTGGCCGTCACCCTGTCGAAAAACGCCCGTGCCCGCGCCGTCCAGCTTCCCGCCTGGAACGAGGCTCTCGGCCTCCCCCGGCCCTTCGACCAGCAATGGTCACTGCGCATGCAGCAGATCCTCGCCTACGAGACCGACCTTCTCGACTACGACGACCTCTTCGACGGCAACCCCGCCATCGACCGCAAGGTCGATGCCCTGAAACAAGGCGCCCTGGAAGAACTCGCCCACATCGATGCGATGGGGGGCGCGGTCGCTGCAATCGCCTACATGAAATCCCGCTTGGTCGAAGCCAACGCCGAACGTCTTTCCAAGATCGAATCCGGCGAGACGACCGTTGTCGGCGTGAACCGCTTCACCACGTCCGAACCCTCGCCCCTGACCACCGGAGAAGGCGCGATCATGCAGGCCGACCCCAAGGCCGAGGCCGATCAATGCGCCCGCCTCGCCGACTGGCGCGCGAACCGCGATCCCGCCAAAGTGAAAGACGCCCTCGCTGCGCTGCGAAAAGCCGCGCAAACCGGCGAAAACGTCATGCCCGCCTCCATCCTTTGCGCCAAAGCAGGCGTCACCACCGGCGAATGGGGCGGCGCCATGCGCACGCTTTACGGCGAATACCGTGCTCCGACCGGCGTCAGCCAGCACCCGTCGAACCGCACCGAAGGGCTGGAACCGGTCCGCGATGCCGTCGCCGCCGTCGCCACCAAACTCGGCCGCCCCTTGCGCCTTCTCCTCGGCAAGCCCGGCCTCGACGGCCATTCCAACGGTGCCGAGCAGATCGCAGCCCGCGCCCGCGACTGCGGGATGGAGATCACCTACGACGGCATCCGCCTGACCCCGCAGGAAATCGTCGCCGCTGCCGCCGACAAACAGCCAGACGTGATCGGCCTCTCGATCCTCTCCGGCAGCCACGTGGCCCTGATCCGCGAAACGCTGGACCTCATGCACCAGGCCGGGCTGACCCAACCCCTCGTCGTCGGCGGCATCATCCCCGATGACGACGCCAAGACGCTGAAGGCGATGGGCGTGGCTGAGGTCTACACGCCCAAGGATTTCCAGCTGAACCGGATCATGCTCGACCTCGTGGCGCTGGCCGATCCCGCCCCCGTCGCCGCCGAATAGCCGTCCCGCAAAGGCATGGTTTTCCTGCCTTTGCGGTCGTCCCCTGCGGGCCTACCACTGGCGCAAACTGTCAGAAAGGCCCCGTCATGCGCATAGCCCTTGCTCTTCTGCTTCTCGCCACCCCGGCCGCCGCCCAGGACTGGCCCCCCGAAGTCACCACCATCGTGGATGAAGCGAAATCCATCTGCGACGGCGACTTCGCCGCCGCGCCCGACGCAGTCACCTCGGTTGACCTGAACGGCGATGGCACCCTGGACTGGGTGATCGACAGCGGCCTCTTCCAGTGCTCCGACAGCTACGGCACCTATTGCGGCACGAAAGGCTGCGGCGTCGACACGGTCATCAACGGCACCCGGGCAGGCCTGAACCTGCACAGTTGGGATACCGTGACCGAAGGCGGCACCACTTACCTCACCGCGCCAAATGACAAGGGCGAGACCGTCCGCTTCCTCTGGACCGGCAGCGAATGGCAGCTGCAATGATCCGCGGCCTCCTACTTCTGGCCCTCGCCAGCCCCGCCGCCGCCCAGGACCGTCCCGCGGCCCTCCAGGCGCTCCTCGACTACCACCAAGCGGCCTGCACCGCGCAGGGCGGCACCCTTACCGAGGCCGAGGACGCTGTCGCCCAAGCCTTCCTGATGGGACCCGAGGACCCGACCCTGATCCTCGACTCGGGCAAGCTTGCCTGCTCGACCGCCCCAGCCATGTTCGCCGCCGAAGGCATCGGGCGCGAGATCAACGTGTTCCAGGACGGCGCGCAACACAGCCTTGTCGTGCTGGACTGGTCGCTGGTCCCTGACGATGACCGCCAACTCCTGCAGGTCACTATCGCGGGCGAGCTGATCAACAAGCCCGAGCCCGGCACCTTCCGGATGACCTGGGACCCGACGACGAAATCCCTGACGACAATCCCGGACAGCTGACCCCGGACCCGGTCGACGGCACGGCTTTGCGGGTTCAGCCCGCCTCAGTCTCCGGCGGCGGTTCCGCTTTGCGCCAGACCGACGCGCCGTTCTCGTAAAGCTTGACCAACCCGACATCCGCCCGTGCCTGTCGCCCGATGTCGGCCACCAATTCGCGATGCGTGCTGCCGCGCAGGAACATGCAGCGCCGGGGCAGGGCATGCTCTTCCAGAGACGGGTTGATCTGACGGTAGAACTGCTTTTCCGGGTCCAGCCCCGGCTTCATCCACCGCGCCGCCTCGCGCAAGAAGGCACCCTCGAACACGCCGGGCGAGGTTGAAAACGCGTTCACCAGCTTGTCCTCGACAATCCTGCGACCCTTCTTGACCACCCGGCGCGAGGTCTGGTGGTAAAGCCCTCGCGTGTGCTTGTTCACGCACATGAAGGTCACCGCGCCCACGTCCGGTTCGAACAGCGGTTCGATCCGGTCCGGCCCGAAAGGTTCCAGCGCGATCCAGTCATCCTCGAGATGCAGCACGCGCGGCGCGGTCGTGGCCGACCAGGTCCGGATCACCGCCGACGCAAAGTCCGGCGTCTCGGGCCGGAAGATCGTCGCCTCGGGGAAATGCCGCCGGATCAGCGCTTCGCACCGGTCGCCCTCTGCTTCGTCGCCCATGAAGCGGTCGATGTTCGCGATCACGCGGCGGATCGGAAAATTCGGGAACACGTCCTTGGTGAACGAATCCAGCGTCTGCGCCAGCAACGCCTCGCGGTGGCCCGCGATCAGGGTCACGTCATAGTCCAAGCCAAACAGTCCCAGCCATCCGTCGTTCAATTCTTGCCCTCCCGGATAGCTCAGGTCGGGGTCGCGAACCAACCCGAATTTTCCACTCTTGTCGGCCCCGCCCACACAGCCCATTAATGGGGCAACTGCCAGACAGCCTGCCCTGCGTTTGCCCGACATGATTCAGTCGCAGGTCAGATCGCCAGAATGGCCATAGATCAGCCGGTTAGCCCAGACACCGGCAAGAAGAGGGACACATGACCTTTCACATCGGTGCCAAGCCCGGCGATATCGCTGAAACCGTCCTTCTCCCCGGCGACCCCTACCGCGCCCGCTGGGCCGCGCAGACCTTCCTGAAGGACGCGGTCCTCGTGAACGAGGTCCGGGGCATGCTCGGCTACACCGGCACCTGGAACGGCCACCGCGTCACCATCCACGGCTCGGGCATGGGGATGCCGTCCCTGTCGATCTACACCAACGAACTGATCCGCGACTATGGTGCCAAGACCCTGATCCGCATCGGGTCCGCAGGCGCGCTGCCCACCCATGTCAAGGTCCGCGACGTGATCCTGGCACAGACCACTTCGACCATCGGCACGCCCTCGCGGTCGATCTTCAAAGAGCTGAACTTCGCCCCCTGCGCCGATTTCGGCCTTCTGTCCAAGGCCTACGCCGCTGCCACGGCCAAGGGCACCCCGGTCCACGTCGGCGGGATCTACTCCTCGGACACCTTCTATGATGAACGCGCTGACCTCTCCGAACAGCTCCTCCGCCATGGCTGCCTCGGGGTCGAGATGGAGGCCGCCGAGCTCTACATCCTCGCCGCCCGCTACAAAGTCCGTGCTCTGGCTGTCCTCACCGTCTCCGACCACATCACTACTGGCGAGGCGCTGCCCGCAGACCAGCGCGAACGCAGCTTCGGCGCGATGGTCGAAATCGCGCTGGAGGCCGCCTTCGCCTGATCACCCTTCCGTGACGCTGCTGGCATCGCGACGCTTAGGGGCTTAGGTCCAGTCTCAACGAACAGACTTGACCTTCCCATGAAAGCCGCCCGCATCCACGCCTATGGCGCCTCCTCCGAAATCCGGATCGAGGACGCCCCCCTGCCCACCCTGAACGAAGACGACGTCCTGATCCGCGTCGTCGCGACCAGCGTCAATCCGGTCGACTGGAAGATCCGCAAGGGCTATCTGAAATCCTTCATCCCCTACGAGATGCCGCTCACCATGGGCTGGGACGTCTCGGGCGTCGTTGAAAAGACCGGCCCCGCCGTGACCAAGTTCAAACTTGGCGACGCTGTCTATTCCCGCCCCGACATCCGCCGCAACGGCGCCTATGCCGAATACGTCGCCGTCTGCGAAAGCGAGATCGCCTTCAAGCCCACCACCATCTCACATGTCGAGGCTGCAAGCCTCCCGCTTGTCTCGATCACCGCCTGGGAATCGCTCTTCACTGCTGCCAGCCTCTCGAAAGGCCAGCGCGTCCTGATCCATGCCGGGGCCGGCGGCGTCGGTTCCATCGCCGTGCAACTCGCTCGCGCCAAGGGTGCCCATGTCACCGCCACCGCTTCGGCGGGCAAGGCCGCCCTCGTCCGCTCGCTTGGCGCGGACGTAGTGATCGACTACCGCTCACAGGATTTCTCCAAGCTTGCCCGCGACATGGACGTCGTCTTCGACACCATCGGCGGCGAGGTGCAAGAGAAGTCTTGGTCCACCCTTAAACCCGGTGGCACGCTGGTCTCGATCACCGACCGCCCGTCCGAGGACCGCGCCAAGGCCGAGGGAAAGCGCGCAGCCTATGTTTTCATCGACCCGAACGCCCCGATCCTGACCGACCTCGCTGCAATGGTCGACCTCGGCCAGGTCCGCCCCCTGATCGCCGCCGAATTCGGCCTGAACGACACCGCCAAGGCGCAAGACTTCAGCGAAACGGGCCGCGCCACCGGCAAGGTCGTGATCTACGTCGGTCAGCCCTGATCGGCCATTGCCTGAAGGACGATGCTCTGGTTCTCATGGCGGATGAAGGAGTCCGCCATGCCCCACCTCGCCCCCCGCCCCTGGGTCCCCGCCAGTTGTGAGACCTACATTCAGACGCTCGCCACCGACGCTGGAAAACCGTCCTCACAGGTCGCCTCCCGCCTTGATGCCCTCATCGAGAAGAACCGCGAAATCCACGATCAGGACTGCTTCAACCTCAACCCGGCGACCAACGTGATGAACCCGCGCGCCGAGGCTGCCCTTGCCTCCGGCATCGGCTCCCGCCCCTCCCTCGGCTACCCCGGGGACAAGTACGAGATGGGGCTGGAAGCCATCGAGGAAATCGAGGTCATCGCCGCCGAACTCGCGGCCGAAATCTTCCACGCCAAGTATGCCGAAATCCGCGTCGGTTCCGGTGCCTTGGCCAACCTCTACGGCTTCATGGCGCTGGCGAAACCCGGCGACAGCATCATCGCACCCCCCGGCACGATCGGCGGCCACGTCACCCACCACGCCGACGGTTGCGCGGGCCTCTACGGCCTGACCACCCATCCCGCCCCCATCGACGCCGATGGCTTTACCCTTGATCTCAAGGCCCTCGAAGACCTTGCCCACGCCGTCCGCCCCAAGATCATCACTGTCGGCGGCAGCCTGAACCTCTTTCCCCATCCGGTGGCCGAGATCCGCAAGATCGCCGATCAGGTCGGGGCAAAGGTCCTGTTCGACGCCGCCCACCAGTGCGGGATCATCGCCGGGGGCACCTGGGCCAACCCGCTGACCGAAGGCGCGCATCTGATGACGATGTCGACCTACAAATCCCTCGGCGGCCCCGCCGGCGGCCTGATCGTGACCAACGACGCCGCCATTGCCGAACGCCTCGACGCCATCGCCTTTCCCGGCCTGACCGCGAACTTCGACGCCGCCAAATCCGCCGCCCTCGCCTACACCCTCCTCGACTGGCGCGACCACGGCGCGGCCTACGCCAAGGCGATGGTAGACCTCGCCCGCGCCCTCGCCCACGAACTCCAGACCCTCGGCCTCCCCGTCTTCGCCGCTGACCGAGGTGCCACCACCTCCCACCAGTTCGCCATCGAGGCCGCAGCGTTCGGCGGCGGTCAAGCCGCCTCCAAGACCCTCCACAAGGCAGGTTTCCTCGCCTGCGGCATCGGCCTGCCCATCCCCGAGGTCCAAGGTGACATGAACGGCCTTCGCATCGGCACCCCCGAACTTGTCCGCCGAGGCGTCACCCCCGCCGACGCCCCCGCCTTGGCCGCCCTTATCGCCGAAGGCCTCCGCTCCAACGCCCCCGAAACCGT
>JBKDYO010000206.1:0-37307 GCA_046305855.1 Paracoccaceae bacterium
ATCCTCAAGGCACCTTCGGCAGCGCGCTCCATCCACAGAAGTTGACCGGCAATGCTGACCGCAGGCTGAATTGCTTGTGCAAATGGGATCAACTCGGGCAGGGGCAGATGATAGGGCGGGTTCTGCATCGCCGTCATATAGTCAGGAGCGTCATGTGCGACGGGCGATGGCAGGTAAATCGCAAAGAACCCGCCAGCAAACCCGGAGGCTTTCATCCTTGGCAGGTCCAGATGGCCCTTGCCCTCTCCGGTCAGGAAGATCTCTGAGCGCTGGGCAGGGTCTTTGTAAAGCCGAAGCAGAATATCATTGTGACCGTCGAAAACTGGGATCATCGGGCAGACTCCGGGGCGCCACCCAGCATCCGGTCGGCGCTGGCGTCGAACAGGCTGCGGGCATAGGCAGATTTCATTCTGGCACTGGCCAGATCATCGCGCGTCATTTCTTCGACGGTTCGGCCAAGCTGCATCACCATGATGCGGTCGCACATGTGGTCGATCACCGCGAGGTCATGCGACACCATCAGGAAGGTCAGCCCGTGTTCCGCGCGCAGGCGGTTCAGAAGGTTCAGCACCTCGGCCTGAACACTTGCGTCCAGCGCCGACGTCGGTTCGTCCAGCAGCAGGATCTTCGGTTCCAGCATCAACGCGCGGGCGATGGCGACACGCTGGCGCTGGCCGCCCGAAAGCTGGTGCGGATAGCGAAAGCGAAAGGCGGCGGGAAGGCCGACATCCTCCAGCGCCTTGACCACGCGCGCATCCGACCCCCCAAGCCCGTGGATGGCCAGCGGTTCAGAAAGCGTGCGGTCGATGGTGTGGCGGGGATGAAGGCTCGCGTAGGGGTCCTGGAACACCATCTGCACTTCAGTCGAAAACGCCTTGCCGCGCGGGGTGGGAAGGGCCATGCCGCCAATGCGGATCGTGCCTCCGGTCACAGGGGCCATGCCGCAGATCGCGCGCAGGATAGTGGACTTGCCCGAGCCGCTTTCGCCGACCAATCCATAGCTCTCACGCTCTTCGACCTTCAGGCTGACACCCTCGACCGCGCGGACCTCGCGACCCTGCGCGCGGAAGGTGACGGTGAGGTTCTCAATCTCGATCAGGCTCATTCAGCCCAGGCCCCCGTCCGGTCCAGCCCTGGCAGGGGTTCCCGCGGTCCGCCAATGCGAGGCAGACAGTTCAGCAGGCCCCTGGTATAGGGGTGATGGGCCTCCAAGAGGTTGCTGGCTTGCAGCTCCTCGACCACGCGGCCTTTGTACATCACCAGCACTCGATCGCAGAACCGCGCGACCAGCCGCAGGTCGTGGCTGATGAAGATCAGCCCCATGCCCCGGTCGCGCACCAGCGCATCCAGGATTGACAAGACTTCGGCCTGCACCGTGACATCCAGAGCTGAGGTCGGCTCGTCGGCGATCAGAAGGTCAGGTTCCGGGATCAGCATCATCGCGATCATCACCCGCTGGCCCATGCCGCCCGAAAGCTCATGCGGATAGGCGTCCATCACCCGTTCGGGGTCGCGGATCTGCACGGCCTCCAGCGCCGCAATCGCCTTTGCGGTGGCATCAGCGCGGCCGAGGCCATCGCGCAGGCGCAGGCCTTCGGTCAACTGGCGGCCCACGGTCATCACCGGATTCAGCGAGTATTTCGGGTCCTGCATGACCATGCCGATCCGCGTGCCACGCAAGGCGCGCATGTCACGCTCGCTGGCGCGCAGAAGGTCTTGCCCGTCGAAGGTCATTGCATCGGCTTCAATCCGACCCGGCGGACGGATCAACCGCAGGACCGCGCGACCGGTCATTGTCTTGCCAGAGCCGCTTTCGCCCACGATCCCCAGACGTTCCCGACCCAGAGAGAAAGAGACGCCACGCACCGCCTCGACCGGACCGGTTTCGGTGTCGAACGTCACGCGCAGGTTCTTCACCTCAAGCAGCGTCATTTCGGCGCACTCTTCGGGTCAAGCACGTCACGGAGGCCGTCGCCGAGCAGGTTGAAGCCGAGAGAGACGATGAAGATGGCCAAGCCCGGCATGGTGGCGACCCACCATTGCTCGAACAGGAACTTCCGGCCCGAGCTAATCATAAGCCCCCATTCCGGCAATGGCGGCTGGACGCCAAGGCCCAGGAACCCAAGGCCTGCCGCGATCAGGATTACGCCCGCCATATCCAGCGTCACCCGGATGATGACCGAGGGCAGGCACATCGGCACGACATGGCCAGCGATAATGCGCGGGGCACCCGCGCCCTGCAGCCGAACGGCAGCGATGTAGTCCGAATTGCGCACCGTCAGCGTCTCGGCTCTTGCAACGCGGGCATAGGGCGGCCAAGCGGTCAGGGCGATGGCCAGTACGGCATTCTCGATCCCCGGACCAAGGACGGCCACCAGCGCGAGCGCAAGGATGAGCCGGGGAAAGGCCAGGAAGATGTCGGTCAGGCGCATGAGCACCGCATCAATCCAGCCGCCGAAATAGCCCGCAACTGTGCCGACCAGCAGTCCCAGAACCGGGGCGGTCACCGCTACAAGCGCAATGATATACAGCGTGATCCGTGAGCCGTGGATGATGCGGCTCAGGATATCGCGGCCAAAGTCGTCGGTGCCAAGCAGGTTGCCGGGCGTGCCGGGGGGCAAAAGACGCCGCGACAGGTCTTGCGCAAAAGGGTCATGCGGGGCGATCAGGGGGGCCAATGCAGCGACGACCAGCAGGATCGAGACAATGATCAGCCCGGCCATCGCCAACCGGTTGCGACTGATGCGCAGCCAGGCCAACCACAACTGCCCCAGCCGGGCTTGCCTGCGCGAGGCGGGGCTCGGGTCTTGCAACCAGGCACGAAGGGCAGTCATGCGCGCGCCCTTGGATCAATCAGGCGGTAGATGATGTCCGAAGCCATGTTCAGCGTGACGAAGACCACGCCGACCACGACCGTCCCGCCAAGTACAGCCGGCATGTCTGCGGCGAAGAGGGCATCGGTGATGTAGCTTCCCAGCCCCGGCCAGGCGAAAATCGTCTCTGTCAGGACAGAGCCTTCCAGCAAATAGGCATAAGAAAGTGCGATCACCGTGATCAGCGGCACCATGACGTTCTTCATCGCGTGAACCCAGATTACCCGCCACTCCGGCATCCCCTTGACCCTTGCGGTGGTGATGTACTCCTGCCCAAGCTCATTCATCATGAAGCTGCGGGTCATCCGGCTGATGTAGGCCATCGAGACGTAACCCAGCAGGCCTGCGGGCAGGATGATGTGGCTGATGGCGTTACCGAAGACATCCCAGGCACCGTTCAGCGCGGCGTCGATCAGGATCATCCCGGTGTAGGAAGTCAGCGTGAACTCCATCATCATGTCGTAGGTCGGATCAAGCCGCCCCGGCCCCGCGACCCAGTCAAGCTGGCCGTAGAAGACCAGAAGGCCAATCAGCCCCAGCCAGAAGACGGGCATGGAATAGCCCATCAGGCCCACGACCCGCACGATCTGATCGGCAATGCTGCCAGGACGGGTGGCCGCCAAGACGCCGGCAGGAACGCCGACAAGCGTGCCGAAGACCGTACCCAGCGTGGCCAACTCCAGCGTGGCTGGAAAGTATCGTGCGATTTCGGCGGCGACCGGTTCGCCCGTCCGGATCGAGTTTCCGAGGTCGCCCTGAAGCGCATCGCGAACGTAGATGTAGAACTGCTGCCACATCGGCAGGTCCAGCCCCAGCTTGTCGCGGACCGCCTGAATCTGCACTTCGGTCGCGCGTTCTCCGACGATCGACAGCACCGGGTCGATCGGAACAACTCGACCAATAAGGAAAGTCACAAGCAGCAACCCCAGCAGGGTGATCGCGAGCGTCACAAGACCTAGCCCGGCCTGCATCAACAGACGGGGCAGGCGGCTTTCTTGGGGGGGAGGGGCCGGGATGCCGGTCATGCCAAAGCAGGGCCGCCGCCGCGCAGGCGACGGCCCCTTAGCTTACTTCGTCACGGTCCAGTAGGTGACCGAGTCAGTCGCCCCACCTGCATAGAACCCGCTCACGTTGGCGCGCATTGCGTCCTGCCGAGCCTGCTGGAACATCATCACGAAAGCGCCATTGTCGCGGTGCTTGCGCTGGATCTCTTCGTACATCGCCTTGCGCTTTTCAGTGTCCTTCTCCAGTACGGCAGCATCGGTCATCGCGTGGAGCTCACCCGGATCCCAAGCCGTGCGCCACGCGAGGTAGCCAGTATTGCCGGCCTCATCGCTGTTGTCGGGGTTCTGCGCGAAGGTCGACGCGTTGGTGTGCGGATCAGGATAGTCAGGACCCCAGGTCTGCAGCGTCATCTCATGCTGGCGGCCGCGATAGACTTCCAGGCCCTGCTTGCCGTCACCGACATCGAGCACCAGGTTGATCCCAGCCTGCGCAAAGGTGTTTTGCAGCGACGTGGCGATGTCCAGGCGTTCCTGGTTGTTGCGGACGGTGAACTTCACTTCCAAGGGAAGGGTCACCCCGGATTCCGCCATCAGCGCCTTGGCCTTCTCTAGATCGAGGCTGTAGGGCGTCTCGTCCAGCGAGCCGAGGAAGCCTTGCGGCAGGAAGGCCTGATGGACGACCCACTGGCCTTTCAGGATGCTGTCGGCCATCCCGGCATAGTCCACCGCCCAGCGCATGGCTTCCTGCACCTTCGGGTTGGCCAGTTCGGCCTTCTTCTGGTTCAGTGCCAGATAGTAGACCTGGCCGCCGACGTCGCCCTCGACCTTGATATCAGCATTCCCCGCAATGCCCTCGATATCGGTCGGGGTCATTTCGCGGGCAATGTCGATGTCACCCTTTTCCAGCAGCAGACGCTGCGTCGCGCCTTCAGGAACGTGCTGCATGAAGATCGTCTTCATCACCGCGTCGCCGCGCCAGTGGCCGTCCCGACGCTCCAGCACGTACCCTTCGTTCGGCTTGAACGATTTCAGGACGTAGGCCCCGGTTCCGGCGCTGTTGGCCTTCAGCCAGGCATTGCCCATGTCGCCCTCGACCTCATTGGCCATCACCGTCTTCATGTCGACGATGTTGGCAACGCCCGCCGTCAGGCAGTTGTAGACAAACGACGGCGCATAGGCCTTGTCGGTCTTGAAAGTGACGGTATCCCCCTCGAACGTGATCATCTGATCCGCGTTCTCTGGCGTCAGGCCGAACTGGGTCAGGATGAATGCCGGGGTCTTGTTCAGCTTCACCACACGGCGCAGCGAAAGGGCCGCGTCTTCCGCCGTCAACGGGTTGCCGCTGCTGAACGTGATGCCAGACTTCATCTTGAACGTATAAGTCACGCCATCATCCGCCACGGACCAGCTTTCCGCCAGACCTGGGACAAGCTCGCCGGGCTTTGTCGGGTCAAGTTCGACAAGCGTGTCGTAGACGTTGTTGTTCATGTCCACGCCCGAAAACTCGAACGCTTCATGCGGATCGATCGAGACAATATCGTCGATGGCATCCGCAACCACGAGAGTGTCCGCGGGCGTCTCGGCCATAAGCGCCATCGGCGCCGTTCCCGACATCAGCGCAGCAAAGGCTGCCACATGACCAAATCGATGCTTCAACAGCATAGCCATCTCCCTGTGATTGATTTTCTTGAAGCCGGTTCGCGCTGGTACCTGCGCCGATTGGATGCAGGCTGGGAACAGGAGTCAATGGCTATCCTTCCACCCACCCAGATTGTTTGCAGAGGCTACGCCGTTGGCTGCGCTCATGCTGGTCCGATAAACTCGGCATGAGCCCCGTCTAACCTTCAGGGTTGGAGAGAGGCCTTGGGCTCATCTGAGCTGCCGTTTGCTGCCCGGTTTCGAAGTCATCGGGCTACGGCATGCCGTTGTTCGAATGCTAGAGTTTCGGATTGTAGAATATCTCGATGTAATCGAACACGTCCTGCCTTGCAGGTTCGCGGTTGATTCATGTGCGGCGGCGGATGCGGTCGTTGCTCAGGAGCCGGAAGAAGCTCTCGGTGGCCGTCCTCGCGATGCGACCGAATATGATGTACTTTATTGGCATTCGCGCCTGCACTGTCGAAGGCGGCCATAAAGGACTTCGACACCGCCCCGGACACAGGGTTTGCAAACTGATTGCAAACCAAAAAAGGCCTGACCTCCAGGCCCGCTTGCCAATCTATTTCAATTATTGAGGAAGATGGCGGACCCGGAGCGATTCGAACGCCCGACCCTCAGATTCGTAGTCTGATGCTCTATCCAGCTGAGCTACGGGTCCGCAATGCCGGGCGATGTAGCCCCGTGCGGCGGCCATTGCAAGGGCGAAATCACGCAGAAGGGTCGGTCGAGCTTTTCGGGAGATGGATCGCGAACTCGGTTCCCTCGGCATCGCTTCGGGCCAGTTCCAGCCTGCCGCCATGCCCGCGCACCAGTTCCGCGGCAATGGCAAGGCCGAGGCCCGTGCCACCCTTTCTGGCCCCGCCCTGAAACGCCGCGAACAGGTGTTCGCGTGCCTTGGGGGGAAGGCCGGGGCCGGTATCGCCGACGCGGATCCACCATTCCGCTTCATCCTCGCCCGCCGAGACCTCGATAGTGCCGGGCTGCCCCGTCGCCTCGATTGCCTGCCGGGCGTTGCGGATCAGGTTCGACAGCACGCGGTATAACTGTTCGCTGTCGGCACGGATCGTCAGGCCGGGCGGCACTTCGATCAGGCAGGTGATCGACGTCTCGGTCCCCAGCCCCTCTCCTTCGGCCACTTCGCCCACCAGCTGCGCTAGGTTCATCCGGCGCAGCTGCGGCGGCGGTTCTTCGGCCTTGCCGAAAGTCAGCGTCGCCTCGCACAGACTGACCGCGCGGCTGATCGAGTTGATCAGTTTTGGTGCCGCGCGCGCCACGACGGGATCTGCGCTGCCCTCCAGGCGATCGGCGAACAGTTGCGCCGTGGTCAGGATGTTGCGCAGATCGTGGCTGATCTTGGCCACGGCACCGCCCAGCTGGGCCAGCCGTTCTTTCTGCCGCAGGGCACCGGTCAACTGGGTCTGCATGGACTGCAGCGCCTCTTCGGCCATCCGCAACTCCTCGACATCGGCGTTCGGCGCGATCACCCGTCGGGCGTCCTCGGGGGCCTCGGCGTAGGTCTGCATATGCCGCACCACGCGCCGGATCGGCAGGACCAGCAGACGGCGCACGGCCAGGAACAAGAGGAACGCCGTGACCACCGAAATCAGCGCAGACAGGATCAGGATGCGCAAGCCGTAGTCGACCATCGCATCGCGCAGAGGTTTCGTCTCCATAGTTACTTCGATCAGCGTACCGGCCTCCTGCACCGGATAGCCGATCACCCGGACGATGCGGTTTTGCGGGTCCAGCAGGCAGGCAAAAGCGTCGCGGATCAGCTCGAACGGCCCCGTCATGCGCAGGTCGTAGCTGTCGAAGATTTCGCCCGGCACCGGCGAGGACAGGACCAGTTGCCGCACTTCATCCCGACGCAGAACAACGTTGTAGACCTCGGCATTGGCCAGAAGTTCGGCTTCGAGTTCGGGTGAGACCATATCCTGCGCCGCAAGCTGGGTCAGCGCGGCGATCTGCGCCTGCTTCAGCCGGGTCAACATGAAATCGGCCCGGTACCGCGCGATCGAGGGCACGAAGATAAGCACCTCGGCCAGCATCACGAAGATGACGGTCAGGATCAGGAAGCGCCCCGAAAGCGTGTTCAGAAAGCTCTTCCGTCTTTCGCTCACACGAACCTTCCTTGTCCGGCCTCAGGGAACCCAGCGCTGTACCAGCCGTACCAGGCGCTTCAACGCGGGACTATCAAACAACTTCGGGCCAAAATAGGTACCCGCTGCGCGTTTTGAAACCTCTCCTAGTGTCGGATAAGGTGCAACCATGCCCGCGACGGCCGAAAGCTTCAGCCGGGCCGAGATCGCCAGCGCCCAAAGCCCGATCAGTTCACCCGCTTGCGGCCCGACGATGGAGGCTCCGACAGGGCGACCCTTCACCACCATGACCTTGACCAGCCCCTTCGTCTTGCCTTCCGCCTGCGCCCGGTCGTTGTGGGCAAACTCGGCCCGAACCACGGTCAAGGCAGCCCCGTGGTGGGTGCGCGCTTCGGCCTCGGTCAGCCCGACCTGCGCAAGCTCCGGATCGGCATAGGTCGCGCGCGGAATGGCGCGCGGGTCGGCCTTTGCGGGCAGACCCAGCACGGCTTGCCGGATCACGATGCCAGCATGCCAAGCCGCGACATGGGTGAACTGCAAGCCCCCTGCCGCGTCGCCCACTGCATAGACCCGCCGGTTCGACGATCGCAGCCGGGCATCGACCGTCACGCCCTTCGGCGTATAGGCCACCCCTGCGGCCTGCAGGTTCATCCCCTCTAGCGCCACCTTGCGCCCGACGGCCATGAGAAGGTGCGAACCCTTGACCTGTGACCCATCGCCCAGCGTGACCTCGACGGCTCCGACCTCGCCTGCCAGACGCACGACCGGCTGCCCCTCAACGAACTTGATGCCCTCGGCTGACAGGGCCTCGATTACAACGGCAGCAAGTTCGGCGTCTTCCCGTCCAAGAACTTTTGCGCCCTCGATAACCGTAACCGCACAGCCAAGGCGGCGGTGGGCCTGAGCCATCTCGATCCCGATCGGTCCGCCACCGATGACAACCAGATGGCTCGGGCGCTCTCGCAGGTCGAAGATCGTCTCGTTGGTTAGGTAGGGCACCAGGTCGATGCCCTGGACCTCTGGCACGAAGGGGCGTGATCCCGTGGCGATGACGAACCGTCGGGCGCGAACCACGGTATCTCCGGCCTGAACCTCGCGCGGTCCGGTAAAGCGGGCGAAGGCGCGGATCACGGTGCAGCCCAGACCTTCAAAGCGCTCCTGGCTGTCGACCGGGGCGATCTGGGCGATGACGGCCGCGACGTGATCCTTCACAACCCCAAAATCCACCTGCGGCGAGACACCCGCCACGCCACGAAAGCCCTGTCTTTGCACCTGGGCTGCCTTTGCCGCCGCGATCAGCGCCTTCGATGGCACGCAGCCCGAGTTCAGGCAGTCGCCGCCCATCTCGCCCGCTTCGATCAGGACAACGCGTGCGCCCATCTGCACGGCCCCCGCAGCGACCGACAGGCCACCAGAGCCGGCGCCAATCACGCAGATATCGGTCTCGATTCGGGTCATCTCAGGAACCTTTCCGTACGGCCTTCAAGACCATAGGCAGCGCAGCCAGGGCTGCCAGTCCAAGGATCGGCAGCAGGATGGGCGGAGTGAACAGGATGCCAAGGTCCGGCGTCTCTCCCCGGGCGAAGACTTCGCCCAGTCCGGCCCCGACCGAGGTGAAGACCAGAGCGGCGGGGATGATGCCAAGGAAGGTCGTTGCAACATAGGTCGACAGCCGCGTGCCGGTGAAGGCGGGAATGAGATTGGCCAGAAAGAACGGCACCGCCGGAATGAGACGCATCAGGAACAGGACCGACCATTCGTTTTCCCGGATTCCGGCCATAAGCCGGGCCGCTGCCCCGCCTCCGGACTGCAACTTGACCGCCAACCGGTCGCCAAAGCCTGACCGCGCGGCAAGGAAGATCGCGACCGCGCCGACTGTGGCGCCGGTGACATTGAAAAGGACCCCTGGAAACAGGCCGAAAAGAAATCCACCAGCAAGCGTGGCTACCGTGCCCCCGGGCAGGCTGAGTGCGACGATGCCGATATAGACCGCTACAAAGCCAAGGACCGTCATCAGGTAGTTGGCATCGCGAAACGCCAGCAATGCCTCCCGGTGACGGGCAAGCGCTTCGAAGCTCAGCGTGTCGCGCAACAGGACTGCCCCGACCACTGCGGTGGTCAGGATGACGAGGATCGGCAAACGCCGCAACCAAAGCGCTCGCTGATCAGAGGACGGGGCATGTTCGACAGGGGGCATCGGGGTTCCTTGCAACGCTCGCCAACATGGCTCAGGATCCGGATGGGCGACAGGGGCTTCACGCGGCCTTGATCCATCCCGTCGCTCTTTGGCACGGGCTGAAACATTTCCGGTGCGTCCACCGCGAAATGTTGCAGGAAATCGGTTCGGCCCGCGTTGACTTGGGCGGAAACCGACCGTAAAGGACTGGCTTAAAGTTACGGGCCCTCGAATCCCGATGGGGTTCGGGTCATGTCTGATGGAGAGCCGCGATGAAGCGCACATTTCAACCGTCGAACCTGGTTCGCAAGCGCCGCCACGGCTTTCGGGCGCGCATGGCCACCAAGAACGGCCGTCTGGTCCTGGCTGCTCGCCGCGCCAAGGGCCGTCACAAGCTGACCGCCTGATGTCCCGCCCCTCGGGGCGTGAGACTTGGTTTGCGATATGACACCGCCGGAGACCCAGGGCCAAGGCATCGCTGCCGAAGCGCCCAACGGCTCTCCGGCGGTTTCGCTTTGCGTGCTGAAGAAGCGGGCGGATTTCCTGAAGGCCGCTTCGGCCCGCCGGCAAGGCACCAACGGGTTCCTGCTGCAAGCCCGCGACCGGGCCGATGGGGATCCGGCTGTACGTGTCGGTTTCACCGCGTCGAAGAAGATCGGCAACGCCGTCCTGCGCAACCGCGCCAAGCGGCGCCTACGCGCCCTCGCGCGCGAGGTGCTTGCTCCTGAGGCGCGCCCGGGCTGGGATTATGTTCTTGTCGCCCGGCCCGAAGCCACGGTCACGCGCCCCTACGCCGACCTTGGCGCCGATCTGGACCAGGCCCTGCGGTCGGTCCATCGCGGCCGCACATGACACCGCTTTCGCATCTTGTCGCCCTGCCGGTGCGGGCTTATCGGCTGCTGCTGTCTCCCTGGGTCGGTCATGGCTGCCGTTACCAGCCCACCTGCTCGGCCTATGCGCTCGAGGCGCTGGAGCGGCACGGAGCGGTGAAGGGCAGCTACCTCGCCGCCCACCGCATCTGCCGCTGTCACCCTTGGGGCGGGCATGGCTATGACCCGGTGCCCGGGGCTGACCCCGACCACGACGCGGGCCGCTAGATCATTCCATCGTTGCGATCAGCGCGCGCAGGGACTCGATCCCTTCGCCCTTCTCGGAACTTGTGACCACGATCTCGGGATAGGCCGCCGCGTGCTTTGCAAGCGCGCCCTTGACCTGTTCGATCACCGCGTCCCGTTCGGTGCGGCTGATCTTGTCGACCTTGGTCAGGACGGCCTGAAAGGTTACGGCTGACCGGTCAAGAAGCGTCAGGATCTCTTCATCCACCGCCTTGATACCGTGTCGCGCGTCAATCAGAACAAAGGCGCGGCGCAAGGTTGCACGCCCGGACAGGTACTGCTTCAACAAGGCCTGCCATTTCGCCACCACCGCAACAGGGGCCTCGGCGTAACCATAGCCCGGCAAGTCGACCAGATAGCGCTCTTCGCCCAAGGCGAAATAGTTGATCTCTTGCGTCCGGCCTGGAGTGTTCGAGGCTCGTGCCAGCGTCTTCCTTCCGGTCAGGGCGTTGATCAGGCTGGATTTGCCCACGTTTGACCGGCCTGCAAAGCAGACCTCCAGCCGGTCGGCAGGGGGCAGGCCCGACATTGCCACCACGCCCTTTACAAAGGTGACCGGCCCGGCAAACAGAAGCCGCCCGGTTTCGCGGGCCTCGTCGTCCGGGTCGGGCGCCAGGGTGAATTGCAGCGTCATGCGGGCCTCCAGTCTTGACCGGTGGCGATCTGCCCACCTTCGATCACGCGCGCGTAGACGCCGAAATCCTGATGGCCGTAGGCGCTTTCCAGCGCCGCCAAAGTGTCGCCCTTCTCCTCACCAGTCTCCGGGTCAACCTTGGTTGCCACGCAGCGGGTAATGCGTTCCACAACTTCAAGCACGGCATCGCCCAGCCGAAAGCGTTGGCCGATCCAACCCCACTCCTCCCACGCGCCAGCGCCGTCAAGCCACAGGTTTGCGCGCCAGCGATGGATGGAAAGGTCCAGGCCCATCCGCGTTGACAGCTCGGCCAGCGACGTCAGCGACAGGATCGATACCGATGGAAAATCGCTGTCGGACATCACGCGCCCGCCCGCGACGACCGCAGCAGGCCGCGCCCGACCCTCGGGGATCAGCGGATCGGCCCAGGCCAAGAGGCGGGGATGATCGGCGGGATCGTCCGGCGCAACTGCAATCCGGCCCGCTGTGGGGTGGTCCAGTGTGACCCGCCGTGTCGCCTCATCCAGACTGGCCGTCACTGCCATCAACGCCGGAGCCTTCGCGCCGCGCGTGAAGTTCTTGCACGGATTCCATCCTGGACCCAGCTTTGCGGCCTCGTGGGCCACGGCCCATTCCCGGTCGAAAGGCAGACCCTCACCGGCAGAAAGACGAACGGACGCGAGCATTTCGCGTCCGTAGGCCTTGATCGGATGTCGGCAGATATGGGCCAGCCGGATCGTCATTTCTTCCCGGTCTTCTTCGTGGGCGAAGCGGGATTCTTCGGAGGCGAACCAGAATTTGCCGGTGCCGCCGCTTTGGTCGCGGCCTTGGCCGCCTTGGCGGACTTGATGTTGTCGAAGATGTCGGGGCGCTTCCCGTGGCTCCACATGATCAGATACTGCTGGATGAAGGTGATCGTGTTGTTGGTGATCCAGTAGACCACCAGCCCGCTGGCAAACCCGCCCAGCATGAACATGAACACCCAGGGCATCCAGGCGAAGATCGAAGCCTGCACCGGATCGGTCGGCGCCGGGTTCAGCTTTTGCTGCAGCCACATGGTGATGCCCAGAAGGATCGGCAGGATGCCGATGAAGATCAGGTGCAGGACCGAGCCCTGCACCGGGGCATCCCAAGGCAGTAGGCCGAAGGCGTTGTAAAGTGACGACGGATCTGGCGCGGACAAGTCCTTCAGCCAGCCGAAGAACGGCGCGTGGCGCAATTCGATGGTGACGAAGATCACCTTGTACAGCGCAAAGAAGATCGGGATCTGGATCAGGATCGGCAGGCAGCCCGCCGCCGGGTTCACCTTCTTGTCCTTGTAAAGCTGCATCATCTCGCGCTGCAGCTTCTGCTTGTCCTCGCCTACGCGTTCCTTCAGCGCTTCCATCTCGGGCTGCAATTCCTTCATCCGCGCCATCGAGACGTAGGACTTGTAGGCCAGCGGCAGCACAAGGAACTTCAGGAAGAAGGTCAGCGCGATGATCGCCCAGCCCATGTTGCCGATCAGGGCGTTCAGCCAGTGCAGGACGGCAAAGATCGGCTTGGTCAGGAAGTAGAACCAGCCCCAGTCGATCGAATCAAGAAAACCCGCGATGCCTGCCTCTTTCTCATAGGCACGGATCGTGGCCCATTCCTTGGCCCCGGCGAAGAACCGGATCGACGAGGTGGCCGTCGCACCCGGCGTCAGGGACACGACCGGCTGGCGCACTTCGGCCTGATAGATGTCGGCGTTGGGGACGTATTTCAGCACCGACTTGAACGGTTTGCCCTGTTCGGGGACCAAAGTGGTCATCCAGTAATGGTCGGTAAAGCCGATCCAGCCATCGGTCGTGGCCTCAGAGACCTCTGCCGGCAATCCCTCGCGCTCGTTCACGTCGAACTCGGTGACGTCTACGTAGTCCGTCTCAGTCAGCTCGCCGTCGGTGCGCTGGACCGCGCCCTCATGGACGACGAAGATGTTCTGCAGTTTCGGCAGACCATGCCGGGCGACGATCCCGTAGGGCTGCAGCGCGACCTCGGCAGCAGATGCGTTCTCGACCGTGTCCTTGACCGTGAACATATAGTCCTTGTCGACCGAAATCTCGCGCAAGAAGCTGACGCCCTTGCCGTTTTCCCAGCGCAGCGTCACTGGGGTTTCGACAGTCAGCGTCCCGGTCCCGGTCGCCGTCCAAAGAGTATTCGCGTCCGGAACATCGCCTGCGTCCAGCCCAGTGCCGGGCAGCCAGCCGAAGACCGAGTAATAGGACATGTCCTCGCCCACCGGCGACAAAAGCCGCACAGTCTTGGAATCCGCCGCGATCTCCTCGCGGTAGGTTTTCAGCGACAGGTCGTCGATCCGTCCACCGCGCAGGGACAGCGACCCCGCCAGCTTGGCCGTGTCGATTGTCACGCGCGGCGCCTCTGGAACCGGGGTCGCCTCGGTCTGGGCCGCGTTGGGTGCAACCTCAGCAGTGCCGACGGTTTCGCCCGTGGTCGTGACAGCCGTTTCAGTCGCGGGCACGGTGGTTGCCGGCGGCTCGGGCGGCGGGAACAGAACGAACCAGACGATCATCACCGCCGCGCTCAGAACCATCGCCAGGATCAGGTTCTTGTTGTTTTGCTCTTCCATCTGCCCGCCACCATGCCGATCTTCGGATCAGCGGTGCTTCAACGACAGGGCCGGGCAAAGGTCAAGCAGTTTCGCCCCCCGGACCCGGGACAAGCGATCAAATCCGGTCCAGCGTCAGGCTTTCCGTTCCAGCCGGTAGCTGCCCTCGGGAAGGTTCAGCGCGGCCGCAAGGTCATGCAACTGGGCCATCGACAGGGTGATCCGCAGCACTTCATCGGTCTGCGGATCGGTCTGTTCCACCGTTACGCAATCCTCGAAAGCGTTGATCACGATGTCTTCCAACAGGGGCAGATCGCCGCCCTCATCGACCAGGGTGATCACGGTCGCGTCGAATTCGTGCTCGATGGTGAACATGCCCGAAGGCTAGCGCCCCCGATCCACTTCGGCAATGGGTTCGACATCATGACGGCTTTGTGAGCCGCCCCGTCCTCTGCCTATGGCCGCCCGCCCTTTCCCTCGGCCCCCGATTTGCTACCTTCGGCCAAGTCCTCCGAGGGTTCCCATGCGCTTTCCCCTGATCATCGCCGTTTCGCTTGTCCTCGGCGGTTGCGTCACCACATATCCCACCGCGCCCCCTGTGGCCCAGACAGCGGCCATTGCGCCCACTCAGCCGCCCCGCGCCGCGGCCGAAACCTTCCTGTCAGTCATCGCCCAGGTCGAACCTGTGGCCGAAAGCTTCTGCCGCAGCCGGGGCGTGGCGCGGAACTGCGATTTCCGGATCGTTGTCGATGACCGGCCCGGCCAACCCCCGAACGCCTTCCAGACGCTCGACAAGGGGAACCGCCCGGTGATCGGTTTCACGCTGGCGCTCATCGCCGATGCCCGGAATGCCGATGAACTGGCCTTCGTCCTTGGGCATGAGGCGGCACATCACATCTCGGGCCATATCCCGAAGCGACAGGACCAGGCCCTGTCCGGCGCGCTTCTTGCTGGTGTTCTGGCACAGGCCAGCGGGCTTTCGGCGGAAGAGGTGCGCGCCGCCCAGAACATCGGGGCCGAGGTCGCGGCCCGCAGCTATTCGCGCGAGTTCGAGCTGGAAGCCGACGCTCTGGGGGCCGAGATCGCCCTGCTTGCCGGCTATGATCCCGTGCGCGGCAGCGGTTTCTTTGACCGCCTGCCGGACCCCGGCGACCGCTTCCTTGGCAGCCATCCGCCCAATGCCGAACGCAAGGCGCTGGTGGTCGCCACGGTCCGCCGACTTCGCGGGTCTTGATCTGCGTCAAGGCAAAGGGCCGCAACCCCGTTCAGCATCACAGCATCGGACGGAGGTCGTGACGATGATCGGATATCCTGAGGCACCAAGAGCCTGGTGGCTTACCCGTGGAATGGCGCGGATTTCCGGGGTCAATCTCCCGCGGGCCGTCGTCGACGGCTGGCTGCAACGTGACGAGTTGGAAGAGCTGATCATCCGCTGCGCCGCCTGCGGTCGGGGCGCGGAATGCGAGTCCTGGCTGGTCCGGTCCGGCTCGGCCGACGCTATGCCCGAGTTTTGTCCGAACAAGGCGGGGATCGAAGCGCTCGGCTGACCCTCTGGCCTGTCCTCTCGGCTTCTTCTAGCCTTGCGGGCATGATCATCCTCGAAGACATTCTGCGCGACCGCGGCTCGCGCTATGCCGCCTCTGCCGGGACCGTGCGCACGAAGGCCGAGATCGACGCTTTCCTGGCGACGCTCCGCCATCGCCGCAAGTTCGACAAGGCAACGCATCATTCTTGGGCTGCCCTGCTTGCCGATGGCGGCCCCTTGAAGAACGATGACGGCGAAGCCGGGGCAGGGGCCGTGATCCTGAAGATGCTGGAACGCGACGCCGTCCCCGACCGCATCGTCGTTGTCACCCGCTGGTACGGCGGCGTCCATCTGGGCGGCGACCGCTTTGCCCATCTCGTGACCTGCACCCGTGCCGCACTGGCAGCACTTCGCCACGCCGGCATCTGATACGTATTCAGTCTATTGCATGAAAAGTTGGCTCGAAGCCGACTGGTTTGCTACTCTGGCGGTACGGGACGTCAGAGCCCGGTGAACGAGGGAACGGACATGAACATTTCACGCGGTTTCGTTGTAATGGGTGCGGTGTATCTGGTCGTCGGTATCTTGTTCGGGGCTTACATGGGCGGCAGTGGCGACCATTCTCTTGCGCCGGTCCATGCCCATATCAACCTGCTTGGCTTCACACTCATGACCATCTTTGGCCTTGGCTACCGGCTGATTCCGGGTCTGGCCGAAGGGACATTGCCCAAGGTCCACTTTTGGCTGCACCAGGTGGGCGCGCTCCTGCTGCTGCTTGGCCTCTTCCTGATGATGACCGGCACGGTGCCCGAGGCCACCATCGGCCCTGTCTTCCCGGTATTGGAAGGGGCGATTCTGCTGGGGGCGGTCCTTTGGCTGGTCGCAGTGGTCCGCCGGACCTGACAACCGGCCCCAGAGGCTTGGCGCAACCGGCCTCCGGGGCTAACCTTCCGGAAAACGGGGGGACACATGCTTCAAATGCTGCAAGCCGAAGCCCGGCGGCTGGCCAACACGGTGATCTGGTCCTGGGACGGCTTCCGCGCCGCCTGGGCCACTGAAAAGACCTTGCGACAGTGGACCATCGCCAATGTCCTCTCGGCATCACTCGCCTTCTCGCTGGACCTGTCGCCCGGAGAACGCGCCCTGATCCTTGCGCTGGGGCTGTTGATCCTTGCGGCGGAACTGATCAACACCGCGATCGAAGAGGTCGTCGACCATATCTCCCCCGGTCCCGACCCCCGCGCCAAAAAGGCCAAAGACTGCGGCTCTGCCTGCGTGGCGCTGGCTGCGATTGCTGCGGGGGTGGCCTGGGTGGTGGTGCTGGTGGGGTAGGGCCTAGGCCGCCTTGCCCAGTCTTCGCGTCCGTCGCAGATGGGCGCGATACAGCAGCGGCGCGGCAACCCGGGAGTAAAGCAGGTTGGCCACAGGCTGAATGATCGGCCAGCCGGTAATGCGCGCTAGCCAGCGCCAGCCCGGCATCGCGGACCAGAGCGCGCGGAAGGCTGCCAGCCCCGACAGCATACGTCCATTCTGCCAGACATGCAGCTGCCGCGCTGCCTGGTCCGGGCTCAGACCCCAATCCTTGGCCTGGTCGAGCGTGTCAAAGTGGATCGGCAGGCCTTGTGCCAACGCTCTCTTGCGGTAGGCATCGATCTCGAACCGGCAGACCGGACAGGTTTCATTGTAAAGAACATGGGTTTCGTCGGACATGCGGTGTAGCTAGCGCTCAGAGACGTCAAGTCACGAGACAGGCTGCCAAACTCACACTACCCGCCCCCACAAATCGTACTCTCCGGCCTCGTCCACTTCGACCGTGACGATGTCCCCCGGCGCCAACCCTTCGAAGCCTTCGTCGATGAACAGGTTCCCGTCGATCTCGGGCGCGTCGGCCTTCGTCCGGCAGGTGGCGCCATCCTCGTCGATCTCGTCGACGATCACCTCCAGCACTTTTCCAACCTTTGCGGCCAGTTTTGCCGCGGAAATGGCCTGAGCTCTTTCCATAAAGCGATCAAAGCGGTCCTGCTTCACCTCTGCGGGCACGTGGTCCGGCAAATCGTTCGACCGGGCCCCGGCGACGTTTTCGTACTGGAAGCAGCCGACCCGATCCAACTGCGCGTCGTCCAGCCAGTCAAGCAGGGTCTGGAACTCGGCCTCGGTCTCGCCGGGGTAGCCGACGATGAAGGTCGACCGCAGCGTCAGGTCGGGGCAGACCGACCGCCAGGCGGCGATTTCGTCCAGCGTCCTCGCCGCCGCCGCAGGCCGGGCCATCCGCTTCAGCACGTCCGGATGGGCGTGCTGGAAAGGGATATCCAGATAGGGCAGGACCAGCCCCTCGGCCATCAGCGGGATCAGGTCGCGCACATGCGGATAGGGGTAGACGTAATGCAGCCGAACCCAGGCCCCCAGTTTCCCCATCTCGCGCGCAAGGTCGGTGATATGCGCCCGCACCTCGCCGCCCTTCCAGGGCGACAGGTCGTGCTTGCGATCCACCCCATAGGCGCTGGTGTCCTGGCTGATCACCAGCAGTTCCTTCACCCCGGCCTCGACCAGCTTTTCCGCCTCACGCAGGATGGCGTGGGCGGGGCGCGAGACCAGCCGCCCCCGCATGTCCGGGATGATGCAGAACTTGCACTTGTGGTTACAGCCCTCGGAGATCTTCAGATAGCTGTAGTGCCGCGGGGTCAGGCTGACACCGGTTGCGGGCAAAAGGTCGATGAACGGGTCTGGGCTGGGCGGCACGGCCCCATGGACCGCGTCCAGCACCGCCTCGTACTGATGCGGGCCCGTCACCGCCAACACCTTCGGATGCGCACCGGTGATGTATTCGGGTTCGGCCCCAAGGCAGCCCGTCACGATCACCCGGCCGTTTTCCTGCAAGGCTTCGCCAATCGCCTCCAGGCTTTCCGCCTTCGCCGAATCCAGAAACCCGCAGGTGTTCACGATCACTGCATCCGCGCCCTTGTAGTCGGGGCTGATCGCATAACCTTCCGCCCGTAGCCGGGTCAGGATGCGCTCGCTGTCCACCAGGGCCTTGGGGCAGCCAAGCGAGACCATGCCGATGGTCGGCTGGCCTTCACGACGCGTGTCGGGCACCAGAGCGCGGGCTAGGTCGGGGCGAAGGATCGGCGGGTTCTCGGACATGGGCCGCCTATACCGCGCCCGGCGCGATCAGGAAAGCCCAAGGGCGCAGGCGCCTCTCGGCCATTTGATGCCAGTCCGGTCCCCCTGACTTGGCAATGCGCCGCCCTCGGGCATAAACTTAGGCAAAACAAGAAAATCCGAGGAGATGAGCATGCGCTGGATCGTCCGGGTCGGGGCTGCGCTGGCGGTCCTGATCATCTTGGCCCTCGGTCTGATGGCCGTGGTTCCCTCTGACCGGATCGCTCAGGCCGTCTCGGGCCAGTTCGAGGCAATGACCGGCCGCAAGCTGGACGTTCTGGGCGAGATCAAGCCCCGGCTCTGGCCCAGTCTTGGCGTGACGACCGGTCCGGTCAGCGTTGCCAACGCCGACTGGGCGACAAGCGACCAGCCACTCTTTCGCGCCGAAAGCCTGTCGATCGACGTGAACTTCAGCGCGTTGATGGGCGGCGACATCAGGATCCTCGGCCTGACCGCCGACCAGCCCGAATTCAATCTGGAGCGTGACACGGACGGCCAGGCCAACTGGGTGTTCGCGGCCAGCGCAGCGGGTGAGGCCGGGGGCGTCGGTGCCGTCCCGGCCCCCGCGACCGGCTTCACGCTGGATGAAGGCTCGATCACTGGCGGCACGCTGCGGTTCAATGATCGCCAGTCGGGCCAGGTGATCGCGCTGGACGACATCAATGCTACCCTCGCCATTCCGGATTTCTCCGGCCCCTTCACGCTGACTGCCACGGCCCTGTCCGGCGGACAGCAGGCGGCGCTGGATCTGTCAGGCGAAGTCTTTTCCGCCTTCGCGATGGGCCGCGTCGTGCCGATCAGTGCCAGCCTCTCGGCAGGCGCGTCAAAGCTCGGTTTCGAAGGCCGTGGCGGCTATGCGCCGATAGCAGCGGAAGGCGCGCTGGTGGCCGACTTGTCGGACCTGCCAGCAATGGGCGCTCTTCTCGGCGTCAAGCTCGACCGGCCCAATCCGGGGCTTGGCCATGACCGGTTGCAGGTCTCGGGCAAGTTGACGCTGGACGGCACCGGCGCCGCCTTTCTGCGCGGGGCCGAGATCCTGGCCGACACTAACCAGATCAAGGGCGATCTCGACTTGACCCCCGGTGAAGCCCGGCCCCGCTTGAAGGCGCAGCTTTCTGCGGGACCGATCACTATCGGGACCGGACCCAACGGCGAAATGGGAAACGGCGAAGCGGGCGGCATGCAGGCCGAAGGTTGGCCGACCGGTGAGATCGACGTTTCCGCGCTGGGCGTGACCGATGCAGAAATCGCTCTGGCCGCACCGTCGGTCGATCTGGGCGTTCTGAAACTGGGACAGACCCGGGCCCTCATCACCATCGATCGCGCCCGGGCCGTGATCGATATCCGCGAGATGCAGGCCTATGGCGGCCAGATCAGCGGCGATTTCGTCGTCAACGGCCGCGGTGGCCTGTCTGTCGGTGGCCGCCTGACCCTTGCCGGGCTGCAGACCGAGCCCCTCCTCACCGACCTTGCTGGCTGGAATCGTCTGGTCTCGACCGGCGACGTCGAGCTGGAATTTCTTGGCGTCGGCAGTTCCGTCGATGCGATCATGCAAAGCCTCAAGGGCCAGGGCGCGTTGGAGCTGGGGCAGGGCGAGTTGCGCGGTCTCGACATCGCGGGGATGCTGCGGACGCTTGACCCGGGCTATGTGGGCGAAGGCCAGAAGACCAGCTTCGACGGGATGGCAGGGACCTTTGCCATTGCCGAAGGCGTGCTGTCGAACAGCGATCTGAAGCTTGTCGCGCCCTATCTCACTGCCTCGGGCGCGGGCGAGATCGGGCTTGGAACGCGGACGCTCGACTACCGTTTGCGGCCCACGGCGCTGGCGGCGGCGGACGGGACCGGTGGGGTCATGGTCCCGCTGATGATCACCGGGACCTGGGCCAAGCCGCGCTTCCGGCTCGACCTCGAATCCCTGGCGCGCGAGAAGATGGAGGCCGAAGCAAAGGCCGCAGCTGCCCGGCTGGAAGAGGAAGCCAAGGCCGCCGAGGCCGCCGCCAAGGCGGAACTGGAGCAGCGCCTGAGAGAGGAACTCGGGGTCGAAGTCGCGCCGGACGAAAGCCTTGGCGACGCCGCGAAACGCGGGGCGCAGCAGGCGCTGGAAGACGAGGCCCGCAAGGCGCTGGACGAGATCCTGGGCGGCAACTGACCCCTGTCCCGCCCTCTATTGTGACGGGCACAAGTCTTGCGGTTGAAGCCGCTGCCGACCCGTGCTGAGACTGCACCCATCGCCAAGGGGCAGAGGGTTGCGGATGCGGGTCTTCATCAACGGCTTTGGTCGGATCGGGCGGTCGGTGCTGCGGGCCTTCGCCCAGACGCCGGACCGCTGGCCGGGCCTCACGATTGTCGGGATCAACGACATCGCGGCGGCAGAGATGTGCGCCTACCTGTTCGAGTATGATTCCGTCTTTGGCCCATGGCGGGGGACGGTCGGGTTGGATGCGGGGGCGCTGGTGGTGGACGGGCTTCGGGTGCCGCTTCACCGGACGCCGGACCTTTCCACGCTGGACCTCGCCGGGGTCGATCTGGTGATGGAATGCACCGGGCGGGCCGAGTCGCGCGACGTGGCAGAACGGGGCCTGCGCGCTGGGGCTGGGGCGGTGCTGATCTCGGGCCCATCTTCCGCGGCAGAGGTGACAGTCGTGCTGGGGGCGAACGAGGACCGGCTGCGCGGGCACAGGATCGTCTCGAACGCGTCCTGCACGACGAACGCGCTGGCCCCGCTGGCGCAGTTGATCCACCGGAACTGGGGGATCGTGACGGGGTCGATGACGACCGTGCACTGCTATACCGGCAGCCAGCCCACAGTGGATGCGCCCGCGACGGACTACCCCCGCAGCCGGGCGGCGGCCTTGTCGATGGTGCCGACCACGACCTCGGCGGCGCGGCTTCTGGACGGGGTGCTGCCAGAGTTGGCAGGGCGGATCGTCGCGCAGGCCGTGCGGGTGCCGGTCGCTTCGGTCTCCTGTGTGGACTTCCATCTGGTCACCGAAAAGCAGCCCTCGGTGGAGGAGGTCAACGCGGCTTTCCGGGCGGCAGGGGGTGTGATCGGGGCGACGGACCGGCCACTGGTTTCCACCGACCTGCGGGCGCGACCGGAGTCGGTCATCATGGCCTGCCCGGAGACGAAGGTCTCGGCCGGGGGGATGCTGCGGGTCTTCGGTTGGTATGACAACGAGTGGGGATTTTCCAACCGGATGCTGGACATGGCGATCCGGATGGGATGAGTGTCCACGGTGGACAATCGCCGGGATGCCAGTCTTTCCAACCACTTGGTCGCGGACGTTAGGAATTTGGAAAGGTTTGCCCGCGCCCTTTGAAGGACCTTAGATCGACTTGGTGAAAAGGATCCACTCCAAGGCCTCAACGCCCCAGTCGTCTTTCACAATGGGGCGGCGGGCGACCTCGGTGAAGCCCTTGGCGCGGTAAAGGCGCAGGGCGTCGTGATGGGTGTCCTCGGCAATCAGGCTGATGGTGCTCCGGCCTGCCTTGCGGGTCACCTCCTCGGCCTTGGCGAGGAGGGCCGAGCCAAGCCCCTTGCCGCGATGCTGGGGATAGGTTGCCAGCACGTTCAGATACCATGAGCCGGGGGCGAGGTTCTCAAGCTCCAGCAAGGGCACGAAGATCGACGGCGTGCCCGGCTCGATCGGTTCAGGCTCGAATGCGGCCGGGTAGCCGAGAAGGCAGGCGGCAACCTCGCCATCGACCTCGGCCAGCCAGGCGTTGCGATAGGAGAAATTGCCGGTCTCGCGCGCGGCACGCTCTCGCCCATAGGCGAGGGGGTCCACCCCCGGCCCGGCAGATTTCTTCCAGAAATGCAGGGACAGCTCGTCGGCGGCCATGTTGACGAAGCGGACCAGATGGTCGGCGTCGGAAACCTCGGCGTCTCGGATCAACATGGGAACCTCCTGCTGGTTGGCGCAAAGGGTGAACCAGACAGGAGGCAGGCGCGCAAGGCGGAAACCGACGGGATATGGCGCGTTCCTGCCTTGCGTGGTGGTCACTGCAGTCCTACCAAGGAGAAAAGCAAGGGAGACTGATCATGACCGACACTGTTTTCCGCTTCCCCGCCCCCGGACCCGAGCCGATGGTCACCGACCTGGAAGGCTGGGTGAAGATCGAGGGCACGCCCACGATGAAGACCTGGGTCCAGCACACCTCTGCCGATGGCAGTGTGATTAGCGGGACCTGGGAGGCGACGGTGGGCAGCTGGCACGCGTCCTACAAGTTCTACGAATTCGTCCACCTGATCGATGGGCAGATCACCATCACCCCGGACGGCGGCAGCCCGGTGACGATGAAGCCCGGCGATGCCTTTGCGGTCGAACCGACGTTCAAGGGGACCTGGAAGATCGAAAAGCCGGTCCGGAAACACTTCTGCATCAAGCTGAAGTAGGTTCAGTCCAACCCGTCGTCCGGGATGTTCAGCACGGTGCCGCAGGCCTTGCAGTGCACGGCGTCGTGGTCATGACGGCGGAGCCCGCAGGTCGGGCAGGGGAAAAGCGCCTTGGGCGGGCGAAGGACGACCTGCACCAGCCGGAGGAACAGGCTGATCCCGAAGATCATGATGGCGACGGACAGCAGCTTGCCGGTGTTGCCGACCAGCGTGATGTCGCCGAAGCCGGTCGTGGAAAGCGTCGTGACGGTGAAATACAGCGCGTCGACGTAGTTGGTGATCTTGTCGTTCACCGCGACCTGCGTCTGGTAGACCAGCGAGGTCATCGCGAAGATGAAAATCAAGAGGTTCAGCGCGGCGCGGATCGTCGTCTCGTGCCGCCGGAAGCCGGGGATGTCGTCGCGCAGCTGGTCCAGCGTCTGCGGCGAGTGGAAGACGCGGTAAAGCCTGAGGACCCGCAGGAACGCAAGCCCCTCGCCCCAGATCGGGAAGAGGAGCGAGAGGATCACCAGCACATCGGCGAGGCCCCAGAAGCTGAGGATGTCCTTCAGCGGGCGGCGGGAGATGGTGAGACGGGCCATGAGGTCGGCGAGGAAGACGCTGCCGATGGCGATGTCGATCCAGAAATGCTGCTCGCCCCGCGTCAGGAAGGTCGAGGCGATGAGCCAGGTCACGGTGAGAAGGTCGAAGGCCAGAAGCGCATAGCGGAAGCGGTCGCCGGTCGGGCCTGCGCCTTCATACAGCGCGCGGAGGCGGGAGCGGAGGGGGGCTTCGGTCATTCGGGTCCTGCTGCGGTCGGTGGGGCGACACTAGCCGGGCCGGGGCAGGCTGTCAGGGGGGAAAGCGGGCGCGGCCCCGTCATGGGGGGCCGCGCCGGGGGTTTAGTGGTCGGCCTTCGACGCCGCGGCCTTGATCGCGTCGGTCTGATCTTCGGTGCCGTTGAAGAAGGCGTTGAGGATCACGGCGGTGATCGAGGCAAGAAGGATGCCGCTTTCGATCAGCGGGTGGATGTCATGGGGCATCCACTGCTTGAAGTTGGGTGCCACCAGCGGGATCATCCCCATGCCGATCGACACCGCGACGACAAAGAGGTTGTTGCGGTTCTTCGCAAAGTCGACGCCCGCAAGGATGCGGATGCCGGTGGCGGCGACCATGCCGAACATGACAAGGCCCGCGCCGCCCAGGACCATTGTGGGGACGGATTCCACGAGGGCTCCCATTTTTGGCACGAGGCCGAGGACGATCAGGATGATGCCGCCTGCGACACAGACGAAGCGGCTCTTGATCCCGGTCACGCCCACAAGGCCCACGTTCTGGCTGAAGGACGTGTAGGGGAAGGTGTTGAAGATGCCGCCGATCAGCGTGCCAAGGCCGTCGGTCCGCAGGCCTGCCGAGAGCATGGGCCGGGTGACGGGCTTGCCGGTCATGTCTCCCAAGGCAAGGAACATGCCGGTGGATTCGATCATCACGACGATCATGACCAGCGTCATGGTGATGATCATCACCAGATCGAAGGTCGGCATCCCGAAATGGAACGGCGTGATCAGGCCGAACCAGCTGGCGTCGGCGACCTTGGCAAAGTTCATCTTGCCCAGAGCCACGGCGATGACGGCGCCGATGATGATGCCGAGAAGGACCGAGATGTTGGCCACGAAGCCCTTGGCGAAGCGGGCGATCAGCAGGATCGAGACCAGCACGATGGCCGAGATGCCGATATTGCCCAAGGGCGCATAGGCCGGGTTCATCATCGTGGCCGCGGGGGCGAATTTGGGGGGCAGTTCGGTCACGCCAGTGACGGTGCCGGCTGTGGCACCTTCGGTCACGGCCTTCAGCCAGTCGGCGTGGGCGGGGTCAACGATCATCGGGGCGGTTGGCCCGACGGGGTTGCCGAAGATCCAGTTGATCCCGATCCGCATCAAGCTGACGCCGATCACAAGGATGATCGTGCCGGTGACCACGGGCGGGAAGAACCGCAGCATGCGGCTGACAAGCGGGGCAATCAGGATCGAGATCACCCCGGCAGCGATGATCGCGCCGAAGATGGCGCGTGCGCCCTCGGACCCGCCCTGCGCGTTGGCCATGGCCACCATCGGGCCCACGGCGGCAAAGGTCACGCCCATCATCACGGGCAGCTTGATGCCGAACCACTGGGTCGCGCCCATGGACTGGATCAGCGTGACAAGGCCGCAGACGAAGAGGTCGGCCGAGATCAGGAAAGCCACGTCGGCCGGTTCCAGTTTGAGCGCGCGGCCGACGATGAGCGGTACGGCGACGGCTCCGGCGTACATGACAAGGACGTGCTGCAAGCCAAGCGTGAAGAGCTTTGGCGGCGCCAGCATTTCGTCCACGGGGTGGACTTGATTGGTCATACGGTGGTTTCCTTTTCCCTCGGGGCTTGTTGTGTTCGCGCCGTCTGCACAGTGCCCCTGCCTGCGCTCCGGTTAGGGCCCCATTAGGGGGCGAGGACCGTCCACGGTTGGGTGTAACGGTGTTCTTCAAGGTTCGGAGTGGCGCCGATCCGGTCCACTACGGCAAAGAGGCCGGGGGAATGGAGCGGCGTCAGCACGCCATGCCAGGTGCCGCGGTGCAGGTTGATGCCCTGCGCGCCGTTTGTAAGGAAAGCGCGCGGAGTTGCCTGCGGACCCTCGGCAACGATGACGAGAAAGGGGTGTTCGGTCATGGGGATAAAGGCTTGAGAGCCTTCGGGGTGACGCTCGATCAGGTCGAAGCTGTAGGGCAGGACCCGGGGTTCGGCGTTGAAGATCGAGATGCCGGCACGGGCGTCGCCGAAGTCGAGTGTGGCGCGGTCGTGGTGGCGTTTGCAGAGGCCCGCGTTGATCAGGCGGAAATCTCCGGTCGCGTCCAGCACGTCGCCGAAGGGGGCGAAGGCTTCGGGTGTCAGCGGTTCGGTCCGCAGCGTTCGGGTCATCGGGCCGGACCGAAGGCGCCGGGACCGCGCAGCTTTGCGTGGCGGTTGACGTCCTTGTAGAGGAGATAGCGGAAGCGGCCGGGACCTGCGGCATAGCAGGCCTGCGGGCAGTAGGCGCGGAGCCACATGAAGTCGCCGGCTTCGACTTCGACCCAGTCCTGGTTCAGCTTGTAGACGGCCTTGCCTTCGAGGACATAGAGCCCGTGCTCCATGACATGGGTTTCCTCGAAGGGGATCAGGCCACCCGGTTCGAAGGTCACGATGTTTACATGCGCGTCGTGGCGCAGGTCGTCGGGCTCGACAAAGCGGGTGGTGCCCCAGCGGTCTTGCGTATCCGGCATCCAGCGGATGGGGACATCGGTTTCGTTGATCACGAAGGCGGTGGGGGCGGGGGTGCCGGGGGCGGGCTCGTAGATCTTGCGCAGCCAGTGGAAGCGGGCGGGCTGTGCGCCCTCGGCCAGCAGGGTCCAGCGGCTGCCTGCGGGGATGTAGGCGTAGGAGCCGGCCTCCGTCTCATACCCCGTGCCGTCGATGGTGAGCGTTGCAAGGCCTCCGGTGAAGAAGAGCCAGTGTTCGGCGCCGGTATCCGGGTCCGGGGCATCAGAGCCGCCGCCGGAGGCGACCTCCATCACATACTGGCTGAAGGTCTCGGCAAAGCCCGACATGGGGCGGGCGATGAGCCAGAGTTTGGTCTTGGTCCAGCCGGGCAGGAAGCTGCAGACGATTTCCGAAAAGCAGCCCTTGGGGATGAAGGCGTAGGCCGTGGTGAAAACCGCGCGCTGGGTCATGAGCGCGGTTTGCGGGGGCAGGCCGCCGGGGGGGGTGTAGTAGCCGGTCATGGCAGTTGGTCCTTGAGGCGGAGTTCGGCGATGCGTTCCACCTGTTTGCAGGCGGTGATGAATTCGGTCGCGGTGTCGTTGTCGATGCGGGTCTGGAAGGCCTGCAGGATCGAGGCTTTCGTGTTGTCGCGGACGGCGATGATGAAGGGAAAGCCGTGCTTGGCGACATAGGCCTCGTTGAGGCGCTGGAAGGCGCTGCGTTCGTCGTCGGTCAGGGCGTCGAGGGCGGCGCTGGCCTGTTCGGCGGTGGAGTCAGGCGTCAGGCGTTTGGCGGCCGCAAGCTTTCCGGCGAGGTCGGGGTGGGCCTTGAGGACGCCGAGCCGTTCGTCCTGGGTCGCGGACCGGAACATGCGGGTCAGGGCGTTGTGGAGGCCCGTGGCGCTATCATGGGCGGGGCCAAGTTCGAGGTCGAAGGCGCGGTCGGCGATCCAGGGGGAATGTTCGAAAATGGAACCATACTTCTCAACAAACCGGTCGCGCTCCATCTGGCTCGGCCTCTCGAACCGCTTGTGCGGATGGGTTTTTTCCCAATGCCGGGCAATGTCGATTCGGCGCGGGAACCAGACGCCAGTGTGGGATTTTGCATAGTCCAGGAAGCGCTTCAGCCCCGCGATTTTTCCGGGGCGACCGATCAGGCGGCAGTGGAGGCCGATCGAGAACATCTTGGCCTCGCCCACCTCGCCTTCGGCATAAAGCGTGTCGAAGCTGTCCTTGAGGTACTGGTAGAACTGCTCACCCGTGATGTAGCCCGGTGCGGTCGCGAAGCGCATGTCGTTGGCTTCCAGCGTGTAAGGGATCACCAGCTGGTCGTGGTCGCCATACTCGCGCCAATAGGGCAGGTCGTCGTCGTAGGTGTCGGAAATCCAGGCGAGGCGGTGTGTTTCGGCGGTCAGCCGCACTGTGTTCATCGAACAGCGGCCGGTATACCAGCCCTGCGGCGGCGACCCCACGACTTCCTCGTGCAGGCGGAAGCTTTCGGCGATCTGGCGGGCTTCTTCCTCGGGCGGCATGTCCCGGTGGTCGACCCATTTGAGGCCGTGGCTGGCGATCTCCCACCCGGCGGATTTCATCGCGGCAACCTGTTCGGGGTTGCGGGCCAGTGCCGAGGTCACACCGTAGATCGTGACGGGGATCGACTTTTCGACGAAAAGTCGGTGCAGCCGCCAGAACCCGGCGCGGGCGCCGTAGTCGTAGATCGACTCCATGTTCCAGTGCCGCATACCCGGCCAGGGGGCCGCACCGGCGATGTCGGACAGGAACGCCTCGGACTGGGCGTCGCCGTGCAGGACGTTGTTCTCGCCCCCCTCTTCGTAATTCAGGACGATGGACACCGCGATCTTGGCGCCACCCGGCCAGCGGGCGTCGGGCGGCGTCGGCCCATGCCCCCGGAAATCACGGGGGTAGCGGTTTGCCGGGTTGGTGTGAGAGGGGGTGGGCACGGAAGGTCTCCTTCACGGGCGAGCCTATGGCAGAAATCAGAAGAGTATTTTCAGGATTTCACGAAAGGTCATATGTGCGCAACCGTGGGTCGCATGCCCTGCGGTTTCGTGGTCTGATGCAGGCTGAACAAGGGAGGGTCGCAAATGGGACGGCTATCGACGCATGTGCTGGATACCGCGAAGGGCAAACCGGCGGCGGGGGTCCGGATCATGCTGTACCGGCTGTCCGGACAAAGCCACCGGAAGATCAAGGATGTGGTCACCAATGGCGATGGCCGCACTGACGGCCCGATGCTGGAAGGGGCGGACCTGACGGCGGGGACTTATGAGCTGGTGTTCTGCGCAGGCGACTATCTGCGCGCCTCGGGGCAGGCGGGCGAGGGGGTTCTGTTCCTGGACGAAATCCCGATCCGATTTGGCGTTCCCGATGCAGACCAGCATTACCATGTGCCCCTTTTGATCTCGCCGTTCGGCTATTCAACCTATCGGGGGTCCTGACCCCGGGGCTTTTGCCCTGAAAAGGTCTCGAAAGCGTCACTTGCGGTTTCTATCCGACCGGCATTATCTGTCGGCGAAGATTTTTTCGGATCAAGGAGAACCGCATGTTTCGCATGAATAGTTTCGCAGCAGCCCCTGTTTTTGCACTTTTGCTTGGCGGTACCGCCCACGCCGCCCTGACAGCGGATCAGGTCTGGCAGTCCTGGAAGGACGCAGGCGCGCTGGTCGGACTGACCGTTTCGGCGGCAACCGAGAACAATTCCAGCGGTGTGCTGACGCTGAACGGCGTGACGATCGCGCCCGAAGGGACCAGCGGTCTGACGATTTCCGACTTGACCCTGACCGAAGAGTCCGACGGGTCCGTCACCATCGCCCCCGGTGCCGACATCGGTGTGACGATGACGGGAGATACGGAAGGCTTCGTCAAACTGACCCATGACGGGCTGACACTCGTCGCGCGCGAAGCCGATGGCGGGCTGGCCTATGACTATCAGGCCGCCCAGCTGGATGTCGCCTATGACAGCACCTATCCGGGCGTGTCCTTCGACGGCACCGAAGCCCCCAAGGTGACTGCGGCCGGCACGGTCGGGTTTACCAATCTTTCGGGCGTCTATTCCGACACGCCCGGCACCAACCGGACCTTCGGGCTCGACATCGCGGCGGACGTGCTGGCCTATGCGACCAGCCAGGACGATCCGGGGATGGAGCTGAAGCAGACCACGTCCAGCGAGACGCAGGGCATCGAGATTTCCTTCGATCTGGCGCTGCCGACGACCATCGCGCTGGCCGCCATGGAAGCGCCCGCAGATTTTGCGACGGCGCTGAATGAAGGGTTCAGCGTGTCGATGACGACCAAGCAGGGTGAGTCCAACGGCACGATGAAGCAGGAAAACGCCTTCATGCCGATGGATCTGGTGATGAACGCCGGTGGCGGCGAGGCGACGGCGCTGTTCAACAAGGACACCTTCCAGGTCAAGTCGATGGCAGCCGGGCTGAACATCGAATCCGCGGCCGGCGCACTGCCGGTGCCGGTCAAGGTGACCTCGGGGCCGATGGAATTCGGCATGACCTCGCCGGTGATCGCGACGGAAGCGGCGGGCGACTACGGGTTTGTCCTGAAGCTGGCCGATTTCAGCATCAACGAGGAAGCCTGGGCGATGTTCGACCCGAACGGCGCTCTGCCGCGCGATGCGGCACAGATTGCCATCGATATCTCGGGCAAGACCACGATGGACCTGCCGGCGCTGATTGCGTCGGAAGAAACCGGGGTGCCTTATGTTCCGGCGCCGGAAAGCCTGAACATCACCGAGTTGGGCCTCAAGGTCGCAGGCGCGGCGCTGGCTGGGACCGGGGCCTTCACCTTCGACAACTCGATGGGGATCCCGATGCCCTTGGGCGAGGCGAACATCAGTGTGACCGGCGCGAATGCGCTGATCGATGGGCTGATCGCCACGGGCCTGATGGCCGAAGAAGACGCGATGGGCGCCCGCATGATGATGGGCATGTTCATGGTGCCGGGTGCCAACGCGGACGAGCTGACCTCGAAGATCGAGGCCAAGGAAGGCATGCAGATCCTGGTGAACGGCCAGCCGCTGCCGATGTAATCTGGACCTTCGGGTTTAGGGGGGGCGGGGCTTTGGTCCCGCCCTTTTCCATTGGTGCGCTTTAGCGCACCCTACGCCTGGGCGGCGCGGCGCAAGTCGTCTCGGATCTGGGCCGACATGTAGTCGGTGAACAGCTGGACCTTGGGGTCCTTCAACCTGCGGTGCTGGCTCAGCGCAGAAAGCTGGATTGGCAGCGGTGGCGTGGCAGTGGCGACGGGGACAAGGCGACCTTCGCGCAGATGCTCGGCGACTTCGAACAGCGGTTTCAGCACCACCCCGCGCCCGTCTAGCGCCCAACCGGTCAGTACGTCTCCATCGTCGGATTCGAATGGCCCGGTGATCTCGAACCGCCGGGGGCCGTCGGGGGTTTGGAGGGTCCACTGGAATTCCTTGGCGCCAGGAAAGCGCAGGTTCAGGCAGTCATGCTTGTCGCGGACCAGCGCCTCGCCGTCGGCGGGCATCCCGCGCCGGGCGATATAGGCGGGGGCGGCGCAAAGAAGGCGGGGGCAATCGGCGATCGTGCGGACCTTTAGGGTGCTGTCTTCCAGCAGCCCAAGGTGGAAGGCCACGTCGATGCCTTCCGCCACGACATCGATTCCCCGGTCCGACAGGCGCAGGCGGACGTCGATCTGGGGGTATTGGTCCTTGAAGGCGGGGACGCGGGGCGCGATCAGGCGGCGGCCGATCCCCAAGGGGGCCGCAATGAAGATCGTGCCGCGCGGGTTTTGCGTCACATCCATCACGGCGGCTTCGGCGTCATCGATCGCCTCCAGCACGCGCCGCGCGCCGTCATAGAAAATGCGCCCGTTTTCGGTGGGTTGCAGGCTGCGCGTGGTGCGGGAAAAGAGCCGCACGCCAAGGTGCTTTTCCAGTTCCGAAATCCTGGCCGAGGCAACTGCGGGCGAGGTGCGCTGGTCGCGGGCAGCCGCGGACATGCTGCCCAATTCGTAGACACGGACAAACATGCGGATGTTGTTCACATAGGACATCTGTGGGCCATTGTTCGGCAGGGCTTGAAAGTGATGCGGGCTTTCTATGGATTAACAGAAAGGTCCTGCGCAGGATAGCGTTTCGCAAATGCCCTCGGGAGGTGCGCCAATGTATGACTGGGTCGTCTTGTGGGAATGGGTCGAGATCGCAGCGCGCTGGCTGCATGTGATCACCGCCGTGGCCTGGATCGGGTCGAGCTTCTACTTCATCGCGCTGGACCTTGGCCTGCACCGCGACCGCAACCTTGCCAGTGGCGCGGACGGTGAGGAATGGCAGGTCCACGGCGGGGGGTTCTACCACATCCAGAAATACCTCGTGGCCCCGGCCTCGATGCCGGATCACCTCGTGTGGTTCAAATGGGAAAGCTATGCGACCTGGCTGTCAGGCTTTGCCATGCTGGTGCTGGTCTACTACCTCGGCGCCGAGATGTTCCTGATCGACCCCACGGTGATGGAGCTGTCGGTCTGGCAGGCGGTGGCGATCTCCTTGGCCTCGCTGGCCTTCGGCTGGGTCGCCTACAACACGCTGTGCAAGGTCTTCGTCAATGCCGACCAGAACGTGCTGATGGTTGCGCTGTTCGTTGTGCTGGTGGCAATGAGCTGGTTCTATACGCAGGTGTTCAGCGGCCGCGCGGCAATGCTGCATCTGGGGGCCTTCACCGCCAGCATCATGTCGGGGAACGTGTTCTTCGTGATCATGCCGAACCAGCGCGTGGTGGTGGCCGACCTGAAGGCCGGACGCAAGCCAGACCCGAAGTATGGGAAGATCGCCAAGCAACGCAGCACGCACAACAACTACCTGACCCTGCCGGTGGTCTTCCTTATGCTGTCGAACCATTACCCCTTGGTCTTCGCGACCGAGTGGAACTGGGTCATCGCGTCCCTCGTCTTCCTGATGGGTGTCACGATCCGGCATTGGTTCAACACCAAGCACGCGCGGAAAGGCAATCCGCACTGGACCTGGTTTGTCACGGTCCTTCTGTTCCTGATCATCGCCTGGCTGTCCACCGCGCCGATGCGGACCGTTGCTGGCGAGGCCAAGCTGCAAGGGGCCGCACTGACCTATGCCTCGGCCACCGGGTTCGAGGATGTGGTCGGCATCGTCCAGGGCCGGTGCAGCATGTGCCACGCCGCCGAGCCGGGCTGGGAGGGCCTGCGCTGGCCACCGAAGGGCGTGGTGCTGGAGACGCCAGCCCAGATCGCGCACGAGGCGCGGCGGATCTATCTGCAGGCGGGGGTGACCCATGCGATGCCGCCGGGCAATCTGAGCTACATGGAGCCTGAAGAGCGGGCGGCGATTGTGGAGTGGTTCCGGTCGGCAGGGACAAAGGACCCGGTCTGAACGGGGCCAAATTCCTTAAGCAAGGAATTTGTCAAAATCCTTGCTTAAGGATTTTGGGGCTCCTCGCGGGACGAGCTTTCCCGGTCCCTTTCGTAGTGCCGCATCCATGGAAACTCTGGCAACCAGTCCTCGCGACGGATCGTCCAGAGCTCATACGTCGGGCGAAAGCGCGAGGGGTCGTCTAAGCAACCTAGGTTGATGCCGATCTCGTCGCCGATATGGGCATAGACCGGTGAGCCGCAGGTTGGGCAGAAGCTGCGATCCCGGTAGTGGCGTATCTCGCCGGTGATAGAAACGGCGGTTTCAGGGAAGATCGCCGAGGCATGGAACAGCGCGCCATGGTTCTTGCGGCAGTCCATGCAGTGGCAGAGGCCGACGCGGTAGGGTTGGCCCCTGGCAGTAAAGCGGACCGCGCCGCACAGGCAACCGCCGCTGGCCTCGTCCATTCCGTCAATCCCCCAGCTTGGCGTGAACCTCGTCAAGGTCGACAGGACCTTTCGGCATCTTGTTGGCCGGGTTGTCGAAATCATAGCGGAAGAGCTGGAAATCGCGTTTGTAGATTTCCCACATCAGATGCATCGAGAGATCGTCAAAGTAATCTTCTACCGGGTGGAGCCGCTTTGGCCCGTGGCCTTCGCTTTCGTTGAACCGGGGGATTTTCGCCAGATCGACCGGGTGCTTCACCTGGATATTGTCCAGCACGACCTGCATGCCGGGATTGAAATCCTCGGTGAAGAAGATGTGGTTGTAGCGCCCACCGTTGACGATGAAGGTCGAGACATGCCCGGCCATCGCCGACCAGTGGATGTCCGGCTCCATCGGTTTCTTCCAGCGGATGGTGTCACGGGCGAACAGAAGGAACCGGCGGAAGCTGGCGATCTGGTCGAACTCCTGCTTGCCATCTTCGCCGCCGACCTCGATCCCGTATTTCTGGATCAGAAGCGGCACGAGGTTGCCGCGGTAGCGCTTGCCGTTCCTTTGAATGCCACAGATCTTGTCGAAGAAGGACGACAGGATGCGGGTATAGGGGTTGCGCACGCAGGTGAAGGCATAGACCTCGCGCCCGCGCACGGTGCGTTCGATGATCGGCTGGCTGGCGTCCAGCGCCCATTTGTGCAGGCCCGAGGTCGCATCATGGATGTCGCCGTCGAAGAACTGGCCGTGGTCGGAGTAGTACATGATCTGCCCGATGGTCGAGCAGGCACATTTCGGCACCACCCGGTAGACGACGCTTTCGCTTTCCGTCATCCATGTTCCGGGAAACCCCATGACGACACGCCCTCCTGTCTCCACCCGCGTCAATCAGAACTGTGATCCCGGATTGCGGCAATCAAGCAGACATATTCGGGCTTTTCAAGGAACCACCCCACGGTTTAGTCAGGCAGGACCGCGATTTGCGGGGCAGGCCCGGGACCGATGACGCAGATCGCCTTCATCCTTCTATGCCACAAGGACCCCGAAGGGATCATTGCGCAGACCTTGCGGCTGACGGCTGCCGGGGATTGTGTGGCGATCCATTTCGACGCTCGGGCACGGAAAGCCGACTACGACCGTATCCGGGACGCGCTGGCCGGCAACGCGCAGGTGACCTTCGCGCGGCGGCGGATCAAATGCGGCTGGGGGGAATGGAGCCTGGTTGCAGCGACCCTTTCGGCGATGAAGGCCGCCCTGACGGACTTCCCCGGAGCGACGCATTTCTACATGCTTTCAGGCGATTGCATGCCGATCAAGACAGCCGAGTTCGTCCATGACCGGCTAGAGGCGGAAGACGTCGACTACATCGAAAGCTTCGACTTTTTCGGGTCAGGCTGGATCAAGACCGGGATCAAGGAAGAGCGCCTGATCTACCGGCACTGGTTCAACGAACGGCAGCGCAAGTGGCTGTTCTACGCCTCGATGGACCTGCAGAAGAAGTTCAATCTGGCGCGGAAAGTGCCCGAAGACCTGAAGATGCGCATTGGCAGCCAGTGGTGGTGCCTGCGCCGTCGCACGGTCGAGGCGGTGATGGACTTCGTTGCCCGTCGCCCGGATGTGACGCGGTTCTTCTCGACGACCTGGATTCCGGACGAGACGTTCTTCCAGACGCTTGTCGCACATCTGGTGCCGGAACGTGAAATCCGCTCGCGGACGCTGACGTTCCTGATGTTCACCGACTACGGCATGCCGGTGACCTTCTATGACGACCACTTTGACCTTCTCTTGGCGCAGGGCTTCCTCTTTGCCCGCAAGATCAGCCCCGAGGCGAAGACGCTCAAGGAACGGCTGGGCGCGCTTTATGCCGAGACGGGGCGGACCTTCTCGATATCGGACGAGGGGCGGCGGCAGTTTGCCTATCTCACCTCGCGCGGGCGGGAAGGGCGGCGCTATGCGCAGCGGTTCTGGGAGGCGGAAACCAGCCTTGGCCGCAACCGGACGCTCATGGTCGTCACCTGCAAGAAATGGCACGTTGCCAAGCGGTTGGTTGAACGGGTGCGGGGGCTGACGGGGCTTCCGGCGGTCGACTACCTCTTCAACGAACAGGCCACGGCCTTGCCGGATCTGGGCGGCATCCAGACCACCATCGACAAGCGGATGCGGCACCGGCGGGCGCTGGTCCGGATGCTGTTCGACCACTGGCAGACCGACAAGCTGATCCTCTGCGTCGATCCGGGCAGCAGCGAGTTGATCCAGGATTTCCGGCAGGACCGCTCGCGCATGCGGCTGTTGGAGGTCGAATGCCAGTTCACCGATGATTACCTCGTCGGCCACGCCCGCCGCGTGGGCCTTGCCGGGCCGCATACGCCGGTGACGGCGATGGACCAGCTTCTGCCCACGATCCGCTATGACGTGAAGTTCGAAAGCGACCGGCTGCGCGATCTTGATCTGGCGGGCCACTACCGGATGCGCCAGACTGCCGACGTGGATGAGAATGCCGCCGTGCTGGCCGAGTTCCTGGACATTCCGATTGAAGCCGCACGCGAGATTGCCGCAACTGACTATCTATTCGTGGATTAGTGACATGAGCTGGACCTACGACCCGACCAATGTCTTCGCCCGCATCCTGCGGGGCGAAATTCCCAACCGGACAGTGATGGACACGCCGCATACGCTGGTCTTCCATGACATCAACCCGCAAGCCCCGGTGCACGTCATGGCGATCCCGAAAGGGGCATACGTCAGCCTTGACCATTTCTCGGCGGAAGCCTCGGCGGAAGAGATCGTGGATTTCCATCGCACTGTGGCCAAGACCTGCGCGATCCTTGGGCTGTCGGGTGAGGACGGGTTCCGCGCGATCACCAACGCAGGCGCGCATGGGATGCAGGAAGTGCCACATTACCACCTGCACATCCTGGGTGGCCGCGTCCTGGGCCGTCTGGTCGAGCGGGCGTGAAAACGGGGCGCGCCTGATCCCGCAAGGATCGGGTCGCCGGGACGCAGCGCAATCGGCATCTTCCGGGAAACCAAGGAGGATGCGATGCAGTATGTGGCGATACCGACGGATGTGGCCCGGGCCTACCAGGCCGGAGGCCTTGACGCGAACGGGCAGGTGCCCGAGCGGGTGGTGGCGGAAGGCGCGGGCAACCCCTGCCGCCATTGCCTGAAGATGATCCCGGAGGGGGCGGGGATGCTGGTGCTGGCACATCGGCCTTTCCCCGCGCCGCAGCCCTATGCCGAGGTCGGGCCGATCTTCCTCTGTGCGGATGAATGCGAAGCCGGCGGCGGAGAGACCTTGCCGGATATGCTGGCCTCGCCCGATTACATCGTCCGGGGCTATGGCGCAGATGACCGGATCGTCTATGGCACTGGTGGCGTGACGGCGACCGACCGGATCGCGGCGCGGGCCGGGGACTTGCTGGCCGATGCGCGGGTGGCCTATGTCCACGTCCGCTCGGCGCGGAACAACTGCTATCAGGTCCGGATCGACCGGGGGTAGGGGACCCAAAATCCTTCAGCAAGGATTTTGACAAGTTTCTTGCTGAAGAAACTTGGTGTCAGCGCCGAAACGGGCTGGGCCTCAGACCCTGTGACGCACTGCCCGTCACATCCGCGATCCGCTTGGCCCGGGTCTCGGGCGTTTTCGCCGTCTTGATCCACTCCAGCGCGCCTCGGCGGATCGTGCGGGGCTGGGCAGCCCAGAAGTCGGCAGTGCCGGTGGCCGCAAGAGCCTCGGTCAGGTCGGGCGGATCGATCAGCGCGTCGACGTCGTTCAGGAAATCCCACATGCCGTTGGCCTGCGCTGCCGCGACCTTCGCCTCGCCCGCCGGGGTCATCGCACCACTGGCCCGGGCACGCATTACATGCGCCTTGTTCACGGCCGACCAGGCGGATTTCAGGTTCCGCGGTGCGATCATCAGGCGCGAGCGTTCGGCATCCAGCGTCCGGGGCGTGCTGTCGATCCAGCCCCAGCACAAAAGCTCTTCGACCACTGTCTCGTAGGGCAGATACCCGGGGTGCGGCTTC
>JBKDYO010000207.1:0-7804 GCA_046305855.1 Paracoccaceae bacterium
CAGGAAGCCGCCGACCCAGCCCGAGAGATACCAGTTGATGTATTCGTAAGCCGCATCCAGCGGCAGGCCGGTCAGACCGGCAGACAGGCCGATCCCGCCGCCCCAGCTGCGGTAGCCTTCCTTCAGCGGCTGGTAGACGCAGGGCACGCCCTGGGCGCGGACGGCGGTGATCGCGGGCGACCACATCGACTGGATGACAACCTCGCCCGACGCCATCAGGTTCACCGATTCATCGAAGGACTTCCAGAAGGCGCGGAACTGGCCGGCTTTCTTCGCCTCGGTGAAGATCGCGATGGTCTTGTCGATCTCGTCCGTGGTCATGTTGCCCTTGTCGGCATACTTGATCTCGCCCATCGCCTCGCAAACCATGGCCATGTCCATGATGCCGATCGACGAGATGTCAAGGATCGAGGCCTTGCCCTTGAACTCGGGGTTCAGAAGCTCGGCCCAGGACTCGATCGGGCGGCCGATCAGGTCGGGGCGGATGCCCAGGGTGTCGGCGTTGTAGATCGTGGGGATCAGGGTCATCCAGCCGGATTCTTCCTGCACGAAGGTGTTGGAGCCGGGGCCTTCGACGAAGCCCACAGTGTGCGGCGCGGTGCCCTGCGCGATCACGCTGTCGGGCGTCAGCTTGCCGTCGCGGAAGATGCCGACGATCTTGTCGTAGTTGGCGATCTTGGAGGTGTCCATCGCCTGCAGGTTGCCCGTGGGCCAGACCTTCTTGCAGATCCAGTATTCGATATCGGCGATGTCATAGCTGTCGGGCTGGGTTGCCGCGCGCTGGGTCACGGCGTCAGAATCCAGCGCGGTCATTTCCAGCGTGAAGCCCAGGTCTTCCTTCACCTTTGCGGCGACCTCGTTGAAGGCCGAGACCCCGGTGCCCGCCTGGCGCAGGACGACGTCCTTGATCTCCTGCGCCCAGATCATCGGCGCGGGCAGGGTGCTGGCGGCGACGGCGGCGGCGCCGCCCTTCAGGATCGACCGGCGGCTGTATCGCATCTTGCTCATGGTGGTAGTCCCTCTCTGTTGTTGTTCAGGCTTCAAGCGGGTGGGCGCGGTCCGCGCTCCACGTCAGGTGGACGGCATCGCCGGGGCCTTTCGGGTCGGCGAAGAACTGGGCTTCGGGGATCAGGGCCAGCACCTCCTGGTCCCCGGCAATGCGAGTGTTCAGTGCGACATGCGCGCCCTGATATTCGATGGCGGTCACCACGGCCTCGGTTCCGCCCTCGGCCAGACGCACCTCGTCGGCGCGGACGGCAAAGCGGCCCTGCGGCAGGAGCACGACGTTGTGCCCGCCGATGAAGCGGGCGACGAAAGCGGTGCGCGGCGCGTTGAACACCGTGCGCGCCGGGCCGGCTTGTTCGATCACCGCGTTGTTCATCACCACGATCTCGTCAGCCAGCGCCAGCGCCTCGTCCTGGCCATGCGTGACGTGGATGAAGGTGATCCCAAGCTCGCGCTGCAGCTTTTTCAGTTCGGTGCGCATGTGGACGCGCAGGAACGGGTCCAGCGCGGAAAGGGGTTCGTCCAGCAAAAGAACCTGCGGGTTGGTGATCAGCGCCCGGGCAAGGGCAGCGCGCTGCTGCTGACCGCCCGACAACTGCGCGGGCAGGCGATCGGCAAAGTTGGTCATGCCAACCAATTCAAGCATCCGGTCGGCTTCGCGGTGGCGATCGGTCTTGTCGACGCCCTTCATCTTCAGGCTGAAGGCCACGTTGTCGCGCACGGACAGATGCGGAAAGAGGGCGTAGTTCTGGAACATCATCGCCGTGCCGCGCTTGGCTGGCGGAAGCATCGCCACGTCCTTGCCGCCCAGTATGATCGCTCCCTCGGTCACGGATTCATGGCCCGCAATCATCCTAAGGGTCGAAGATTTGCCACAGCCCGAGGGGCCGAGCAGGCAGATATAGCTGCCCCCAGCAAACAGATGCGACACAGCGTTTACGGCGACCGTGCTGCCGTAGCGTTTGGTCACCGCTACCAGTTCCAGGTCCCTTCCCGTGCGCATGTCCACCCCCAAGTGCTTGGATGACCCTGCGCCCCCGGCTCGCACCGCGCAGCCCTAAAGCCTCTGTCGTCACGTCAGGATTTGCGCAGCTGCCCGAAACTTCAGCCGTTCACCACCGCTCGGCACAAAGTTTGGGACAGGATTGTATCCAATCTTGTCGGTGGTCGTTGCCTTGCGTTCCTTCAGGGCAGTATTTTCTCTGCGGGAGATTCGAATTATGCTTCACTCGATTGATGCCGACATCGACAGCCACCGGATTGCCGCGCGGATATCGCAGGCAATTCACGAACATCGTCTCGCGCCCGGCACCAAGCTGTCCGAGGAAGAGGTGGCCGGAACGTTCGAGGTCTCGCGCACCATCGTACGCGCGGCGCTGCAACGGTTGGCCCACGACCGGCTGGTCGAGTTGAAACGCAACCGCGGTGCCTTTGTCGCGCAACCCACGGTCCGCGAAGCACGCGAGGTCTTCGAGGCGCGCGCCCTTCTGGAACCCCGCACGGCCCGGTCGGCTGCGGAACGGGCGAGACCGGCTGACATCGCGTCCTTGCGCCGTCACATCGACGAGGAACATGCCGCGATGAACCAAGGCGATGCGGGCCGGGCCCTCTATCTCTCTGGTCTCTTTCATATCGAGATCGCCCGGATTGCCGATCAAGTGACCATCGCGGCCTTCATCAGCCAGCTGATCGCCCGGTCCTCGCTGATCATCGCACTATACTGGGAACGTCGCCGCGCGCTCTGCGAAAGCCATTCCCACCATGCTCTGCTTGAGGCGTTCGAACGCAAAGACGGCGCAAGGGCGGAAGAGCTGATGACAAGCCACCTTGTCGATCTTCTGGCATCGCTAGACCTTCGGAAACAGTCAAGCAGGGCCATGTCGCTGAAAGAGGCGCTTGCCCCTTCCAATGGACGTGCGCAGTAGATGGATCGCCTCAACGAGGATTGGCTGACACAAGGCTGGCTCGAACCGTTCACCCACCTCTGCAGCATCAATTGACCGCTTTTCGCCCTTCCCTACCGGATAGTAGGTCTCGGCCCTTAGCAGACATTCGTCGTCACTAGTGCGACGTCAAGTTACCGCCCTTTGTCGACGGTCGTGACCCCAGATGCGATACTGCGCGGTTCCTCTATAGCGGTCGTTCGCATGAGTCGCAGAATGAAGTTGGTCTAGAAAGCACGGTCGACATGTTCGTGTCTGAAGATCACCGCAGTAACTTCTTCGAGCGCACAGGGAAGGGCCGGAAGTTAAGTCCTTCTCGGTCGTCGAGCTTTGGAAGAACCGACGGTCAAACAGGATTTCTCCGTGTTCGGTTTCCAACCGGAAGCGCGACCCTGCGATCGAAGGGTTTGCACTGTGAGACGTCAGGTGGAGGGTCTGGCACGTTGTTATCCTGACGTTGGTCCCAGGTTCAGCGCTGCATCAGACAGCTGCGGTGGGGGCAGGACAAAGCGGTGCAAAGCCTCTTTCCGGTTCCCCCAACGGAAGCGCATCGACCAAACCCCCGCCCTGCGCGGCCAGCCAAGCCGCCCAATCCGGCCACCACGATCTGGGCTTCGGCTCTGTCTCTGCCAGCCAGGCTTCGGGACCGACATAATGCGCCCCTGCCGGTCAGTGCGAGATGGGGAAGTGCCGCCCCTTGTGGCCCGGTTCTCTTAAGATGCCGCTGTTGTGGCACCCCCTTTTTCAGCACGAAGGTCAGGTCGCTGTCGGCGAACAGCTTCGTCTTGTAATCGGATCGCCACGGTGCGATGTGATTTGTTTCGGTGACGATCACGAAGAGCGGCACAAAGAGGTCCTTCAACGTAATCACGCGGCCTTCGACGGCAAAGCGCCCTGCCGTCAGTCTGTTCTCTAGGAACAACTCGCGCAAAGGTTGCGCGGGCCGCTCGTTCAAGGTTCTGATGCGGATGATCGGCTGGTTTTGGCGGGTCTATCACTGCGGGAAGCTCGGCGATGATCGACCGGGTGCCGAGCGGGGGTTTCGGCATTCTTCTGCTTCCAGTCATTTTGGCGTCGTTCCTTGGGGGCACGGGTCGCAGCTCTGGAAGATGGCAATTCTAGTGCAGGTAGATCATTCTGGCCTTGTCACAGACAATCCTTTTGGCCCCAGCCGGATTTGCTTTGCGATGTCGAAAGGCGCGAAGAAGACAGCTCCATGGTCCCCGATCACGATGCCGTCCGGTGCCAAGATTGGCCGTGCGCTTCGCGCTCGTCGCACTGGTACCACCGGGAACCTGAACGCGGGCTGATCAACATGACCGATTTACACGCCGTACTGATCCTGCCGCTTAGGCAATCAGCTCATGCCAGGCGCGCCTGACCAACCTTCACCCGGCGCAGCGGGATCGAGCTTTCGATCGAGGCAACGCTGGGCAGTTTGGTGAAGCGGCCGACCAGAAACCGCTCGAATTCTGCGAGGCCGCTGGTTGCGATACGCAAGAGGTAGTCGCGGTTGCCGGTCATCAGCCAGCAATCCACCACTTCGGGAAAGGTCTGGATCGCCGCTTCGAACTGCATCAGGGCTTCGTCGACCTGCTTGTCCAGCTTGACCGAAACGAACACCGAAAAGCCGTAGCCAAGCGCTGCTTCATCGATCCGGGCCGAATAGCCGGCAATGATGCCCGCATCTTCCATGAGCCTGATCCGGCGCGCGACGGGCGAGGGGCTCAGCCCCACGCTTTCACTGATGTCATTAACCGTGGCGCGGCCATTTTTCTGCAGGATCAGGAGAATCGACAGGTTCAGCGGATCGACATTGGCGGATTGCATTCCATACTCCCTCAATCTTGGCGATTATCGCCAAAGTACACCATCCTGGTGGCACAGAAAGGCAAGAACCCGCGCGCGCTTATCGCTAGTGTCATCCTTGGACAGCAAGGGGCCAATCCGCCATGACCGCAGCCGACGCGCAGCATCTGAAGACGGTCGAGCAGCGCCTGTTGTGGCTGTCGCACTGGATGATCCACCACGCCAACCACATCCGCCCCAAGGTCGACGGGATCAAGACCGGCGGGCATCAGGCTTCGTCCGCGTCGATGGTGTCGAACATGACGGCGCTGTACTTCTCGGCGCTGCGGCCAGAGGACAGGGTCGCGGTCAAGCCGCATGCGGCCCCAGTGCTGCACGCGATGTATTACCTGATGGGCACCCAGACCCGCGAGCGGATGGAGAATTTCCGCGGCTTTGGCGGGGCGCAAAGCTATCCCAGCCGCACCAAGGACCGGATCGACGTGGATTTCTCGACCGGGTCGGTCGGGCTTGGTGTGGCGATCACGGCTTTCGCGTCGCTGGTGCAGGACTACGTGCGGGCCAAGCCCTGGGGCGACGGCGTGCGCGCAGGCCGGATGGTGGCGCTGGTGGGCGACGCCGAACTGGACGAGGGCAACGTCTACGAGGCCCTGCAGGAAGGCTGGAAGAACGGGCTGCGGAACTGCTGGTGGATCATCGACTACAACCGCCAGTCGCTGGACGGGGTGGTGCACGAAGGGCTGTGGAGCCGGGTCGAACGCATCTTCGAGGCCTTCGGCTGGGATGTCGTGCGGGTCAAGCACGGCCGCCTCCAGCGCGCGGCGTTTCAGGAACCGGGCGGCGATGCCCTGCGCCAGTGGATCGACGACTGTCCCAACCAGCTTTATGCAGCGCTGACCTTCATGGGCGGCGCGGTCTGGCGGAAGCGGTTGATGGACGATCTGGGCGATCAGGGTCCGGTCTCGGCCTTGCTCGCGCGGCGCAGTGATGCGGAGCTTGCGGCGCTGATGGAAAACCTGGGCGGCAACTGCGTGGACACGCTGGCCGAAACCTTTGCTGCCATCGACCATGACCGGCCGGTCTGCTTTCTGGCCTATACCGTCAAGGGCTGGGGAACACCGATTACCGGGCACAAGGACAACCACGGCGGGCTGATGACCAAGGCGCAGTTGGCCGACTGGCAGGCCCATATGCAGGTGCCCGAAGGTCAGGAATGGGACTGCCTCGCCACGGTCAAGGACCCGGCCGCGCTGCAGGCCTTTCTGGACGCAGTGCCGTTCTTTCAGGGTGGCCCGCGTCGCCTAGACGACAACGCCGTCGCTGTTCCGGAAATCAGTTTGGCGTCCGACCGCGAAATCTCGACCCAGATGGCCTTTGGCAAGATCCTGGACGATCTGGGCAAGGGCGACAGTGATCTGGCCCGCCGGATTGTGACGACATCCCCCGATGTCACCGGCACGACCAACCTTGGCCCCTGGGTCAACCGGCGCAAGCTGTTCGCGCGGACGGCACGAGCTGATACTTTCATGGCCGAAAAGATCGCTTCGACTGCGAAATGGGAGTTCACCCCCGAGGGCCAGCATATCGAGCTTGGCATCGCCGAGATGAACCTCTTTCTGCTTCTGGGGGCCGCCGGGCTGTCGCATGCGCTGTTCGGCAAGCGGCTGATCCCCATCGGCACGGTCTATGATCCCTTCGTGGCGCGCGGTCTCGATGCGTTGAACTACGCTTGCTATCAGGATGCGCGGTTCATGATCGTGGGCACGCCGTCAGGCGTGACGCTGGCCCCTGAAGGCGGGGCGCACCAGTCGATCGGTACGCCCTTGATCGGGATGGCGCAGGACGGGCTGGCCGCTTTTGAACCTGCCTTTGCCGATGAGCTGGCAGTCATCCTGCACTGGGCGTTCGGCTATCTGCAGCGGTCGGGCGACGGCGATCCGGATGAACGCACTTGGCTCAGGGATGAAACCGGTGGCTCGGTCTATCTGCGGCTGAGCACCAACCCGATCGAACAGCCGGGCCGTCGGGCGGATCAGGCCTTTGTCCAGGGGGCCATCGACGGCGGCTATTGGCTACGCAAGCCCGGGCCGAACTGCGATGTGGTCATCGCCTATCAGGGCGTCGTGGCCCCCGAGGCGATCCGCGCAGCGGGCATGATCGGCGACAGCCGGCGCGACGTGGGGGTTCTTGCGGTGACCTCGGCAGACCGGCTGAATGCCGGGTGGACTGCGGCGCAGCGGGCGAGGGCGCGCGGGCGACGCGATGCCCGGTCGGCGGTCGAGAGGCTGCTGCAGGACCTCCCGCCGCATTGCCATCTGGTCACGGTGATCGACGGCCACCCGGCCACGCTGGCCTGGTTGGGCGGGGTCTGCGGGCACCGGACCATTCCGCTTGGGGTCGAGCATTTCGGGCAGACCGGTACGATTGCCGAGCTGTACCGCCATTTCGGCATCTCAGCCGAAAGCATTGTCGAGAAGGTGTCGGGCTTGACGGCGGGCAGGTCCCCGGCGCGCGCGGCGGAATGATCCGCACCCGGCCTAGGACTTGGTGTCGTCGGTCCGCGCACCGATCCCGTAGTCGTTGAGCTTGCGATAAAGCGTGGGCCTGGAGATCCCCAGGGCCTTGGCCGTGCTGCTCAGGTTGCCGCGATGCTGGGCCAGCGCGGTCTCGATCAACAAGACCTCCGCCATCCGCAGGGAAACCGACCCGGCCTGAAGCCGGTCATGCGTGGCCAGAAGCGACGGGTCGACCGGGTCTGGCGCGGGGGTGGTCACCGCTCGGGGCAGGTCGGCGACCGTGACATGCCGGGACTTGACCAAAGCGTGCAGATTGATGATCGCGTTGCGCAGTTCGCGGACGTTGCCCGGCCAGGAATGGGCCAGCAGGGCCGCCTGAACCTCTTCGCCGAAGATCAGCGTTTCGCGCCCGGTTTCCCGAGCCAGCTTGCGATTGTAGTGTTCGGCGATCAGCAGAACATCGTCGCCCCGGTCCTTCAGGGGCGGGATCGTCAGGACCGTGCTGCTAAGCCGGTAATAGAGGTCGCGCCG
>JBKDYO010000208.1:0-15157 GCA_046305855.1 Paracoccaceae bacterium
AGTGGGAGCCGGGGCCGGGGTGGCGACGGCTTTCGCAACGTCTTCCTTCATCACCCGGCCATCGCGCCCGCTGCCCTTGACGGCGTCGGCGGAGAGGCCAGCTTCGGCCATCGCCTTCTTGGCGGAGGGGGCGTTTTCCACGTCGGCGCGGGGGGTCATTTCCTCATGGCCCGCACCGGGGGAGCCGATCTTGGCGGCGGCCTCGATCTTCGGGTCTTCGGTCACCGGCTTTTGCTCGGCGGCCTTGGGAGCAGCAGCGCCTTCGGTCACAATGGCAAGGCGGGCGTTGGCGGCGACGGTCGTGCCTTCCGGCGCGAGGATCTCGGCCAGGACGCCCGTCACCGGGGAGGGCACTTCGACCGAGACCTTGTCGGTCTCAAGCTCGCACAGCATTTCGTCCTGCTTCACCGCGTCGCCGGGTTTCTTGAACCAGGTCGATACGGTGGCCTCGGACACGGATTCGCCAAGGGCGGGAACCATCACGTCAGTCATTTCAAAGTCTCCGGTCTGCGAGGTCAGTTCAGGCCAAGGGCCTGGGCGACGAGGGTTTGCTGTTCATGCTTGTGGCGGGAGGCGAGGCCCGTGGCGGGCGACGCGGAGGCCTTGCGGCCAGCGTAGGACATGCGCGTCGGCTTGGACCTGATCTTGGTCAGGATCGTCTCGATCTCGGGCTCGATGAAGCTCCACGCGCCCTGGTTCTTCGGCTCTTCCTGGCACCAGACGAAGTCGGCTTTCGGAAAGCGGCCAAGCTCCTGGGTCAGGGAGATCGTCGGGACCGGGTAGAGCTGTTCGATGCGGAGGAGATAGACATCCTCCAGCCCCTGCGCGTCGCGTTCGGCGAGAAGGTCGTAGTAGACCTTGCCCGAGCAGAGGACGACGCGCTTGATCTTGTCGTCGGCCTTGAGCTTTGCGGTCGAGTTGCCCTTCTGCGCGTCGTCCCAGAGGACGCGGTGGAAGGTGGAGCCGTCGGTGAAATCCTCGGCCCGGGAGATCGCCATCGGATGCCGGAGGAGGGACTTCGGGGTCATCAGGATCAGGGGCTTCCGGTAGGTCCGGTGCAACTGGCGGCGCAGGATGTGGAAGTAGTTCGCCGGGGTCGTGCAGTTGGCGACGATCCAGTTGTCTTCCGCGCTAAGCTGCAGGAAGCGTTCGAGACGGGCCGAGGAATGCTCCGGTCCCTGGCCTTCGTAGCCGTGGGGGAGAAGCATCACGAGGCCGGACATACGAAGCCACTTCGACTCGCCCGAGTTGATGAACTGGTCGATCATGATCTGCGCGCCGTTGGCGAAGTCGCCGAACTGCGCTTCCCAGATCGTCAGGGCGTTCGGTTCGGCCAGCGAATAGCCGTACTCGAACCCGAGGACGGCGTATTCGCTGAGCATCGAGTCGATGACCTCATACCGCGCCTGTCCGGGACGGATGTGGTTCAGCGGGTAGTGGCGTTCCTCGGTGGTCTGGTCGACCCAGCCGGAGTGGCGCTGGCTGAAGGTGCCGCGGGTGCAGTCCTGGCCCGACAGCCGGACGGCAAAGCCTTCGGTCTGCAAGGAGCCAAAGGCAAGTGCCTCGGCGGTGGCCCAGTCGAAACCTTGACCTTTTGCAAACATTTCCCGCTTGGATTCAAGCTGGCGGCCCACAGTCTTGTGCAAATCGAACCCTTCGGGCACGCGGGTCAGGGCGGCGCCAACCTCGGCCAGGGTCTCGGCCTTGATCCAGGTTTCGCCGCGCTGGTAGTTGTTCAAGTCCTTGGTGGCCATGTTCTTCCAGCGCCCGTCCAGCCAGTCGGCCTTGTTGGGCAGGAAGGATTTGCCAGCCTCGAACTCTTCGTTCAGGCGGGCCTGGAAGGCGGCTTTCATGTCCTCGATCTCGCCTTCGGGGATCAACCCGTCGGCGACGAGGCGGTCGGTGTAAAGCTGCAGCGTGGTCTTCTGCTTGCGGATGCGGTTGTACATCGCCGGGTTGGTGAACATCGGCTCGTCGCCTTCGTTGTGACCAAAGCGGCGGTAGCAGAAGATGTCGATGACCACGTCCTTGTGGAACTTCTGGCGGAACTCGGTCGCGACTTTGGCGGCGTGGACCACGGCCTCGGGGTCGTCGCCGTTGACGTGGAAGATCGGGGCTTCGACGATGAGGGCGATGTCGGTGGGATAGGGCGAGGTGCGGCTGAAGGCGGGTGCCGTGGTAAAGCCGATCTGGTTGTTGACGATGATGTGGATGCAGCCGCCAGTGCGGTGCCCCTTGATGCCGGACAGCTGCAGGCATTCGGCCACAACGCCCTGACCGGCAAAAGCCGCGTCGCCGTGCAAGAGGATCGGCAGGCTGGCAATGCGTTCTGCCACGTCGTTCAGCTGGTCCTGCTTGGCGCGGACCTTGCCTAGGACGACGGGGTTCACGGCCTCAAGGTGCGAGGGGTTCGCGGTGAGGGAAAGGTGGACCTTGTTGCCGTCAAACTCGCGGTCAGACGAGGCGCCGAGGTGGTACTTCACGTCACCCGAGCCATCCACGTCTTCGGGCTTGTAGGAACCGCCCTGGAATTCGTGGAAGATCGCCCGGTAGGGTTTCTGCATCACGTTGGCAAGGATGTTCAGACGGCCCCGGTGCGGCATGCCGATGATGACGTCCTTCACACCAAGCGCACCGCCGCGCTTGATGATCTGCTCCATCGCCGGGATCACGGCTTCGCCGCCGTCGAGGCCGAAGCGTTTCGTGCCCATGTACTTGACGTGGAGGAACTTCTCGTAGCCCTCGGCCTCGACCAGCTTGTTCAGGATCGCCTTGCGGCCCTCGCGGGTGAACTGGATTTCCTTGCCGTAGCCTTCGATCCGTTCCTTCAGCCAGGCGGCCTGTTCGGGGTCGGAGATGTGCATGTACTGCAGCGCGAAGGTGCCGCAATAGGTGCGCTTCACGATGTCGATGATCTGGCGCATCGAGGCATGGGTCAGGCCAAGCACGTTGTCGATGAAGATCGGCCGGTCCATGTCGGCTTCGGCAAAGCCGTAGGAAGCGGGGTCAAGCTCGGGGTGGGAGCCTTTTTCGGCCATGCCAAGCGGGTCGAGGTCGGCAGCAAGGTGGCCGCGGATCCGGTAGGCGCGGATGATCATCAGGGCGCGGATCGAGTCGAGTACGGCGCGCTGGATCTGCTCGTCGGTCAATGGAACGCCCGCTTCGGCGGCCTTGGCGGCGATCTTGGCCCCTGCGGCCTTCGCCTCTTTCGCGGGCGGCGGGGCGGCCCATTCGCCGGTAAGGGCGGCGGTCAGGTCATCTGCGGGCTGGGGCGGCCAATCGGCGCGCGCCCAGGAGGGGCCGGAGGCGGCGCGCGTGGCGTCAATCTCGCTGTCGCCGAGGGCGCGGAAGAACTCGGCCCATTGCGGATCGACGCTGCCCGGGTCCTGCGCATGGCGCGCGGCCAGCTGGTCGACATAATCGGCATTGGCCCCGTCAAGGAAGGACGAGGCGTGGAACTGGGCGTTTGGTGATTGATCGGTCATCTGCCTATCCCTTGGTTGCAAGGTTGGAAGGAGTCGGTCCGGAGGTCGGAGCGATTTGGGTCACGGGCCATTTCAGGACCCGCATCTGTTGCAGGCGATACCAGTCGTCAAAGCCGTCCCGGCCATGCCGGAACAGCGCGACCGTCGGCCGGAAGGCAGAGAGGACGCCCTGGAATTGCGGGAAGGTGAAGCGGCGGCTGAGGCCGTCCTTCAGGAACTCGGCCAGCAGGCGGCGGACATAGCGCAGGTAATAGGACGGGATGTCGCGGCTGGGGCGGGCGCTGTTCTTTGCGACGAAGGCCGCAAGGTTCATCAGCCCCAGCGTAATCGCCTGCCGCCGCTTGATCCGCCCCGAGGCCGCTTCGAAATGGTGGACGCGGGCGGTCTCGAACAGGACATTCAGCCCGTGGCGCGAAAAGCGGTAGCTGGCGTCAAGATCTTCGGCGGGGCAATAGGACAAGAGCGCCGGATCGAAGGGTTCCCGGCGGGCAACCTCGGCCTGGACGCACATCGCAAAGCCGGACAGAAGCGGCAGAGACAAGAGCCGCAGCGGGCCGACCGAGACCATGTCGGCAGGCTTGATCCGGCGGGGGTCGTCATAGGCGATGAAATGGCTGGGCGCGCTCATCATGAAGACATGGTTCCAGATCCAGGCTGCCAGCCGTGTTTCGTGGAACGCGCTGAGCCCCGCAACGGCGGAGCCGGTGACCTTGCGGTCATCGTCGTCCACCCGGGCATGGCCGGGGATCTGGGGCACGCGCAGGGCCATCCCCGCCGCGATCTGGCGGGCGCCGTCGACGGCAAAGGTCTTGATGACCGCTTCGGCGCAATCGGGGAACATCAGCGTGTCGTCGTCAAACAGGAACAGGATGTCGCCCCGCGCCCGTTCGATGGCGATGTTGCGCTGCCGGGTCAGGGATTTGACCGGGCTTGGCAGATAGAGGAGGTCCGGCAAGGGGCCGGGCTTGGCGGCGGCATGGGTGGCAAAGATCGCCTCGATCCGCCGTTTGTGTTCGTCCAGAGTGTCGCTGGCGTCGACGATGATGATCTCGATGGGTGGAAAGCTTTGCGTCAGCGACAGGCGCACGGCCTCTTCCAGGATGTCGATCCTGTTGAGCGTTGGGATGCAGTGCGACCAGGTGGGCAGGCTCATGGGGTCACGTGAGGCGGGCGGCCAGCTGGTCGACGTAATCGGCACTGGCCCCGTTGAGGGGGAATGAGGCTGCGAAGGCGGCGTTGGGGGATTGGTCGGTCATGGGGTTACCTCGGAGGGAGGGGGGCCGTAACGGTTGGAACGCGGGTCAGATGCGACGAGCATCATCCCGATGATGGAAGCGGTGACGAACAGCGATGCGATTGCTGTTACGAAATAGATCAGGCCAAAGGCAAAGAGAGCGAGGATGCCAAGGATCATGCCAAGGCCGGTGATCCAAGTGGCAACGCTGAACCAGTAGATTGCCTGATAACCGACCCAGAGGAAGACGAAGGGCATGAAGGGAAGCAAGGCTTGATGGCCCGGCTCACCCATGTCCTGCAAACGGCGGGACATAGCGGCAATAAGTGGCAGACCTAGAAGGATCAGGACGCCAACCCGCCAGATGCCCCAGAAGTCGATGTTGTCCAACGACAACTGCGTGCCGCCCACAACGGGCGGGATCAGGGCAACAGGCGCAAACCACCAGAACTCGGTGCGGGAGGCCCGTCCCGAGAACTGGAAGGACTTGACAAGGCCGGTCCGTATGGCTCGCGCCGGTCCCATACCTACCCCTTGATCGCCTTCAGCACCGCCTCGCCCAACCCTGCCGGGCTGTCGGCCACCACGATCCCGGCGCTGAGCATCGCCTGAATCTTCGACTCCGCGTCGCCCTTGCCGCCCGCCACGATGGCTCCGGCATGGCCCATGCGGCGGCCGGGGGGGGCGGTGCGGCCGGCGATGAAACCGGCGGTGGGCTTCCAGCGGCCCTTTTTCTTCTCGTCGGCAAGGAACTGGGCGGCGTCTTCTTCGGCGGCCCCGCCAATCTCGCCGATCATGATGATCGAGTGGGTGTCGGGGTCGGCGAGGAACATCTCCAGGACGTCGATGTGTTCGGTGCCCTTGATCGGGTCGCCGCCGATGCCCACTGCGGTGGTCTGGCCGAGGCCCACGTCGGTGGTCTGCTTCACGGCCTCATAGGTCAGGGTGCCGGAGCGGCTCACGACGCCGACCGAGCCCTTGGAGAAGATCGAGCCCGGCATGATGCCGATCTTGCATTCGCCGGGGGTCAGGACGCCGGGGCAGTTCGGGCCGATCAGGCGGGACTTCGAATTAATGAGCGCGCGCTTGACCTTCATCATGTCGAGGACCGGGATGCCTTCGGTGATGCAGACGATCAGCGGGATCTCGGCATCGATGGCTTCCAGGATCGAGTCGGCGGCGAAGGGCGGGGGGACGTAGATCACGCTGGCATTCGCGCCGGTGACGTCTACCGCCTCGTGCACCGAGTTGAAGACCGGCAGGTCGAGGTGGGTTTCACCCCCTTTGCCGGGGGTCACGCCGCCGACCATCTTGGTCCCGTAGGCGATGGCCTGTTCGGAGTGGAAGGTGCCCTGGCTGCCGGTGAAGCCCTGGCAGATGACGCGGGTGGATTTGTTGACGAGAACTGACATGGGTGCCCCAGATGTCTAAGGATTTAGCTTAACCGCGAAAAATTCCGGGCTGGGTTCGGGTCATCGCGCCTTTGGATCGCGAGACCAGTGCAACGGCTCCGGTGCCTCCAAGAACCCATGCCTCTTCACCACCCAGCTTCATCGCAGATGTGCCGGACGCCGGTATCTGAGCGTTCAGTTGTGCCACGACATCGCTGAAGCTTGCAGACTTCGGTGTCACGACGCACTGGCCCGCACGGTTACTGCGGGTGTCGACCGAAACGACAGCGGTTGCGAAGGAGGAAGCATATTCGCCCCCGGCACCGCTGCCGCCGGTTTTGCGAAAGCCGAGCGACTCAAGTGTTGGTCCGGCTGCGTCCGGGTTTCCGGCGGTTTTCACACAGGCGGCGATAAAGGCCGCAACCGCCGACTGCGTGGTGTTCGCGCTTACTGCAGTTGCAGGGGCAGCGGGAACACTCTCGGTCGAGCTAGTTGGTTGACAGCCGGCGACAAGCGTAGCGACGCCAAGGACTAGAATTGTGGTCTTGAGCGTACTGTTCATCCCTTCACCGCCTTCACGATCTTTTCCGCCCCGTCCTTCAGGTCATCGGCCGCGATGACGTTCAGGCCGCTCTTGCGGATGATGTCCTTGCCAAGCTCGACGTTGGTGCCCTCCAGCCGCACGACCAGCGGGACCTTCAGGCCGACTTCCTTGACCGCGGCGATCACGCCTTCGGCGATGATGTCGCAGCGCATGATGCCGCCGAAGATGTTGACGAGGATGCCCTTCACTTGCGGGTCGGAGGTGATGATCTTGAAGGCCTCGGTGACCTTTTCCTTGGTGGCCCCGCCGCCGACGTCAAGGAAGTTCGCGGGCTCGGCCCCGTAAAGCTTGATGATGTCCATCGTGGCCATCGCGAGGCCCGCGCCGTTGACCATGCAGCCGATCTCGCCATCCAGGGCGATGTAGTTCAGGTCGAATTTCGACGCGGCGAGTTCCTTGGGGTCTTCCTCGGTCTCGTCGCGGAGGGCGGCGATGTCGGGGTGGCGGTAGATCGCGTTGCCATCGAAGCCCATCTTGGCGTCGAGGAGGCGGAGGGTGCCGTCTTTCAGGACGCAGAAGGGATTGATCTCCAGCATGTCCATGTCTTTTTCGATGAACAGGCGGTAGAGGTTTTTCACAATCGCCACGCAGGATTTGACCTGCGCGCCCGAAAGGCCAAGCGCAAAGGCCACGCGGCGGCCGTGGAAGTCTTGCAGGCCGGTGGCGGGGTCGATGGTGAAGGTGTGGATCAGGTCGGGCGTGTTGTGGGCCACGTCTTCGATGTTCATGCCGCCTTCGGTCGAGGCGACGATCGAGATGCGCGAGGTGCCGCGGTCGATCAGGAAGGCGAGGTAGAACTCGCGGTCGATGTCGGAGCCGTCTTCGATGTAGATGCGGTTGACCTGCTTGCCCGCCGGGCCGGTCTGGATGGTGACAAGGGTGCGGCCCAGCATCTGGCGGGCGAATTCGGCGGCTTCACCGACCGAGCGGGCAAGGCGGACGCCGCCCTTGTCGCCAGCTTCGGGTTCCTTGAACTTGCCCTTGCCGCGGCCCCCGGCGTGGATCTGGGATTTTACCACCCAGAGCGGGCCGTCGAGTTCCCCTGCGGCGGTCTTGGCGTCTTCGGCCTTGAGGACGACGCGGCCGTCACTGACCGGGATGCCGTAGCTGCGCAGAAGCTCTTTCGCCTGGTATTCGTGGATGTTCATGGGCGCCCCTCGATGTCGGCCGGGAATTGGTCACGGGCGTTCTGGCACGGCTTGGGGCATGTTCCAAACGGCAAATGCCTGTAATGCAGGCAAAATGCCGGGAAAATGAACGTTGTGATCACAGGATGGAAAAGTGTGATCACACTTTGGAAAATCGTGATCACATGGTTGCGGTAACGCCAGATGCGGGCGCGAATCACCGTGGAGGTGGCCAGATTGACAAGGTTCGGGGGGATTGCGAAGGCTGGGCGGCAAGAAGAGGAGGCCGCCATGCCGCGCCCAAGTGCGAATGATATCACACAAGACGTGCTGCCGAAGATCAGCCACGGGCGGGGGGTCTACCTTTGGGATGTGGACGGGCGACAGTACATTGATGGCTCGGGTGGGCCGGCGGTGTTTTCCATCGGGCATGGCGACCCGCGGGTGAACGAGGCGGTGGCGAAGCAGATGGAGAAGGTGGCCTATGGCTACCGGTATCTGTTCTCCAGCGATCCGCTTGAGGAGTTGAGCGATTTTCTGTGCCGCGCCACGGGGCTGGCGGACATGGTCTATACGACCTCGGGGTCCGAGGCGGTGGAAAGCGCAGTGAAGATCGCGCTGCAGTACCACTTTGACCGGGGTGAGCCGGGCCGGGTGAAGTTCATCGCGCGGAAGCGGTCCTGGCATGGCAACACGCTGATGGCGACGGCGCTGTCGGGGTTCGAGGACCGGCAGCGGGCCTTTGCCGGGGCTTTGCCGTCGGTCGGTCGGGTGAGTGCGGCGAATGCGTACCGGTTGCCTGCGGGTGTGACACGGGAGGGGCTGGTCGCGCATCTGGCGGCAGAGCTGGAGGCCGAGATTGTAAGGCTGGGGCCGGAGACGGTGGCGGCGTTCATCTTCGAGCCGGTGGTGGGGGCGGCCGGGGGGGCTTTGCCTGCGCCCGAGGGCTATGCCAGGGCGATGGCAGAGGTCTGCCGGCGGCATGGTGTGCTGGTGATCTGCGACGAGGTGATGTGCGGGTCTGGGAGGACCGGGGTCTGGCGCGCGTCCGAGGAGGACGGGATCACGGCGGATATCATCACTGTGGCGAAATCGCTCTCGGGAGGCTACCTGCCTTTGGGCGCGGCGATCTACACGCAGGAGATTGCCGATGTGATGGCGGCGGGGCATGGCGGGCCGCTGACGGGGCATACCTACACCGGGCACACGGCTTGTCTGGCCGCCGGGGTAGCGGTGCAGAAGATCGTCGAGGAGGAAGGGCTGCTGGCCCGCATCCGGGACAAGGGACCGCGCTGGCAAGCGGAGCTTCGCAGCCGGATGGCGCATCTGCCGCAGGTCGGAGACGTGCGGGGGCGGGGGTATTTCATTGGCGTGGAAGTCGTCGCGGACCGAGAGACGAAGGCCCCGTTTGCCGCTGGGCTGGGGGGGAACGGGCGCATCCGGGCTGAAGGGCTGCGGCGGGGGCTGATCTGCTATCCGTCGGGCGGACATGTCGACGGGGCGGCGGGGGATACGGTGATCCTCGCGCCGCCGTTCAATGCGACGGATGCCGAGCTGGACGAGATCGCCGACAAGCTGGTGGCGACGCTGGAGACGGTGATCCAGGGTCTCGGCTGAGCGCCGGACTTTTCGAAAAGTCCGGGTCGGAGCCTTTGAAGGCTCCGGCACGATTTCTTCGAAGAAATCGGTGCCCCGCGGATCAGTTCAGGAAGACAGCGAAAAGCATCGCGTCGCCCTGGACGAAATCCTCGAAGTCGCGCCAGGACTGCATGGACATCTGCGGGCCCTTCTCGGCGTAGGGAAGCAGCCCCTCGCCCTGGATGAAGGTGACGAGGTCGATGGCAGGCGGGTCTTCGAAGGCCTTCTTCAGGTTGATCCCGGCTTCGGCCCCAAAGCGCCAGTGGGGGATCAGAAGCTCACCCTGCAGCGCCTTTTCGGCGTCGGCGAGGACGGCCTGCCAGCGGTCTCCCGTGCCGGGGGGCATCATCAGCCCAAGACCGGAGACCTGCTTGTCGTTCGGGACCCATTCGCCAGTGTTGTCGGTCTCCAGAGCAACAAGGGACCAGAAGCGGCGGTTCTCCTCGATCATCGACAGGAAATGGCCATAGGCGTCCTGGGCCAGGGCCTTGTCGGGGGTCTTGGAGAGCGCGACCAAGACCATCGCGGCGCGGTCGACCTGGCGGCCGAACATCATGTCCATCGCGTTGTGGGGCGGCGTGGGGCCCCAGAGGGCGTAGATCGCCTTGGAGCTGTCGAGGACGCGCTGGATCGCCGGTTCGGGGTCGTAGGCCAGCGCGGTGGAGGCAAAGCCTGACAGGAAGTGGGTGTAGGCGGAAAGCCAGGCGGCGTCGGCGCTGTCGAAGGTGATCACCGGATCCTCGACCGCGACGCCGAAATTGCGCCCTCCGCCAAGCGCCATGCCGGTCACGTCGGCCAGCGCCTCGCCCGCGTCGCGGGTGCCGTTCGCGTTGATGTCGAACCAAAGGTCAGCCATACGGATGGGCAGCGCGAAGGGCTTGTCGCCGAGTTGGGCGAGAGCCTCGCGGGAGGCGTCCATGTCTGCGTCGAGGTTGCGGATGAGGGCGGTGAAATCGGCGGCCTGGAAGGGGATGGCGTTCGGGTTTTCCGGGATCGGCAGGCGGAGGATGGGAAGCTCCGACCAGTCGGCCTTGACGCCGGTCTGCCAGCGGAGCTGCAGCGCCTGCTCGACTCCACCAAGGAAGTGGAGGCCCGCGAGGGCGAAGAGATCCTCGTTGGTCGGAGAGGCGAGGGCGGCGAGCCGGGCCTCGGTCGGGGCGAGGCCGGTGCGGGCGATTTCCTCGGACAGGGTTTCGGCGGCGACGGGGGTGGCGAGGACGAGCGCGAGGACAAGGGAACGCATGGGGGCCTCCGGGTTGCGTAGGGGAGATGTGGGCCCGCGCGGAGGAAGGCGCAAGTCGGGAACCCCTCAGGTCGCGGACCAGAGCACCTGGCCGCGGGGGAGGAGTGTGGGCTGGCGGGTGGGGGTGAAGCCGGCGTCGGCGATGGTCTGCGCGACCCGGGCCTCGGGGAGGTGGTAGGGCGGGCGGTCGAGGTGGGTGACGACGCCGTCGGGCTGGCGGGTGGAGCCGGGGGTGTCGGAGAGGAAGACGGTGAAGAGGACGGTCTTCAGGTTCGGAAAGCGGCGGAGGTTCTGGATTGCGGTGGCGAGGTCAGCGTGGGGCAGGTGGGTGAAGACACCGAAGGCGATGGCGAGGGTGATGGTGTCTGGGATGCCGGCGAAGGCGAAGGTGGCGTCCTCGACGAGGTGGTCTTCGGGGAGCTGGTCGGGGTTGGGGAGTTCGGCGAGCCGCCCGTGCCGCATCAGGGCGAGCGAGGCGTCGGTGCCCCAGTAGTGGCCGGGGCGAAGGTAGGGGACGGCCTTGTGGCCGAGCCGGAGCGCGCCGCAGCCGATGTCGAGGAGGTGGTCGTCGGGGGTCATCCCGCAGTCGAGAAGGGCGGCCATCTGGACGCGGCCCGTCTCGTCCCAGCGCCCGCCGACGATGTCGCGGTGGCGGCCCTTGGCGATGGCCTCGTCATAGAAGCCGGGGGCGAGGTAGGGGGAGGCGAGCCTCAGCTTTTCGGGTCCTTCTTGGCGGCTTCGGCGGCGGCCTTCATCCGGGCGAGGAGCTGTTCCTTCGTCTCGCGCGGGGGCTTCACTGCCTTGGGAGCGCCCTTCTGGGCGTGGTCGGGGCCGCGAAGGGTGCTGCGCGCGCCCTTGGGGTTGCCGGATTTCGAGTAGTCCATGGGGGTCCCTCCGGGGATCGGGGTTTGAGGGGGGAGATGCCGGATTCCGGGGGGCGGGGCAAGGGGGTGTGGAGGTGTCCACGGTGGACAAAGTCGCGGATGTTAGTGATTTCAATGGGTTGGTTGCGGGCGATAGGGAATTGGAAAGGTTTGGATCTGGGCGTTTCCGGACTGGGAAAGCGTTTGTCTTGGAATGTGGCTCGCAGCGCGGGCGGTGGATGCCTCCGGCGGGAGTATTTGGGTATAGAGCAAGGCAGGGGGGCGGGGGAGGCTGGTGCGATGCGGGCGGTGTCCGACGGGAGCGGTCGGAATGGAGTGGTCACGGTGGGACCTGACGGCAGGGTGGGTCAGAAGTCGAGGGCGCATTGGCGCGAGGTGTCCTCCTTGCACGCGGCGGGTTTGGAGGTGGCCTCGCGGCGGGCGGGGAGTTGGACGGTTCGTCCGCGAAGTTGAATTGCCTGTTCGATGTTTACGATCTGGAGGCCGGGGACGGGCATGAAGCCGGGCTATTCGTCGAGGCCCGTAGAGGCTGCTTCGGTGATCATGGGCTTGGTTGGTACGGTCAGGGTGAGAAAGACACTGATCCCGGCTATCTCGCGTTCGATCACGCCATTTAGGTCGCGGATCATGCTGACACCGGCATTCTCACACGCCTTGACGTTGAGGATGCCGTGGCCGGTCTTGCCGGACCAGAACCGCCGGCCCTTGCCCAGACCCGCGCGCTTCTGCCCGATGTCGCGGATCCGGCTGGCGGAGCGAGGCAGCGCAAGTCCGGAACGCATGCGGCGCGCAGTGTTTGGCTGCCTTGCAGCGCCTGATGTTGACACTAAGGGGCGATCTGCTATCGGCAAACCTAGCCCTCTTCAGGTCTTGGAGCCTTGCATGCACTACACGGCAATGTATCACGGGAAGCTGTTCTTCGATACCTACGCGAAGGGCCGCAGCGGTCTGAAGATCGTCGATCTTGGCGCGCAGGATGTGAACGGATCGCTTCGCACGGTTGCGCCAAAGGACAGCAATTTCGTCGGCGCAGACTTTACGCCTGGGAAAGGCGTCGACGTCATTCTGACCGACGCCTACGCGCTTCCGTTCGAAGACGAGAGCTTTGACATCGTCGTGACGTCCTCCTGCTTTGAGCACGCCGAACTGTTCTGGCTGTCCTTCAACGAGGCGCTGCGGATTCTGCGGCCGGACGGGCTGCTGTTCATGAATGTGCCATCAAATGGAGCGTTTCATCGCTATCCGGTGGACTGCTGGCGGTTTTATCCGGATGCGGGCAAGGCGTTGGAGAACTGGGCCAGACGGTCCGGTTTTCGCCCGGCGATGCTGGAGTGCTTCACGGGAAAACAGCGTCATGCGTTGTGGAACGATTATGTGGCGGTCTATGTCAAGGATGAAGCCCAGCTTAGCCAGTATCCGCGGCGGATCATCGACAGCTACACCGAGTTCACCAACGGTATGGTGCACGGTAAGGACGAGGTTCTGAACCTGGAGCGAATTCCGGAGGATCGCCGCACGTTCCATTGGCCGTGGAAGATCTCTAAGCGCTTCTATCGGAAGGCCTTCAAGTACGACTTCCTGTGAGCGGGCCGGTCGCGGAAGATCAGGTCCGCGGTCCCCCGGGCCATGTTGAGAGGTAGGGGCATGGGGTAGTCGCCATCGTGCAGGCCGTTCTGCACGCACGGCCTTCGTTTGGGGGACTTCGGACCGGGAGGAACGGTCAAAGGCGAGTTGGACGGATTGCCCACCCGAAAGGCGGGCCACTCGAAACAGAAAAGGGTGCGCCGAGGCGCACCCTTCTGGGAGGCGGGCCGAAGCCCAGCCCACGAAGTTTGACTTACGCCAGCGACGGATCAATCCCCTTGCAGGCGGCGACAAGGCCCTTCACGGCGTCGACCGACTTGTCGAGCATGGCTTTCTCCGTGGCGTCGAGTTTGACCTCGACCACGCGTTCGACCCCGCCCGCGCCGATGATCACCGGGACGCCGACATACATGCCATCAAGTCCATAGGCGCCCTTCACATGGGCGGCGCAGGGGAGGAGGCGCTTCTGGTCCTTGAGGTAGGCTTCGGCCATTTCCACCGCCGAAGCTGCAGGCGCGTAGAAGGCGGAGCCGGTCTTCAGGAGGCCGACGATTTCCGCGCCGCCGTCACGGGTGCGCTGGACGATGGCGTCGAGTTTCGCTTGCGTGGTCCAGCCCATCGCCACGAGGTCGGGCAGGGGGATGCCGCCGACGGTGGAGTAGCGGACCGAGGGCACCATCGTGTCGCCGTGGCCGCCAAGGACGAAGGCGGTGACGTCCTTCATCGAGACGTTGAATTCGACCGCGAGGAAATGCCGGAAGCGGGCGCTGTCGAGGACACCCGCCATGCCGACGACCTTGTTGTGCGGCAGGCCCGAGAATTCGCGCAGCGCCCAGACCATCGCGTCAAGCGGGTTGGTGATGCAGATCACGAAGGCGTTCGGGCAATTGGCCTTGATGCCCTCGCCGACCGACTTCATCACCTTGAGGTTGATGCCCAGAAGGTCGTCGCGGCTCATCCCCGGTTTGCGGGGGACGCCAGCGGTGACGATGCAGACATCTGCGCCCTTGAGGTCGGCGTAGGAGTTGGTGCCGGTGAGGGAGGCGTCGAAGCCTTCGACCGGGCCGGACTGTGCGAGGTCCAGCGCCTTGCCTTGCGGGGTGCCTTCGGCGATGTCGAACAGGACAACGTCGCCCAGTTCCTTCAGCGCGATGAGATGGGCAAGCGTGCCGCCGATCTGACCGGCGCCGATGAGGGCGATCTTGGGTCTGGCCATGGGAGCCTCCTTGGGAGTGATCTGGGGGGTGAATCGGGGGGAGGGGTAGCGGCTAAACGTGCGTCTGTCCAGCCTTGGCGCGGGCTTGGTATACCATTGTATGCAAAAAATTGCCGCTTTCGACCGGGTGGAGAAGAGGTTAGCGGTAACGCCAGTGGAGGACGTGATGGCAGAGCTCTGGTTCTGGGTGGCGGCGGTCGTTGCGGCATCGCTGGTGGGGATGGGCAAGGGCGGGGTGCCGATTGTCGGCATGCTGGCGGTGCCGGTCATGGCGCTGGTGATGAACCCGGTCATGGCGGCGGGGATGCTGCTGCCGGTCTATGTTGTGTCGGACATGTTCGGCCTTTACGCCTATCGGCACGCCTTCGACCGGCGGGTGCTGGCGATCCTGTTGCCTGGGGCGATCTTTGGGATCGGCGTGGGTTGGGCGACGGCGAGCGTGGTGCCCGAAGCCGCAGTGACGCTCCTGGTCGGGGTGATCGGGGTGGCCTTTGCGCTGAACCTGATCCTCCGGAAGCCTGCGATGACCGAGCCGAAGGAGCCTCAGGTTGCGCCGGGCCTGTTCTGGGGGGCGGTGACGGGGTTCACGAGTTTCGTCAGCCACGCAGGCGGGCCGCCCTATCAGGTCTACACGCTGCCCCTGGGGCTGACGAAGGCGGTGTTCGCGGGGACTTCGACGATCGCCTTCACGGCGATCAACGCAGCGAAGCTGGTGCCCTATTACGCGCTGGGGCAGTTGAATCTGGGGAAC
>JBKDYO010000209.1:0-23381 GCA_046305855.1 Paracoccaceae bacterium
TCGGCCAGCCCCCGGGATGAGGGCATGCGGCTTCCAGGGCGAAAGCGACCGGCCAGGATGCCTTGCGTCACCATCGCCCGGATCTGCTGCTGCAGGCTGCCGGTGGCGCCGGGGGTGAGGTAGAAGGCTTCGACGGGGATGGCTGCCATGACATCACGGGCTTGGAACAGCCGGGATCAAGCGGCATCGGCCGGGTCAGAGTCAAGCGGCTCGCCCGGCCACGGTCGCCGGGACTTGATCGCCCGTGCCATCAAATTGGTTGATCTTCGCCACGCGGTCGCCTAACCCGTATGCGCCTGATGTATGCGCGTTCGCGCCACCGTGCCGAAGGCCAAGCCGACCCCCGCCGCGGCAAGAGCCGGAGGGAATACCACAGGCCACGATGCCCGACACCATCGCCGACCGCCCAGCCCGCGACTGGCTGACCACCCTCGCCCGCTACCGCGAACCCGCGACACCCCGCAGCCTGTGGGAGCTGGCCGCCACCCTTGTGCCCTTCGTGGCGCTCTGGGTTCTGGCCTGGATGGCGCTTTCGGTCAGTCCCTTCCTGGCGCTGGCCCTTGCCGTGCTGAACGGCGGGTTCCTCGTCCGCATCTTCATCATCCAGCACGATTGCGGCCACGGGGCCTTCCTGAAGAACCGCATGGCGCAGGACTGGCTGGGTCGGGTGCTGGGGGTGCTGACCCTGACGCCCTATGCCGTCTGGCGGCGGACGCATTCCATTCACCATGCCCACCACGGTGACCTCGATGCGCGCGGGATCGGCGATGTGCTGACGCTCACGATCGACGAATACCGGGCGCGGGGCTGGTGGGGGCGGCTGATGTACCGGCTCTATCGCAACCCGGTCGTGCTTTTCGTCCTTGGGCCGAGCTATCTGTTTCTGCTGCAAAATCGCCTGCCCTTCGGGTTGATGAAATCCGGCTGGCGCTACTGGACCAGCGCGATGGGCACCAACGCGATGATCGGCATAACCGTGGGCCTGATCCTGTGGTTCGGCGGGTTCTGGCCCGTGCTGCTGATCTACCTGCCCACCTCGCTGATCGCCGCGACGCTGGGGGTGTGGCTCTTCTACGTCCAGCATCAGTTCGAGGAGACGCACTGGTCAAAGGGCGACGACTGGCAACTGCACGATGCCGCGTTGGAGGGGTCGTCCCACTACATCCTGCCGCAGCCCCTGCGCTGGTTTTCCGGCAACATCGGCATCCACCACGTCCACCACCTCTATTCCCGCATCCCCTTCTATCGCCTGCCCGAGGTGATCCGCGACCACCGCGCTCTGGCCGAAGCGCAGCGTCTGACGCTGCGCGAGAGCCTGCGTTCGGTGAACCTGCACCTTTGGGACACGGTCGAAGGCAAGCTGATGAGCTTCAAGGAAGCCCGGCAGCGCTACGGGGTGGCTTGATCCCATAGGTCGGGCTTCAGGCCGACATCTGCGCAGGATGAACCCCAGCGCAGCGATTCCGACGCAACAAGGGGTGGCACCCGAAGTCCCCGGGCAAGGAAAGGCGTCCGGTGGGTTTGCACCCACCCGACGGCTTACGGCGCGCGGACAGATGGGAAGGCGTCAACCGCGCGGGCTATCCTTAAGGACAGTCACCTTATCCTCCTGCACGCAGGCGATTTCGGGCCCAAAGGTCTATGACCTCGGTAACGCGAGGGAACGCCATGCAGATCACCCAAGCTCGCCAGACAAGACAAGAACGTGTCGCCCAGACGCGCAGCGGCTGGTGGCTCGTGCCGTCCTTCCTCTGTGGTGCGGCGATCTGGGGCGGGATCCTCGTCGCTTTGGTGGGATAAGGTCCACCGGCCAAGTCGGCCTCGCGTCGCGCAAGGAACGGCCCACCCTACTGCCTTCTGCAAAGTGACCCTTTAGAGGCATTTCTGTCGTAGGGCGCGCTACAGCGCAACAAGCCGGGCACAACACAAGGGCAGCGCCTGACCGCCGGGTGGGCGAGCGGGTCATCAGGTGGATTGTCAAGTCGGGGCGTCCAACTTGGCATCCAATCGAAGTGAGCGCTTCATAGTGGAGCAATCGGATTTGACGTGATTTGACCATGGCCAAGGGCAAATGGACACCGATCTAAATCCCTTGCCGGCGGCCTTCGCGTTGTTTGTGGTCATGCCAATGCTGCTTTGGGCTGAGGCTTTCTTTCGCGGGCCACGTTGGTTCCGAATTCTGGCTAACGTCCTGATCGTGCTATGGATGCTACCACTTGCAGCAAACGCTGTGACAGAAATTGTCTGTAGCGGTGGGTGGTACAACGGATATGGGAGTTGCCTCGGACCTCTTGACGCCGAATTATACAACAAGCACTTGCTGCTATTTGCATTGATGCCAATTTCCCTCGCTGTTTACTTGGGAGCGATAGTCGCAAGAGCGCTTGAGGCGATCTCGCGTAAGGGACGAACCAAGTAAGGCTTTGCATCGGCGATCCTAAAGCCCAAAAAGCGCAAAAGGGCGCCCCTCCCGGGACACCCTCTCTAGCCGCAAAGGGCCTCAGTTCTTAGCCAAACACCCGCGTCAGCGCGCCGTCGATCGCGCCGGTGATCTGGTCGATATCATCCTTCGTCGCGATCAGCGCCGGGCTCAGGCACAGCGTGTTGTTCAGCCCCGGCAGCGAGCGGTTGGTGGCGCCGATGATCACGCCCTGCGCCATGCAGTCGGCGACGACGGCTTGGACCATCTTTTCGGGCGCGGGCTCCTTGGTCGCGCGGTCAGACACCAGTTCGGCCCCAAGGAACAACCCCTTGCCCCGGACGTCGCCGATGACCTTGTGCTTGTCCATCAGTGCGGCGAGGTTCCCAAGGCAGTAGTCGCCCATCGCCAGAGTGTTGGCGAGCAAACCCTCATCCTCGATGATCCGCATATTCTCCAGCGCCGCCGCCGGGCCGCTGGTGCAGCCGCCGAAGGTGGAGATGTCGCGGAAGTAGCTCATCGGGTCCGACGGGTCGTCCTTGAACATCTCGAAGACGCGCTCGGTCGTCACGGTGCAGCTGATCGCGGCATAGCCAGAGGCGACGCCCTTGGCCATCGTCACGAAGTCGGGCTTGATCCCGTAATGCTGGTAGCCGAACCAGGTGCCGGTGCGTCCGACGCCGCAGACGACCTCGTCGATGGCCAGCAGGATATCGTACTTCTGGCAGATCTCCTGCACCCGCTCCCAATAGCCCTGGGGTGGCACGATGACGCCGCCGCCAGCGGTCACGGGTTCCAGGATCAGGCAGCCGACCGAGTCGGGGCCTTCGCGCAGGATGACCTCTTCGATCGCATCAGCGGCGCGCTGGCCGTAGTTTTCCACGTCCCACTGGGCGCGGTATTCCAGGCAGTGCGGCACGCGGACAAAGCCGTCCGGGAACGGCCCGTACTGCATCGCGCGCTGGTCCTGACCTGCGCTGGCGAGGGCCGCGATGGTCGTGCCGTGGTAGTCACGGTCCCGGTACAGGATCTTCCACTTCTTGCCGCCGTGGTGCCGGTGCGCGATCTGGCGCACCATCTTGTAGACCTTCTCGTTCGCCTCGGACCCCGAGTTCGAATAGTAGACGCGGGTCAGACCCGGCATCTTCTCGATCAGGCGTTTGGAGAAAACCGCGCCGGGGATCGAACCGGCGGACCCGGCGAAGTAGTTCAGCTTGATCAGCTGGTCGCGGACGGCGTTGGCGATGGATTCGCGGCCATAGCCCACGTTGACGGTCCAGACCCCGCCCGACACCGCGTCGATGTGTTCCTTGCCTTTGGCATCCCAGACCCGCATCCCCTTGCCCTCGACGATGACGCGGGGATCGACGGTTTCGTACTGCTTGTGCTGCGAGAGGTGGTGCCAGACATGGGCGCGGTCGGCCTCGACCACCTGCCCGATGTCGTTCATGCCTGCAAAGCCTTCCATGGCCTGTCCTTTCGAATGCAATGTCGCGCGGAAGTATCGTGGATATGGGCCTACAGGCTTAGGACCAGACAGAGCCCGCCGATAGGACCAGTCACGGGCGGTAATAGTCCCGGTACCAGTCGACAAAGGGTTTCAGCCCGGTGGCAAGGTCGGTTGCGGGGCGGAACCCGGTCAGGCGCTCAAGCAATGAGCAATCAGCCCAGGTCGCAGGCACATCGCCGGGCTGCATCGGCAGGTAATTGCAGATCGCCTTGCGGCCGAGAAGCCCTTCGAGAGTGCGGACGAAGTCCATCAGATGCACCTTGTCGGAATTGCCGATGTTCACGATCCGCCAGGGCGCAACCGGGCTCAGGCTGTCTCCCTCTACCGCAGCCGCGCGGTCCGATGGCAGGGGCGGAGCCAAGGGCAGCAACCGCGAAACACCCTCGACCAGATCCTCGACAGCGGTGAAGTCGCGCCACAACTCGCCATGATTGTAGACGTCGATCGGTCGCCCTTGCAGGATCGCCTCGGTGAATTTGAAATAGGCAAGGTCCGGCCGCCCCCAGGCCCCGTAGACGGTGAAGAACCGGAACAGCGTGACTGGCAGGCCCCAAAGATGCGCGTAGGAATGCGCCAGCGCCTCGACCGCCTTCTTCGTCGCGGCATAGACCGTCAGCGGATGGTCGGTCCGGTCGGTCTCGACGAACGGCATCTCGGGGTTGGCCCCATAGACCGACGAGGTCGAGGCCATCATCAGATGCTTGACCTTTGCTTGGCGAGCAACCTCCAACACGTTGAAACTGCCAGTGAAATTGGTCTCGATGTAGGACCGCGGATGCGTGAGGCTGTAGCGCACTCCGGCCTGCGCGGCGAGGTGGATGATCGTGTCCGGCGCGAAGTCCTCGGCGATCTTTTCCAGCGTGGCCATGTCTTCCAGCATCGCCTCGGTCGCCGTGAAACCGGGCATCGCGCGCAGGATTTCGTGGCGCTTTTCCTTTAGCCGCACGTCGTAATAGGGCGTCATCCCGTCAAGGCCATGCACCCGGTGGCCCGCCGCCAGCAGGTGCATGGCCAGGTGGAAGCCGATGAATCCGGCTGTCCCGGTGATAAGGATCTTCTGCACGGTCGACCTGCACCTCTGCGCGACAATCCCCACGCCCACCTCCCAAGTCAACCCTGCGCCGCGCCGCAAGCAGTTCCAAAAGCTGGCCCTTGCAGCCGTCCGTTGCATGGGCTATTTCCCAACCCATTCCTCGCGGCGGGTTGGCGGAGAGGTTACGCAGCGGATTGCAAATCCGTGAAGACCGGTTCGATTCCGGTACCCGCCTCCAAATCTCCACTCAAAACCTTGAACTGTTGCCTTTGTCTCATCGGCCCTCGGGACACGGCTCGTTCTCGCGTCATGGCCAGAGCATCACGGTTGCGGCGAGGGCGACGGCGGAGAGGAAGACATTCGGACACCCGCCGCAGCGTGGAGCGGCACGGCGCCGGTCCGTCAGTCGTCCGGACATGATCTCGATCCTGTTGCGCCGTCCGCAGCGGCGCTTGTCATGCAAGACGGGGCGCCCCCGGGACGTCCGATCTATGATGCAAGGCCGTATCCCCTTGTCTTTCAACGCATCCCTGAACCAGTCGGCCCTCTCCGGTTCGCCCGAACCGGTGGCGCTCACCGGCTCGATGGCCGCGGTCGGCCCTGCAGCCACCCTGCCGTCGGCAAACTGTCGAGAGGAGCTGCTTCCCGCGTGCAATCGCTGACCTGGCCGGGGGTCCTGAAGAAGTGGAGGGCGGCCATCGGCATCGATAGTGGCGTGTAGTTTGGTGTTCATGCCGCCCTCGGTTTGCCCGATCGGACGCCGCCTCAGCTCGCCTGATCCCCCTTGTTTCGACCGTTGGCCCGTCGCCGTGCGATGCGCCTTGAGGTATTGAAACACCCCGCTTCAGCCGGGATCCCGCCTGAAGGGCGACGGCTGCCGGGTCCGGGTTGACCGGCCAAAGTTCAGCCAATGCATAGCTGGCCCCTGCGCGAAGGGTCGACGACCCTGAAGGACCGTTGCGCTACTTCAGAACCGGCGGCAGGCTGGCGAAATAGGCTGCAAGGTCGGCCCGTTCCGCTTCGGTCAGCTTGCGCGCGAACTGATACATCGGGTTCAGCCCGGCTGTCTTGGCAGCATAGGCGCTGTCCAGCTCTTTCAGTCGCCGCTCCAGATAGACCGCCGACTGGCCATCCAGCCGGGCGAACAGCGGCAGCGCCTCGACCGCGGACGCAGCGTGGCAGGTCGTGCAGGCGGGCAGCTCCCGCTCCGGGTCGCCGTTCATTGCAAGCTCCTTGCCCCGCCCGATGGCTGCCGCGTCAAGCACTTTCGGACGGGCCACGGGAGGCATGCCCCCGACGAAGGCGGCAAGACTTTCGATCTCGGCCGTGGTCAGGTTGCGCGTCATCTCGACCATCTGGCTGTTGTGGCGCTCGTTCAGGTGAAAGCTGTGCAGGGCTTCCAGAAGATAGGGCGCCGTCTGCAAGGTCAGGTTCGGCGCATGGCCATCCTTGCTGCCGGCCAGGTCAGCCTCATGACAGGTCGCGCAGACCTTGACCGTCATTTCCTGGATTTTGGCTGACACCGGGACCGCCTCCTGGCCAAGGCTTGCCACCTTCGTCGGCACTTGCGCGGACAGCCAGGCGGCCACGGCATCGCGGTCGGCCTGCGACATGCCATGCGCCTCGGCGTGCATCGGGTTGTAGATGCCCGTCGCGCCACGCGAGCCGGCGGCAAGTAGATCCAGCTGGCGGCGCAGGTAGGTCTCGGACTGGCCAAAGAGCGACGGGAAGAACAGGCCCTTGTCGGGTTCATCGGCGCCGCGCTCGTGGCAGGACAGACAGCCGGCGACACCCTTGTCGGGAATGCCGTTCATCGCAATCTCGCGTCCGCGGGCAAGCGTTTCGGCCGAGGCCGAGGCTGGGCCACCCGCCGAACGCGGGGTCTGACTGAAGTAGTCGGCCAGCGCCACCATCTGCGCATCCGTCAGGGTCGCCGCCTGTGGCTGCATGAAGCCGCTGTGGCGGCGCGCCTCGGCATAGGAGCGCAAGGCCGCGTGCAGGTACTCCGCCGTCTGGATCGTCAGGTTCGGCGCCTCGCCTCCGGTCACCGTCCCGCGGCCGTCGACACCGTGGCAGCCCGCGCAGCGGACCAGGGGCTCGTTGCCAACGGCGACCCCGCCAAACCCCGAAGCAGGGACTGTCCAGGCGTATTCCGCCTCGGGCTCGGACCGGCGCGGCATCTTGCTTTCCACGGGCGCAAGGTCCGCGCCCAGCGGCATTTCGGTCGCGGTCGCCGGGTCGCTTGCCGTCAGCGCGGCGTAATCTGCTGGCGTCATCTCGGGCAGCTGCTTCAGGAATGCCACGACAGACCAGGTCTCATCCAACCGCCCCTCGGCGGGCCAGGCCGGCATCGCGCTGAACTTCACCCCGTTGTCGACGATCCAGGCCAGCTCGGCATCGGTGAACTGACCCACGACGGCAGGCAGGTATTGCGGGCTGGGCCGCATCGACAGCGCTATCGGGTTCTGCCCCAGCCCAGGGGTGCCGTGACAGTTGGAACAGACGGCGGCATAGGTCCTGGCCCCAAGCGCGACGCGACCGGGCGCATCAAGGTCGTCGGGGACGACAAGATCGCCGGCGTTGTGCGCGACGCTGCGGGTAAAGGCGGTGTGCAGAAGCGTGGTCGTCACTGCGGAATGCGGCGGACGGGCGCTGACGCTGACCATCCCTGACAGCAGAACCAGACCGCCGACAATGCCCGCGACGAGACCCGCGCCCCCGAGGACGACGGCGATGGTCTTGATCCGGTTCATGCCTGTTCCCTTGCCTGGTTTTCGGCCAACCCAAGGTCATGCCGAGTGCAACGTCCGATGGTCTGGACGCCCCCGGAGAATTCTGGCCGTTCGGTCCTTGGCGGGGCTTCCTGCCCCCACGGACTGATCCGTACCCCATGATTCCGGTCGCTGATCCAGGTGTGAACCAAAGACAGTGAACGGAAAGCTTACGGAAACCTGTCCGCAGCTTTAACTCTTTCAGAGACTTGCGACTTTCATGCCCGCCGATCGCCGAAACGCAGAAAGGCGGGTCCGGGGACCCGCCTTTCCTGTTGGTCTCTGCCCCCGGTCACTCGGCCGGTTGGTAGGGGAAAGAGGAATGGTGCAGGAAGATCTCCAGATGCCCGTCATCCGGTGCGCGCTTGAAGCCCATGCTGAAATCGACCTTCACCTCTTTGCCGGTCTTGGCATCGGTAAAGTAGTAGTCGCCCATCGCCACGGCGCTATCCTTGTCGATCACGATGCCCTTGTTGTCAAAGCGCACCTCGGTCCAGGGCTGGATCGCAAAGCCATGGTCCTCTTTCTCGGAGCCGCCGACGAAGTAGGACAGCGCCTGATCCTTCGTCTCGCGGAACTCGTCGACGGCAGCCTTCGTCGGCTTGAACAGGACGGTTCCGTCGTCATAGCCATAAAGCGCGTCGATGTGCTCGCTTGCGGCCGCCTTGTAGTCGCCGCCCTGGGTAAAGACATCGCCGATATGAACGATGCCAGCGCCCCAGGCGGCTTCGGCGGCAAGGACGTCGGCTTCGGTGATCGGATCGGTGGGGTTCGCTGCCAGCACGGGCCCGGTGAACGCCGAACCTGCGATGACCACTGCGGTCATCACGGCCAGAAGCTTCGAAGGCGCAGTTTTGCGGAGTGCATACATGATGTCGTCTTTCTCTGAACGGGCCCTTTGGCCACGACGACAGGGCTAGCGGTGCGATCTGCCACACCGTTTTCTGCAGGTTTAACTCTTTGACAGGAAACCCATTCCGACGCTGCGGTCAGGTCGTGGCACGTCGGGGGCCCGGGGAATTCTTACAGAAATGTAAGGTTTCGGCACAGCACGCGACAGTCGATCCGGCTTAGGTGGAGCGCGATCATCAGAAACCTTGCGCGCGCTAGCGGCAGATCAGGAAAGGCCACCGTGGCCCCTGATCCGCCAGCGACTCGGCGCCCGCAGCCGGAGAGCGACTGTGCAAACCCACCATTCTGGCCCCACGCGGTTCCTGCATGGCGCGCTCTCCATAGCCGTCGGCGTCCAGTTGATCGTGGGCCTGGTCATGCAGGCCCCCTCGGCAGGTCATGCTGGCAACGGCTTCTTCACCCTCCACAAGGACAGCGACATCCTGATCGGCGCGCTTGCGCTGGCCTTCTGGGTCGTGATTGCCACCCGCCGCAGCGGCACCGAGGCGGGGCTGTTGTTTCCCTGGTTCAACGCGGATCGGCGTTCAGCACTTATCGCAGATGCGCAGCGGCACTGGGCGGCCCTGCGCCACGGCAATTTTGCGGACTTTCAGGCGGCAGCGCCAATGGCCGCGGCAGTCCATGGTCTTGGGCTGGTGCTCGTCACGGTCATGGCCGCAACCGGGGTCGGCCATCTGATCGCCGCGATCGACGGGGCATCGGCGACGCTGCTGGGCGAATGGCTGCGCTGGCTGCATGGCCTGACCGGCCTTCTGGTCTGGCTGTTCCTGATCGGGCACGGGCTGATGGCGCTGCTGCACCACTACGCTGGTGAGCAGGACTTGCAGAGCATCTGGTCCGTCGCTGCCGGAGATGCCGATGGCGTTCGTCGGGATGACCCGTAACCGACGCGCAGCCCTGCCCGACCCCCCCCCGTTTCTTGCCACCCCCGCATCCTGAAGAAAGGTGCCGATCCCTCATGCCTGCGCTGAAACCCTTGCTGCTTGTCGGCCTGCTCGTTGCAGCGGCTGGCGGTCTTTACACATGGTGGGCCCATCAGGAAGCCTTCCCCTCGACCGATGACGCCACGTTGCAGGCCGATGTCCTGACCATCGCCCCTCAGGTGGCGGGCAAGGTCGAAACCGTGGCCGTCGTCGAGAACGGCTATGTGAAGGCGGGAGATGTTCTCTTCACGCTTGATGCGGCAGCCATGCAGGCGGCTGTCAATGCGGCGCGCGCGCAACTGGACCTGGCCACCCTGTCCACCGGGGCCTCGACGAACGAGGTCGCTGCGGCCGAGGCGAATGTGACATCGGCCACCGCCGCCCTGGCGCAGGCCGAGGCTGACATTGCCCGTGACAGCAAACTGGCAGCGTCCGGCGACCTGGCACCGGCGGGGCTGGAAAAGACGCAGACCGCGCGGGATCAGGCAGCAGCGGCCAAGGCAGCGGCAGAGGCCGCGCTGGCGGCGGCACGGGATCAGGCCGGAGGCGGCAGGGCCCCGGCCATCAAGGCGGCCCAGGCTGCCCTTGATCAGGCCCAGCTTGCCCTGTCGCACGCCACGGTGACCGCCCCGGCCTCTGGTTGGGTTGCGAACCTGCGCTTGCGCCCGGGGCAGGTCGTGTCTGCCGGTCAGCCGCTGTTTTCCATCGTCGAGGACGGGAACTGGTGGGTCGACGCCAATTTCAAGGAGACAGATCTGGCCCACATCGTCCCGGGCCAAAGCGTGGCGATCGACATCGACATGTACCCCGGCCAGTCGCTGACCGGCAAAGTCGAAAGCCTTGGCGCGGGCTCGGGGGCGGTGTTCTCGCTTCTGCCCGCGCAGAACGCCACCGGCAATTGGGTCAAGGTCACCCAGCGCTTTCCGGTGCGGATCTCGCTGGACCCGCTGCCCTTCGGCTCGCCCGTCCAATTGCGTGTGGGGGCCAGCGTGACCGCCACTGTCGATGCCCAGGCCGCCCCGAAGGCCGTTCCATGAGCGGCGTCGCATCGGTGGTCCCTGCCGCGCCGACACCCGCCACCGCCGCCCGCTGGACCGTTGTTCTGGCCGTCGTGCTGACCGCCGTGCTCGAGGTGCTGGACAGCACCATAGTCAACGTGGCCCTGCCGCACATGAAGGCTGCCTTCGGCATCACCTCGGACCAGACAGTCTGGATCCTGACCAGCTATATCGTGGCCTCGATCATCGTGATGCCGCTGACCGGCCTGTTCGCCCGCCGCTTCGGCCGCCGTCGGCTGATCACCACGGCCATCATGGGCTTTGCCGGGTTTTCCATGCTCTGCGGTCTGGCGCAAAGCCTGGAATGGATCGTCGCCTGTCGCCTTGGGCAGGGCCTCTTCGGGGCCTTCCTAATCCCCCTGTCGCAGTCGATCCTGTTCGACAGCTTTCCCCGCGAAAAGCGCGGGCAGGCCATGGCGCTGTTCGGGTTGGGCGTGGTCGTCGCCCCCGTCCTCGGGCCGACGCTGGGTGCCATCTTGACCGAATATTTCAGCTGGCGCGCGGTGTTCTATGTCAACCTGCCGATTGCCGCTTTTGCGCTGGTGATGATGGCCGGAGAGCTAAAGACCGAAGCGCCCAAGCCCGTGCATATCGACTGGACCGGGCTTGTCCTGATGGTTCTGGCCATCGGCGGGCTGCAACTGGTGCTGGACCAGGGCGAGACGCGCGACTGGTTCGCTTCGCATTTCATTCAGGTCGCGGCCCTGATCTCGGCCGTGGCGGCGGTGCTGTTCGTCGCGCGCGGCTGGGGCCTGAGCACGAACATCATCGACTTCGAGCTTTTGCGCGACCGCAGCTTTGCCGCGGCCAACGCCACGATCATCGGCTTCGGCGTGGCGATGTACGGCACCATCGCGATCCTGCCCCTGTTCGTGCAAGGCCTGCTTGGCTATCCGGTTCTGGATGCCGGGACGCTTTTCATGCCGCGCGGACTTGCAGCCGGAGTGTCGATGGTGGTGACGGGGTCCTATCTTCTGGGGCGGGTCGATCCGCGCCTCCTGGTCGCCGTGGGACTGACGCTTACCGGCTTTGGCAACCTGTCGCTCGGCTGTCTGGACCTGAACGCGGGCTACTGGGATCTGGCCATCCCCGGCATGATTTCGGGCGTCGGGATGGGGCTTTTCTTCGTGCCGATGTCGACGCTTGCTTTCCAGAACATCACCCCCGACCGCCAGGATGAGGCATCGGGCCTTTACGGTGTAATGCGCTCTTTGGGCTCGTCGCTGGGGATCGCGGTGATCGGCTGGCAACTGGCCAGCCGGACGCAGTTCCACTGGGCCAGCCTGACCGCCGGGATCACCCCCTTCAATCCGCAGGTGACCGCGGTGCTGGCACCCCTTGGCCAAACCGCCAGTTCCCCCGAGGGCGCCGAAACCCTGGCGGGACTGGTGTCGGCACAGGCTTCGATGCTGGCGTTTCAGGATGCCTTCGTGCTGACCGGCTGGGCGGCCTTCGTGATGCTGCCGGTGCTGTTGATCCTGCAGCGCCCGCGGAAAGGGTCTGCCGCACCGGTGGCCGCGCATTAGGGGTGCCAAGGTGGCTTAACGAGTGAAGGGCCGGAACCCATCAGGTTCCGGCCCAGTTCCTTTTCAGGTGCGCAGACTTAGCCCGTGACGCCCTGCACGGGGATGGCGTCGATCCCGAAGCTGCGGACGACCACGCTGTCCTCGATGGACTTCAGCGCCACGTTGGCCTCGAAGTACTTGCCGTCAGCGATCAGCTTCTGGGCGTTGCGCAGTTCGGTCAGCGTCGCATTGCCGGGAAGCAGCGCGGTCGAAACCATCACGTCGACCGAAGCTTCCCGCAGCACGTCGATGGCGCGGTCAGGCGCGTTCGCCTCGAACATCCCCTTCGCCTTGCCAAGCGCCGCTTCCTTCTCGGGCGTCACGGTGAAGGTTTCGGCCAGGCTCATATTGCTGTCGAAGGGCAGGTATTCCGCCTTGGCATCAGCGGCGTCCGTACCTGGGATCACAACGGTCTTCATCGTCTCCTGCGCCGCCTCAAGCGCGCCGATGCCGCGATCGACCGCAGCCTTGGCGCCTTCGGGGTTGTTGTTGAACAGCTCAAGCCGGGCGGCCTGGGCGCTGTTGATCGCGGTGAGTGCCTCTTCGGAAAGCCGCAGCATCTGGGTCTGCGTGGCATAGGCGGGCTTGGCGTCGGTGTTGGCATGGGACAGCGAGGCGACCGACGTGGAAGCCATGAGGGCAACCAGCAGAACCGTGCCGAGTTTCGATTTGAAGGTCATGGTCGTAGCTCCTTTCGATGATCCAGGATTGGATGAGGACAGACTGCGCCTGACCGTTGCCCCCAGCTGTTCGCGACCCATACATCGGGGACAGAAATCTCACGCGGCGTTTACCGGACAGACCGCGCACCTCAATGCCAAACGGCGGACCAGAAGGCCCGCCGTCCAAAATCACCACCGGTCGAAGGGGGCGATGTCACATGCCAAGCACCTGCATCGCGGCCGCCTTCACGTCGGCGTTCGATCCACCCTGATCGAAGATGGCGGTCAGTTCCGACACCTGCTTGAAGGTCAACTTGTCGCTCTCGGGCAGGGTGATGCCGACCGTCGCGAGGTTGCCCTTCAGTTCCGCTTCCAGCTGCTTGGCCCCGGCGTTGCCCATCGTGGCCATCACGGGATGTTCGATCTTCGACAGCACTGCAGCGGCATCCGCCGCATCGTTCGCGTCGGGGGACTCGAAGATCGCGAGCAGTTCCTGCACCTGCGCGAAGGTCAGCTTTTCGGCGCTCGGCATCTTCAGGCCCGCCCCTTCCAGGTCGCCCTTCAGTTCGGCTTCCATCTGCTTGGCGCCCGCGTTGGTCATCAGCATGGCGTCCGGCTTCAGCGCATCACGGATCACCGCTTCGGCGGCAGCCTGCTTGTCAGCGTTCGACTGATTGCTGTCGATGATCTCGGACAGCATGCCCAACTGCGCCACCGAGAGCTTGTCGAGGCTGGTGTCCGGCACCTCGATCGACACCAGGCCATCCTTCACCGACTGAAGCATCTCGCTGTAGCCGGTCTTTGCGAAGGCGGCGGCGCCAAGGACCAGAGCGGTGGCTCCAGCCAGAACGATGGTCGAGACAGTGCTGAGCTTTTTCATGAGTCCATTCCCTTTCGAACGGTGCCGCAACAGGATCGTTGCATGCTTGCTGTTTCACCCAGGGAAGTTGCGGTGGTCTGACCGCGGGCTTACCGATATGTCAGATTTCACTGATTTCGGCTGATGCCGGAAAAGCGACTTCCACCCGCAGGCCGGGGCTCGCATCCGACAGGGTGATCTGTCCACCCAGTCGTTCGGCAATCGCCTTGACCAGAGCCAGACCCAGGCCATTGCCGCCCTGCGTGCGATTGGGGTCAACGCTGTAGAACAGCTCGAACACCTTGTCGCGCTCGGCTTCGGGAATGCCGGGACCGGTATCGGCCACCCACAGGCGCACGATCCCGTTCTCGGCTGCCGCGCCCAGCGAGATCACGGTTTCCGGCGGGCAATGGGTGATGGCATTCTGCAAGAGGTTCGCCACCAGTTGCGACAGCATCGCCGCATCTGCCCTGATCGCCAATCCCGGTACGACGGGGTTCAGGATCAGGGTCTGGCCCTTGTCTTCCGCCAATGCGCCAAAGGTTTCGGCCAGGTCAGCCAGGATTGGCGCCAGCGCCACCGGCGCCGTTGAGGTGTCATCCGTGGCCTGCTCCAGCCGCGAGATGCGCAGGATCACGTCGAAGATGCTGCGCAGGCGGGTAAGCTCGGCCTCGATCTCGTCCAGGCTCGTGCGCGGATCCTCGCCCCGCTCGAGGACCAGCTGGGCCTTGTCGACCGCAAGGAACGCCCGCGACAGGGGGGTGCGCAGATCATGCGCGATGGCGGCGGCATTGGCCTTGGTGGTGCCCATCAGGATCGACAGCCGCTCCAGATGCACGTTCATGGCGCGGGCGACGCGGTCAATCTGGTCGTTGTCCTTCGAGACCCCCAGCCGCGCCGCTGCGTCGCCCTGGGACACCCGATCAAGCACGTCCGCCATCCGGTCCAGCTTGCGCAGCGAGGACAAGCTGGCACCGTAGCCAAGGATCAGGAACGCGGCACCGACCACAATGCCCATCATGCTGAGCGCGAAGAGAAGGCGATCCTCCTTGGCTTCGGCCGCCTCAAGGTTGCGACCGACGACCAGTTTGAAGCCGTCCAGTGTCGTACTGTTGACGTGGAAGGTGCCCGAGGCGAGGGGCGTCTCGGACGGTTCCAAATGAAGGATTGAAAGCTGGACCTCCGACCAGCCAACCACGTCGGGTGCAAGGTCGATGTTGCCTGCCAGGACCGCGCCGTGGGCGTCGAACAGCCCCAGCGCCCGCAGTTTTGTCGGCAGCGGATGGCGCAGGGTGTTGATGGCGTCGATCAGTTCTGAAACCCCACCGTGCTGATAGATCTGGGCCAGGACGATCTGGTCCTCGACAATCTGATCTTCTAGCTCGGCAATCATCTCGCGCCGCAGGTAAAAGAATGCGATCACACCCGACAGGATCAGAACCGCGACAAGAACCGCAGTTCCGCGCAGGGCGGTCTTGAATGCAGCACCCGAGGTGACATTAGCGCGGTCCATGCATGGAATATCCCGTGCTGCGGACCGTATGGATCAAGGCGGTGTCGAACGGCTTGTCGACCTTGGCCCGCAAACGGCTGACATGGGTTTCCACCACCGTCGTGTTCGGCTCGAAGTTGAAGTTCCAGACCTGTTCCAGAAGCATCGTACGGGTCACGACCCGGCCCTCATTGCGCATCAGCACCTCAAGTAGCGCAAACTCCTTGGCCTGCAACTCGATCAGCTGACCCTGCCGCCGAGCCGTGCGCGCCAGCAGGTCCAGCGTCAGGTCGTGCACCCTGAGGGTAGGCGTTTCCTTGGGCTCGCCCCGGCGGCGCGAAATCGCCATCACCCGGGCCAGCAATTCCGAAAAGTGGAACGGCTTGGCCAGATAGTCATCCGCCCCCGCGGCAAGCCCCTCGACCCGCTGGCTGACATCCGCCATCGCGGTCAGCATCAGGACCGGCATGTCCTTGCGCGCCGCGCGCAGCGTCTTGACCACCGCAATCCCATCCATGCCCGGCATCATCCGGTCAAGAATGGCAATGTCGCAGCTGTTGTAGAGACAGTAGGTCAGGGCTTCGCGCCCATCCGTGACATGGTCGACCGAGTGCCCGTGCTCGGAAAGCCCGGCAATGATGAAGTCGGCGACTTTCCTGTCATCTTCGGCCAGGAGGATCTTCATGTCAGGTCCAATCTTCGGAACGTCGAGGGTCTTCGGCAACCGATGTCCCAGAACATCCGGAGAATCCAGCATTTCTTGGTTTCTTACACAGATGTAAACATCGTGAAAACCGCAGCACCGGTTTCCTTGGGACCAAGCTCCCCAGTTCAAGGGTCGCATGTGACGACCAGAGTTTGGGGACAAATCATGACAATTCCATCGACGCCCGGTCCGCTGCGACCCATGGGCAAGCTGACCGCCATCGGCCTATTCTTCGTGGTCCTCGGGCTTCTGGCAACAGCGCTTCCCGCCTGGGCCACGATTGCGGTCGAGCAGCTGGTGGCCGTGCTCTTGCTTGTCTGGGGGGCGGCAGGACTGGGCTTCGGGCTGTCCCTGCGGCCAAATCCCGAATGGCGGATGACGACCGCGCTGTTTGTTCTGGTGCTGGCCCTGGGCATGATCTTCCTGGTGTTTCCGCAGGACGGCGTGCAGACGATGACCATGCTGTTGATCGCGGTCTACCTGATCCAGGGCGCCGCCTCGATCAGCGTCGGGCTTGGCCTGCGTGGCAAGGTCCGGGCCTGGGGCCTCCTGCTTCTGTCCGGAGTTGCCTCGCTGGTCCTTGGTCTTCTGATCCTGACCGGATGGCCGGGTACGGCGGCCTGGACGCTGGGGATGCTGACCGGGCTCAACTTCCTGGCCAATGGCATCGCCCTGATCCTTCTCGGCCGCGACCTTTCCGGGGCCGGACGGTCATGACCAGGGGGCGGACCGTGCCGCAAGGCCTGTGCCACATCTGCGGCGAAACTCATGCTTTGGCGGCAATGTATCCCTGGGGTGCCGTGCGCCCCGGCCTCTCCGACCTGATTGCCGAGACAGCGCCGGGCTGGGCCGAGGGAAAGCTGATCTGCCGCAAGGACTTGTCGCGATTCCGCCGGCTGTATGTCGAGCGGATGCTGGAACTGGACCGGGGCGAGTTGTCCGAGATCGACCGCGAAGTGATTGCCAGCCTGGAGACCGGGCAGATCCTGTCGCGCCAGCCAGAGGACGATCTGCCCGCATCCTTCGGTGAACGCGCCGCCGACGCGGTGGCAAGCTTTGGCGGCAGTTGGACCTTCATCGGTCTCTTTGCGGTAGTCCTGGCAGGCTGGATCGGGGTGAACGGCAGCCAGATTCTGGCCCGGCCCTTCGACCCCTATCCGTTCATCCTTCTGAACCTCGTCCTGTCCTGCGTCGCCGCGATGCAGGCGCCCGTCATCATGATGAGCCAGCGTCGGCAGGAGACAAAGGACCGCCAGCGCAGCCAGAACGACTATCAGGTCAACCTGAAGGCCGAACTGGAAATCCGCCAGTTGCATGAAAAGCTGGATCACCAGCTTGCGCACCAATGGCAGAAGCTGCTGGCCCTGCAGCAGGTTCAGATCGACCTTCTGGAGGAACGGCTGCGTGACCGATAGCCCCTTGCCCAATCCCGCGCGTCCGTCACTGTTCTCACGCCTGTTGCAACTGGCCGAGAACCCCTGGCTTCGCGCGCTGGTGCCTGTCGGGGTGGCCGCCGCCGCGATCTTCGCGCTGCATCTGATGTCGCGGCAGGTCAACCTTGCGGACGTCAAGGCCGATCTGGCGGCGGCGCCGCTATCCTCTCTTGCGCTGGCGGTGCTGGCGATGCTGGTCAGCTATGCGGCGCTGTCGATGTATGACGTGCTGGCCGTCCGCAGGCTGGCGCCGGATCGTGTGCCCCTGCGGGTGGCGGCCCTGGCAGGGGCCAGCGGTTATGCGATCTCGAACCTGCTCGGGGCCTCCTACCTGACCGGCACGGCCGTGCGCTACCGGGTCTATGGCACAGTCGGGATCGAGCTGGGGCTCGTCCTCGGCATCATCGCGACGTCCTGGTCGGCCTTCTGGATGGCCGCCCTCCTGATCCTGGGGCTGCTGATGGTCCTGCACCCTGCTGGATTGGCCGCCGTGCTGCCGGTCAGCCCGACGCTGGAGCTGGCGATGGGTCTGGTGCTCTTGACCGTTCTCGCCGGGTTCCTTGTCTGGCTGGCACGCCGCCCGCGCATGGTGACGCTGGGCGGCCACAGCTATCCCTTGCCCGACCTGCGCCTGGCGCTGGCGCTGATCGCGGTAGCGGTGGTCGACATCGGCGGGGCGGCCCTGACGCTCTATGCCCTCCTGCCCGCCGGTGCCGCGCCGAACTTTGCCGTGTTCTTCGCGGTCTATGTCGCTGCTATCACGCTCGGGATCCTCAGCCATACGCCCGGCGGGATCGGGGTGTTCGAGGCGGCGATCATCGCGGGACTGGGGGCCACAGGACGGTCCGACGTGCTGGCGGCCCTGCTCCTGTACCGGCTGGTCTACACCGTGCTGCCCTTTGCGGTCGCAGGCCTTGTGATGGCCGTACTCTGGGCCCTGGGCAATCGCGACAGGCTTGCCCGGGCGCGAGATCTGCTTGCCCCGGTCGTGCCGATCCTTGCCGCCGGAATCGCGCTTGTCTCCGGCGTGATCCTGCTGGCGTCGGGCAACCTGCCCGCGGATCCCACGCGGGTCAGCCTGCTGCGCGGCGTCTTCCCGCTGGCCTTTGTCGAGGTCTCGCACCTTCTGGGCAGTGTCGCGGGCATCCTCCTCCTCATCGTGGCGCGCGGGTTGCACCGCCGGCTCGCGCGGGCATGGACGGTGGCCATGCTGCTGCTTGGCGTCGGGCTGGTGGCGTCGCTGACCAAGGGCCTGGACTGGAAAGAGGCGCTTTCCCTGGCCATGGCCCTCGGCATCCTCGGGCTGTTCCGCAGCGCCTTCTACCGGGTGCGTCACAATTCGGTCTTCCGGCTGAACGGGCCCTGGCTCGCCGGGCTTCTGGCGCTGGTGCTGCCGATATTCTGGCTTGGGTTCTTCGCCTATGGCCATGTCGCCTATCGCGATTCACTGTGGTGGGACTTTGCCTGGGACGGCGATACATCGCGCTTTCTGCGCGCCTCGCTTGTCGTCGCGGTCGTGATGCTGGCGGTCGGCTTCAATGCGCTGGTCATGCCGCGCGTTCCGCGGCATCGGCCCGGCGCGATCCCGCAGGCCGTGCTGGACCTTCTGGCCCAAAGCCCCGACCCCGAGGCGCAGATCGCGCTCAGCGGTGACAAGTCGTTTCTCGTCGACCCCAAGGGCTACGCGTTTCTGGCCTATGCCGATACCGGGCGCACGCTGGTTTCCAAAGGCGATCCGGTGGGCGACCCCGAAGCCGCGCGGCAGCTGATCTGGACCTTCCGCGAGATGGCCGATCATGCCGGGCGGCGCTGCGCCTTCTACAGCGTCGGATCGGCCTTCCTGCCGACCTATCTGGACCTTGGCCTGTCGATCCTGAAAATCGGCGAAGTGGCCCGGGTGGACCTGACCCGCTTCACGCTGGAGGGCAGTGCCAAGCGCGATTTCCGGCAGGCGGTGAACAAGGCCGGGCGCGAGGGCTATGCGTTCGAGATCCTGCCCAAGGCCCAAGTTTCCGCCGCATTTGCCGGTCTGAAAGCGGTGTCGGATGCCTGGCTGACGGCCCGTAGCGGGGCCGAGAAAGGCTTCTCGCTTGGCTCTTGCACGGTGGACTATCTTGCGCACTTCGACCACGCGGTGCTGCGTCATGTCGAAAGCGGCCGGATCGTCGCCTTTGCCAACCTGATGCAGGGCGCGGACCGGTCAGAGCTGTCGCTTGACCTGATGCGGCATGATCCGCAGGGGCCGAAATTCGCGATGGATGCTCTCTTCGGCCATATCATGCTGTGGGGCCGGGACCAGGGCTTTCACTGGTTCTCGCTGGGGGCGGCCCCCCTGTCCGGGCTGGAAAGCCACCGTCTTGCCTCGCTCTGGAACCGGGTCGGCGGGTTCGTGCGCGACCATGGCGAGCGGTTCTATCATTTCGAGGGGCTGCGCAGCTTCAAGGAGAAGTTCGACCCGGTCTGGACGCCCGAATACCTTGCCTGCCCGCGCGGGCTGGCGGTGCCGCAGGTGCTTTATGAGGTCAGCACCCTGATTTCCAAGGGCGTGCGGGGTCTGGTCCGTTAGCCCCGCACAGCGTCAATCGTAGCGCAGCGCGGTCGCCTTGCCGCGGAAGATCCAGTAGCTGAGGATGGAATAGGCCAGGATCGTCGGCAGCACGATCAGCGTACCGACCAGGATGATCGCCAGCGACTCCGGGGCGCTGGCCGCCTCGTAGATGGTGATCGCCTCGGGCACGATGAACGGAAAGAAGCTGTAGGCCATCCCCGCGAAGCCCAGGGCGAAAAGCGCGATCGTGGCGACGAAGGGCAGCCAGGACCGGCGGTCCCCTTCCATCGGCAGGCGGCGCAATTGCCACCAGATCAACCCGATCAGCAGCGCCGAAAAGACCGGCAACGGCGACAGGTACAGCATTTCGGGCAGACCGAACCACTTGTCGTAGATCCGCTCGGACACCAGCGGCGTGGCCAGCGAGATCGCCCCCATCCCGAGGACAACGCCCCAGATCCCGCCCCTTGACCACTCGACGGCCTTCCGCTGCAAGACGCCGTCGGTCTTGGCGATCAGCCAATTCGCGCCGATGAAGCTGTAGCCCACGGTCAGGAAGACGGCGGTGATCAGGGCAAAGCCCACATGCCACCAGGTATAGCTGAGCCCCATGATGTAGAGCCCAAGCATGAAGCCCTGCGACAGACCCGCCATCAGGCTGCCCAGGAAGAAGGCCCCGTCCCAGGCCCGCTTGTGCTTCAGCGGTGCCTTGGCGCGGAACTCGAAGGCGACGCCGCGCAGGATCAGGCCGACCAGCATGATCGCCACTGGAAGGTATAGCTGCGTCAGGATCGCGCCATGCGCCACCGGGAAGGCGACCAGCAACAGCCCGATGGCGAGGACAAGCCAGGTCTCGTTCGCGTCCCAGAACGGGCCGATGCTGGCGACCATCGTGTCGCGTTCATCCTGACTGGCGAAGGGGAAGAGGATCCCCACGCCCAGGTCGAAGCCGTCAAGGACGACATAGATCAGGATCGACAGGCCCAGAAGGGCGGCAAAGATGAAGGGCAGGTCCAGGCTTGCGAACATCTTCGTCACTCCGCCGGGACGGCCATGGCCTCGCCGCCCTTCACGCGTTCATCCTTGGGCAGAGGTTCGCCCTTGGCGGCCTTCCGCGCCATGTAGGTGATGACGCCCATGTAGGCGAGGATCAGGGCCGCGTAGACCGCAAGGTAGATCACCAGCGTCGACAGGACCATCGGCGCGGGCACGTCGGCCACCGCGGCCTTGGTCGACAGCACCCCCTGCACCAGCCACGGCTGACGGCCGATTTCGGTCGTGTACCAGCCGGCCAGCGTCGCGATCCAACCCGAGAAGGCCAGCCCGGACATGCCGTAAAGGTAAAGCCGTGGCATCGCGTCCGCCCCACGTCGCCAGAGGAGGAACGCCCCGGTCCAGCTGGCCAGCAGCATCAGGACGCCGACGCCCACCATGATCCGGAAGGACCAGAAGACCGGGGCCACGGGCGGGTGCAGCACCTCTCCCTCGGCCGTGACGAAGTCGTTCAGGCCCGGCACCACGCCCGCAGGGTCATGCTTGAGGATGATCGAGGCGAGGCTGGGGATGCCGATCTCGAAATGATTGGTCCGCGCGGCTTCGTCCGGCAGGGCGAAGAGGAGGAGCGGCACATGGCTTTGCGTCTCCCAGTTGCCCTCCATCGCAGCGACCTTCTGAGGCTGGTGCTCCAGCGTGTTCAGCCCGTGCATGTCGCCCATCAGGATCTGCACCGGGATCAGGACAGCGCCCAGGATGACGCCCACCCGGAACGTCGAGCGGACGCCCGCGCTGCGGTCACTCAGAAGCAGGCGCAAGGCGCTGATCCCAGCGATCAGGAAAGCCACGGTCAGGCCGCTGGCAAGAAGCATGTGGCCAAGGCGATAGGGCATCGAAGGGTTGAAGATGATCGCCCACCAGTCGGTCGCATGGACAACGCCGTCGCGCAGCTCATAACCCTGCGGCGTGTGCATCCAGCTGTTCAGCACCAGGATCCAGAACGCCGACATCGTGGTGCCAAAGGCCACCAGCGCGGTGGCCAACGTGTGCAGCCACCCCGGCACCCGGCTTGCGCCGAAGAGCATGATCCCCAGGAAGACGGCCTCGAGAAAGAAGGCGGTCAGCACCTCATAGGCCAGAAGCGGCCCGGCGACGTTGCCGACGGTTTCCATGAAGCCCGGCCAGTTGGTGCCGAACTGGAAGGACATGGTGATGCCCGAGACGACTCCAAGCGCGAATGACAGGGCAAAGACCTTGACCCAGAACATGTAGGCCTCGACCCACTTGCGGTCGCCCGTCGCGTTGAAGCGCAGCTTGAAGAACAGAAGCACCCAGCCCAGCGCGATGGTGATCGTGGGAAACAGGATGTGGAACGAGATGTTCGCCCCGAACTGGATCCGGGAAAGAAGAAGAGCGTCCATGGTTTACAACCGGGCTTGATCGCGCTTGTGCGCAGGGTCAGTCGGTAATGTGTGTCATTTGGCATCCATTTCCAACGAGAGTGACGGTTCGCCGCAGCAGGCCGCCCTGCGCTCTCGCCAGGCCAATCCAGCTTTGTGATAACCAACCTAGCCCCCGTGACCTTTGCCAGATGCAGCGCTTTGGCCACCTCCGGCAGTTCAGCATTGCGCCCGCTCTCGACCCCGGTCAACCGCGCGAGGACCTTAGCCCCCGCGAGATGCCGCGAAGTCCTCAATCACATTTCGCCGTGCATCGAGACCAAGCCCGCAATGCTGGACTGACGACACCCGCTCGTCAGCCACCAGTTGCTGACCTGTCCCCTTCTCCGCCACCTGTCCATGACGGCCTGACGTTGGTCAGGCAGCTAGTCCGCGCTTTTGGGGGCGGACAATCCGATCAAGAATGGACACCCGGTCGAACATCATCTGTCGCCGCTTTCCGACCATGCCACTGCGCGCAAAGGCCTGTTCCACCTTCGACCCGACCTTGTGCAACAAGGCCGCATCGGAAAGACTCCGGTCATCACTGGCGTGTTCGCTTGCCCAAATCACAAAGGACCTGCGCGTTCCATGAGCGACCGCGACTTCATGGGACTTTGCATCGACAAATCCCGCCCTGCCTCTGGGTCGGCGTCCTGAAACGTTCGCACAAGCCTTGCGAGTGTAGCCTCGGACACGCTCGACAACCTGCAAGAAAAGGCTCGGAACGCCGCCAACTGGACGCAAGATTGCGCAGCAATGTCGCACTTGACGGGCAGATGTTGACGCTGACGTGAAAAGGGGTGAAGGGTTCGCAACCGCAGGCTATAATGCGGCTGGCAAAACAACTGCGCCGGGACAAACCGGCGGCGGGGTCGGGCAAGGGGCGCAAGCGGAACTCCTGGCACCCGTGGCGAAGAGCAGGAGGCACAGGTGGTCGGCAAATTCCTACTCGGCATGGTCTCGGGCGGCCTTGTGGTCGCGGGCGGCCTGATGATCGGCTCGGCGGTGGCCCCGATGCGGCCCGCGAACGACAACGCCCCCGCAGAAAAGGTTGC
>JBKDYO010000210.1:0-29442 GCA_046305855.1 Paracoccaceae bacterium
AGGCGGGCGGTGACCATCATCCCGGCAAGGGCCGCAAGGACACCCATGTTCACGAAGCAGAAGAACACCAGCCGCTCGGCCCGGATGCCCGATAGCATGGCGGCCTTGTAGTTGCCGCCGACAGCATAGATGCGGCGGCCCTGGACGGTGTTCTCGGTGAAAAAGGCGTAGAGGATGGTCAGCACTGCGAGCACGATCAGCACATTCGGCAGTCCGCGGAAGCTGGCGAGCTGCCAGCCAACGAAGGCCATTGCTGCGGCGATGATCATCGTGCGGCCCCAGAAAAGGCCGGTGGGCTCGGGGGCAATTCCGAACTCGGTATCCCGGGCGCGGGAGCGCAGGCCGATCCAGACAACGACTGCGATGGCAATGGCGGTGACGATCAGCGTCAGTCCATGGGGTTTGCCAAGGCCTGTGAGATCGGGGATGAAACCCGAGGACATGGCCTGAAAAGCCTTGGGGAACGGTCCGATGTTCTGCCCACCCAGAAGCCAGAGCGTCGCGCCGCGGAAGACCAGCATCCCGGCGAGAGTGACGATGAACGACGGAATGCGCCAGTAGGCGACCCAGTAGCCCTGCGCAGCGCCGATCAGCCCACCGACGATCAGGGTCAGGGGGATGACGACGGAGATGGGGAGGTCGAGGTCGACAGTCAGGTAGGCGGCGACGGCACCGGTGAAGGCGGCAACAGAACCCACCGAAAGGTCGATGTGTCCCGCGACGATGATCAAGAGCATGCCCAAGGCCAGGATGATCACGTGGCCGTTCTGCAGGAAAATGTTGGTGATGTTCGGGGCTTGCAGGAACATCGGCTTGCCCTGCATTGCCACCAGAACCGAGAACAGCGCCACGATGGCGACCAGCGCCAGAAGCATCCCGTTCTCGCGCAGGTGTCCACCGAGTGAGCTTTGATTGTCAGCCATTCATGCCACCTTCCCTGTGGTCTTGCCGTTATCCTTCACGATCAGCGCCATGATTTTTTCCTGGCTGGCCTCGTCGCGGGTGAGTTCTCCCACGATCCGGCCTTCGTTCATGACGTAGATGCGGTCGCACATGCCCAGAAGCTCGGGCATTTCGCTGCTGATCATCAGCACCCCCCGCCCCTGTTCGGCGAGGTCCTTCATGATCGTATAGATCTCGAACTTCGCGCCAACGTCGATGCCGCGGGTGGGTTCGTCCAGGATCAGAAGCTGCGGCTCGGTGAAGAGCCACTTCGAGAGGACAACCTTCTGCTGGTTGCCACCCGACAGGTTGACCACCTTCTGATGCACGCCCGGCGTGCGGATCGCGAGTTGCTTACGGTAGCCCTCGGCCACCTGCGCCTCGCGCCGCTTGTCGAGGACAGAATTCTTCGCGATGCCGAAGAGGTTCGCGAGGCTGATATTCTTCAGGATCGGCTCTTCCAGGATCAGGCCCAACGCCTTGCGATCCTCGGTCACGTAAGAGATGCCTGCTTCGATGGCCTTGGTCACGGTCGAGACATCCACCGGCTTACCGTGCATCTTCACGGTGCCCGCGTGGCCCTTGCCGTAGCTGCGACCGAAGATCGACATGGCAAGTTCTGTGCGACCGGTGCCCATCAGGCCGGCGATGCCCACGATCTCGCCCTTGCGTACGTTGAGGGAGACTCCCTTGATCATCTGCCGACCCGCCTGTTCGGGGTGCATGCAGGACCAGTCTTCCACCTCGAACAACACGTCTCCGGGGTTCGGGGTGCGTTCGGGATAACGATGCGCCATGTCGCGGCCGACCATGTCGCGGATGATGCGGTCTTCGGAGATGTCGGACTTGTTCAGAGTTGAGACCGAGGTGCCGTCGCGGATCACGGTAATGCGGTCGGCGACGCGGGAAATCTCGTTCAGCTTGTGGCTGATCATGATCTGGGTGACGCCCCGAGCCTTAAGCTCCAGCATCAGGTCGAGAAGACGGTCGGCATCGGCTTCCTGCAATGCGGCGGTCGGTTCGTCCAGGATCAGAAGGCGGACGTTCTTCGACAGGGCCTTTGCGATCTCGATCAGCTGCTGCTTGCCGACGCCCAGCTTGCCCACGACAGCGCTGGGGGGTTCGTTCAGGCCAACCTGGCGAAGAAGCTCACCGGTCTTTTGCATCGCGAGCGGCCAGGAGATCACGCCGTTGGTGGCGACCTCGTTGCCCATGAACAGGTTCTCGGCGATCGACAACAGCGGGATCAGCGCAAGTTCCTGGTGGATGATGATGATTCCCTTCGCCTCGGAATCGCGGATGCCGCGATTGTGCAGGGGCTGACCGTCGTAGGTGATTTCGCCGTCATAAGTGCCGTGCGGGTAAACGCCCGACAACACCTTCATCAGCGTGGATTTTCCGGCGCCATTTTCGCCGCAGATGGCATGAATCTCTCCGGCCTCGACCGAGAGACTGACCCGGTCCAACGCCTTTACGCCCGGGAAGACCTTGGTGATCTCCCGCATTTCCAGAAGTGTGGTCATGGTCCCTCCCCAAGGGAACCCACCTACGCGGGAGCGGCGCAGGTGGGCCCTTCGGATCAGCTTACTTCAGCTGGTCGGCAGTGTAGTAGCCAGAACCGACGAGGATCTCTTCGTAGTTCGACAGGTTCACCGAGACCGGCTCCAGCAGGTAGGACGGAACCACCTTGACGCCGTTGTCGTAGGTCGAGGTGTCGTTGATTTCCGGCTCGCCGCCGCCGAGAACCGCGTCCACCATCTTGACGGTGACCTTGGCCAGCTCGCGGGTGTCCTTGAAGATGGTCGAGTACTGCTCGCCCGCGATCATCGACTTGACCGAGGGGATCTCAGCGTCCTGACCGGTGACGATCGGCATCTTCAGGTCGCCCGAGCCGTAGCCGACGCCCTTGACCGACGACAGGATGCCGATCGAAAGCCCGTCATACGGGGACAGCGCGCCATGCAGCGCCTTGTCGCCGTAGTTCGACGAAAGCAGGTTGTCCATGCGGGCCTGTGCAACCGCACCATCCCAACGCAGGGTGCCGACCACGTCCATGCCCATCTGGCCCGACGGGATCACGATGTCGCCCGAGGCGATCAGCGGGTCGAGGACGGACATCGCGCCGTTATAGAAGAAGAAGGCGTTGTTGTCGTCCGGCGAGCCGCCAAAGAGTTCGACGTTCCATGGCTTCACGTCGGCAAAGCGCTCTTTCAGACCGGCAACCAGCGATTCCGCCTGCTGCACGCCGACCTTGAAGTTGTCGAAGGTGGCGTAATAGTCGACCGAACCCGAGTCACGGATCAGGCGGTCATAGGCGATGACCTTGATGCCTTGGGCGGCGGCGTTGTCCAGGGCGTTCGACAGCGTGGTGCCGTCGATGGCCGCGATCACCAGCGCCTTGACGCCCGATGTGATCATGTTCTCGATCTGGTTCAACTGGGTCGGAATGTCATCTTCTGCGTACTGCAAGTCGGCGACGTAGCCTGCTTCGGTGAAGGCCTTCACCATCGACTCACCGTCCGAAATCCAGCGCGAGGACGATTTGGTCGGCATGGCGATACCGACGGCGCCCTTGTCCTGGGCGAAGAGCGGCATGGCCGAAAGCGCGGCGGTGGCGCCGGTAAGGGCCATGAGGCCGCGGCGGGTCAAGATCATCTTGTTTCCTCCCGATGATTCTTCGTTTGCATCCGGAATGAGCGCGCTGTCGCGGCCCCTGCTTACGGACAGGGCGGAGATTGCGCGGGTGATCCATATCTGTCAAATAGGCCTTACGTAGAAAAACATAGCAGAAACGATATGAGTTTTTCCCCTGCTGCCCTCGCTGGCCAGCTTAGGCGTCTGAAGCCCAGCCAGTTGCGGCTTCTGGCCGAGCTCGACAATACCGGCGCGCTTGGTTTGGCGGCAGCGCGTATCGGTGTCGCCCAACCCGCCGCCTCGCGCCTTTTGGCCGAGACGGAGGATCTGCTGGGCCTGTCCCTTCATGAACGTCAGGGTCGCGGGCTGCAGCTGACGCCCGCGGGAAAGGCTCTGGCCCGGCGGGCCGCACGGATCGAGATCGAGCTTGCAGATGCCGCCCGCGATCTGGCCGAAGCAGCCTCGGGCCGCGCCGGAGTGGTTCGGGTTGGATCAGTCACTGGTCCGGCTCTTAGCCTGGTGTTGCCGACACTGATCGAGCTTCAACGCGAATTTCCCGAGTTCCGGGCCGAAGTAAGCGTGGCGACCTCTGCCGCCCTTTGCGACATGCTGCGCGAGGGCCGGCTGGATTTCGCGCTTGCCCGCCTGAACCCCGGCGAGACCCAGCTTGAGGCCAAGATCATTGCTGGTGAACCGCTTTCCCTTGTCGTGCGCCGGGGCCACCCTATTCTGGTGCGCCCCCAGATTTCCGTCGATGACTTGCTCAGTTACGACTGGGTCATGGGTGATGATGAGACCTTGCTGACCCAGACTGTCATTGCGCGCCTTTCCGAACTGGGCATGCCCCTGCCGCAGCGCCGGATTTCCACTTCCTCGTTCTTGTTCACACTGGCACTCTTGAACCAGACAGATGCCATCGCGCCGCTGGCCACACCCGTGGTCGATAGTTTTGCGGGCAATCCGTCGGTGCCCTTCGTGTCCTTGCCGATTGATCTCGGCCTGACAGTCGCACCGTTCAGCCTCGTGACGCGAGTGGGCGCGCAGATGACGCCTTCGGCCCAGCGGTTGGTGGATGAGGTGCTGGCGGCAGGCTAGAGGTTTTTGTCCAACCAGTCCGCGAATTCGGAAACCACGTCCGGGTCGCAGTCCACCAGTTGCTGCGGGGCGGGATAGTCGCCCTCGTGCACGTCTCTGACGAAGCGACCCATCGCGTCGATCCGCATCGCCTGCAGCCGGTCATATTCGGCCGCAAAGTCGGCATAGACCTTGGCATGGCGCGGGATCTTTCCTCGGTTCTGGCCCAGCACGTCATCGCTGAAAAGGTATTGCGCGTGGCCCCCGGCACCCGCCCCCATCGAAAGCAGGAAAAGATTGGTCCGCTCGGCGATCAGTTGGGTGATCGAGTGTGGCACGACCTCGATCTCCACGGCGAAAGCTCCAGCCTCCTCCAGAGCTTTGCACTGATTCCAGACGAGCTGGGCGGTTTCCAGCGTCTTGCCCACAGCCCTGAAGCCACCGGTCCAGGTTCGTTTCGAGGGGATCAGGCCGACATGGCCACAGACCGGCAATGCGTGGTCGGCCATCGCCCGAACAGTGCCGAGACTGCCCGAGCAATAGAAGCCGTCCGCCCCGTGCTTGTAGAGTGGGAAGGCCCAGCGCAAGAAATCGTCGGTCCCGCCAATTTCATAGAAGTTGTCACCCGGGAAGGCGAAAGCGTCGGGCGCGACTTCGCGAAATCGGCCGTCCATGATCATCGCGGGCGGCACCGACAGAAGTTCCACTCCTGCCTTCGCCGCTGCTTCGGCCTCTTCCAGCGTTTCGACGCGCAGCATCGCAAACTGATGCTTGCCGCGCTGGTCGAGCAGGTCTTTGACAGTGGGCGGTGCCATCACGCGACCTCGACAAATACGCGGTCGCCTTCGACCTTTACCGGGAAGGTCTTCAGGTTGACGCAGACCGGGGCGCGCATCGCCTCACCCGTGCGATAGTCGAACTGGCCGTTGTGCTTGGGGCATTCGATCAGGTTGCCCATCACGAGGCCGTCGCACAGGTGCACGTTCTCATGCGTGCAAAGACCGGCGGTCGCGAAGAACTCCCCCTCCGGCGAGTGGTAGAGTGCGAAGGTCTTTCCGGCATGATCCCAGCGGATCAGGTCCTCTTCGTCGATATCGTCGGTCGAGCAGGCGTCAATCCAGGGCATGGTCTGTCCTTATTCTGCAGCGTTGGGATGCATCATCCCCGGCACGTATTGGTGGAAATCCTCGCGGTAGGGCTTGGCGGTCGGCGGCAACGCGCGCTTTACGAAATAGTCCTGGTTCATCACCTGTCGCTTGATCGCAGGCCACATCTCGGCAAAGCCTTCGGCGATGGAGCGGTTCGGGGGCGGGAGGTCGTCCTTGATGACCTCGTGCAGCCGGGGCAGAGCATGGTAGGGCACCATAGGAAACATGTGGTGTTCGACGTGGTAGTTCATGTTCCAGTAGATGAACCGGGAAATCGGGTTCATGTAGACCGTTCGGCTGTTCAGTCGGTGGTCGATGACGTTGTCAGCCAGCCCGCCGTGCTGCAGAAGGCCGGTCATAATGTGGTGCCAGGCGCCATACATCCGGGGCAGGCCGATCACCATCAGCGGAAGGATCGATCCCAACCACAGCGCTAGCGCGATGGTCGCCACATAGATCGACACATGGACGATTCCGACGCGCTGCACCCTGCCCCATTCGCTTTGCGGGACATAGGTCCGCTCTTCCGGCGTCGGGCCGGAGATCGCGTTCCACAAGATGCGAGGGATGAAGGCGATCACATCGGGGATGCCAAAGAAGTTCAGGATCAACTTGGCGACCTCAGGCGGGCGCATCACGGCGATTTCGGGGTCACGGCCAACGAAGTACGTCTCCGAGTGGTGCCGCGCATGGCTCCAGCGCCAAGTAGCCGAGTTGCGCATGATCATGAAGCTGGCGATCTCGTACACCACGTTGTTCATCCAGGCTGTCTTGAACGCAGTGCCGTGACCGCATTCGTGCCAGCGTGAATCGGAAGCCGAACCGTAAAGCACGCCATAGGCCAGCCAGAACGGAATCGACCAGAGCGAGGGCCAAAGCGCGATGCCGATCCCCGCAAGGACGATCATGCTACCGTAGTAGAGGATCGTATCTCGGATCGCCGGGGCATCGCTGCGGGCCATTAGATCCTTCATCACCTTGCGCGGCACTTCGGTGTGATACCATTCCGCTGCGGTAAGCCCGCTTTCGACGGCGCGTTTGGCATCAGGGCCGAAAAGGCCGTAGTCCCGGTTGCTCATGTCTGACCTCCCTGCGGCCCCGGATGGGGTGCGCGTTCCGCTCCATTGTGGATAAGGCGGGTTCGAGGCAATCGCCAATAGCCTTGGTTGCAGGTTTCGTCACGATCCATCATGATCCGGCACAGGCTTGATGTCTTTTCGTCAGAGTTTCATGGCAAACCGTCCCACGATCCACGATGTCGCGCGCGAAGCCGGCGTATCCAGCGCCACGGTCGACCGGGTGTTGAATGGCCGCGAGAAAGTGCGCGAAGAAACTGCCCGCAGAGTGTACGAGGCGGCCCGGCTGATCGGCTATCATGCCGCGCCGTTGATCGGTCAGCGCGTTCATGCAGACCAGCCTCGTTTGCGGTTGGGTCTTGTCCTCCACAAGGAACGCCAGGCCTTCTATCAGCAATTCAAGATCGAGGCCGAACGCGCCGTGTCTCAGGCGATCGGGGTTCGGGCATCCTTGCAGGTGGCGTTCGCGTCGTCTCAGTCGCCGAAGGATTTCACCGAGCTGATGGAGGGAATGGCGGGCCGGGTCGACGCGGTCGCTGCGACTGCGGTGACGCATCCCGAAGTGACAGAAGCGGTGATCCGGTTGAACGCCAAAGGAATTCCTTGCTTTTCGCTGCTGAACGACTTCGGGCAAGGTGTTCGGCAAAATTACTTGGGCCTCAACAACCTGAAGGTCGGCCGCATCGCAGCGCACATGATCGCCACGGCCTCGCATCATGCCGGCAAGATCGCGGTGTTCGTCGGGGGTTACCGCTGGCACGGCCACGAATTGCGCGAAACCGGGGTGCGCAGCTACTTCCGGGAGCACGCGCCGCAATTTCAGGTTCTGGATACGCTGATCAACCTTGAAACCAGGCAGTTGACCTATGAGGCAACTCTGGACCTTCTGTCTCGGCACCCTGACCTGCGCGGCATCTATTGTGCGGGCGGCGGCATGGAGGGTGCCATCGCGGCAGTCCGCGAGGCGCGGCAGCCGGGGGAAGTGGCGCTGGTGGTGAACGAGCTGACCCCGGAAAGCCGGGCTGCCCTGATCGGTCGCCATGTCTCGATGGTGATTGGCACGCCACTGCAACGGCTTTGCGACGATCTGGTCCGCTTGGCAACCGCAGCGGTAAGCGACGGGATGAACAGCGTGCAGGGGCAGCACTTCCTGCTACCCGACCTTTACCTGCCCGAGAGTGTTTGACGAAAACAAATCAAGCGACTGAGCGGCTCTTCGTCAGAGATGATGGGATCGCCCCGCGACGGATTGACGCGATGGGAGAGTCTCGGGGATGGTCCGGCCCAAGAAACCGCCACGGTTGGGAGGCCGGGAATGGTCCATTTTGCATTGAACCATATGACGGTGGCGCGCCTCTCGTTCCGCGAGCTGGTGGCCCTTGCCAAACAGCTTGGCTGCGTGGGGATCGAGGTCCGCAACGATCTGCCGCAGCCGCTGTTCGACGGGACGGACGCGGAGGATGCTGGTGCATTCGTCCGTGACAACGGTCTGCGCCTGCTGGCCGTCGCGGAAGTAAAGCGTTTCAACGATTGGTCCGAAGACAAGGCCGCCGAAGCTCTGGCGCTCATGAAGATCGCCAAGGCGGCAGGGGCGGAAGCAGTCAGCCTGATCCCGCGCAATGACAATCTCGGGATGGGCAACGGTGAGCGTCAGGCGAACCTGCGCGTGGCGCTGAAGGCGCTGAAGCCGATGCTGGAAGATCACGATCTGGTCGGCATGGTCGAACCGTTGGGCTTCGAGATCTGCGCGCTGCGCTACAAGGCGGAAGCGGTCGAGGGGATCGAGGCGGTCGGCGGCAAGGGCCGGTTCAAGCTGGTCCATGACACCTTCCACCACACACTTGCCCACGGTGGTCCGCTTTTCCCCGATCATACCGGGATCGTCCACGTCTCGGGCGTGGTCGATCAGGAGGTCGGGGTCAATGAAATGCGCGATCCACACCGCGTGCTGGTGACGAAGGGCGATCGATTGGGCAACGTCGAGCAAATCACCGCGTTGCAAGCCGCCGGATGGAATGGCCCCGTCAGCTTCGAAGCTTTTTCGCCTGAAATTCATGCCCTGGCGGACCCAGCCTCTGCGCTGCGGGCCAGCATGGATCTCATCGCACAGGTCGACGGATGAACAGTTTTGCAACCGGTTGCAAGAATCGGTTGACGCGGGGTGAGCAACTCCTCAGTCTGAGGTTTCAGGACTGACGAGTTATCCGCGGCACGCAGGGAGGCGGCGCCGCGGCATTCAGAATTGAACCGCTGTAGTGGACAGCGGGCAATAACCGGGAGGAGTGACCCATGAAGAAGACCCTTATCGCTGCAGGCTTGGCCTCGCTGATGACAACCACCGCAATGGCGGAAGGCATCGGCGTGACGATGGCGGCGTTCGACGACAACTTCCTGACCGTCCTGCGCAACGGAATCCAGGCGCAGGCTGATGCGGCCGGCCTGTCGGTCCAGATCGAAGACGCCCAGAACGACGTCGCCAAGCAGCTGGACCAGATCAACAACTTCATCGCTTCGGGTGTCGATGCGATCATCGTAAACCCGGTTGACACTTCGGCCACGCAGGCGATGTCGGATGCCGCAGCTGCCGCCGGTGTGCCTCTCGTCTACGTCAACCGCCAGCCGATCAACGTCGACACGCTGCCTGACGGCCAAGCCTTTGTCGCCTCGAACGAAAGTGACTCGTCGCGTCAGGGCTTCATCGAGCAGTGCAACCAGTGGGCCGCGGCCGGCAAGACCGAAGTCAGCGCTTATGTCATGCAGGGCGAGCTTTCGAACCAGGCCGCCGTGCAGCGGACCCAGAACTACTACGACGTGATGGAAGCCGGCCAATGCGCGGTCAAGGTTACCATCATTGACCAGCAGACCGCGAACTGGTCGCGCGATCAGGCACAAAGCCTGATGACCAACTGGCTGTCGACCGGTACCGCCTTCGACGGCGTTTTGGCCAACAACGACGAGATGGCGCTTGGTGCCATTCAGGCGATCAAGGCTGCCAGTATCTCGATGGATGCCGTCATCGTGTCGGGCGTTGACGCAACGCAGGACGCGCTCGCCTCGATGCAGGCCGGCGAGCTGGACATCACCGTGTTCCAGAACGCGGCAGCCCAGGGCGGTGGCGCACTGGATGCGGCGGTGAAGCTGGCTGCGGGTGAGGCCGTCGAGAAGAAAGTCTACATCCCGTTCGAGCTGGTGACCCCGGCAAACATCGACGGTTACCTGGCCAAGAACTGATCCTTTCAGGATCTGGCGGGGTGGCAGTCGTCTGCCACCCCTTTCATTTGGCCGAAGTGGGATAACATCGGTCAGAATCGATTGAGCGGCACATCTTCGGGGGAGGATCACATCGTGGCAGAAGCAGCCCATGGACTGGGCGGGTTGAAATACGACCCCACCAAGAAGACGCGGGCACCGGAGTGGAACGTCTTCGGCGCGCTGGTTCTGATCGTCGTGATTTTCGAGATCCTGAACCGCATGCAGGGCGGCTCGTTCCTGTTCAACATGCGAGACAACGTGGACGCGTTATTCAACCAGCAGCGTCTGGACATCATGATCCTGCAGGTTGCGATCATCGGCATCATCTCACTGGGGGTGACACAGGTCATCATCATCGGCGGGATCGACCTGTCCTCCGGCTCAGTCGTCGGGGCCACCGCGATGGTAGTGATGAGTTTCGCCCAGACCGCGATCGTGAATGGCAACCCCAATCCCAAGGCGATCTTCGGGGAATGGGCGATGGATCTACCTGTCATCGTGCCGATCGTGATTGGCCTTGCCTGCGGGCTGTTCGCCGGAATGGTGAACGGTCTCCTTGTGGCCTATACGAAAATCCCGCCTTTCATCGCGACCCTGGGCATGATGGTTTCCGCGCGCGGCGCGGCGCGGTGGTGGTCGAACGGCCAGCCCGTCAGCTTTCCGACCGAGGAATACGGGTCGCTGGCAAATGGCGATATTCTGGGCGGTCTGACCTTCGACATCTTGTCTTGGCAAGGCCAGAACCCCGCCGTGATCTTCGTGGTGCTGGCAGTGATCTTTCACGTCATCATGACGAAAACCCTATATGGCAAACGCTCCTATGCCATCGGCTCGAATGAGGCCGCCGCACGGATGTCGGGCATCAACGTGGATCGCCACAAGGTAATGGTCTACACTATCGCCGGGCTGCTGGCGGCCGTGGCCGCGATCCTTCTGACTTCAAAGAACCTGACCGCTCAGTCCGGCATGGGTGTCATGTACGAGCTTGACGCCATCGCAATGGCGGTGATCGGCGGTGTGTCTCTGGCTGGGGGTCGTGGGTCGATCATCGGTACCGTTCTGGGGGCCGCGATCTTCTCGGTGATTATTTCGGGTTTCACGTCGGTCAAGCTCGATGCCTATTACCAGGAGATGGTGAAGGGCGCGATTATCGTAGGCGCCGTTGTGCTGGATCAGTGGCGGCAACGCACGCGGGCAAGAGGATAAGGGCATGTCGAAAGTCATTCTGGAAACCCGAGGCCTGACCAAGCACTATGGCGGCGTTCACGCCTTGGATGATGCCAACTTCACCCTCCACGATGGTGAGCATGTCGCCGTTGTTGGTGATAACGGGGCGGGCAAGTCAACCTTTGTCCGGCAAGTGACCGCGGTGGAACAGCGCACGTCCGGTGAGATCATCTTTGACGGCCAGTCCGTCAGTTTCGCCGGCCCCCTGGAGGCCCGGCAGGCTGGAATCGAGACTGTGTTCCAGACGTTGGCACTGGCCGACGATCTGGACGTGCCGTCGAACCTGTTCCTGGGGCGTGAGCTTTTCAAGTTCAGGCTGGGGCCGTTTTCCTGGCTCGACCGCAAGACGATGCGCGACCGGACGATGGAAGCCTTGGCGACGACGGCAGTCAAGATCCCCAACGTCGACAACCCGATCCGCAACATGTCGGGCGGGCAGCGGCAGTGCGTCTCCATCGCGCGGACGGCGGCGTTTGCGTCCAAGCTCGTGATCATGGACGAACCGACGGCGGCGCTGGGGGTGCAGGAGACGGCTCAGGTGGAGAACATCATCCGCGGGCTGAAGGATCGGGGCATCCCGATGATTCTGATCAGCCACAACCTGCGGCAAGTCTTCGATCTGGTGGATCGGATCGTCGTTTTCCGTCGCGGTCGCATCGTCGCCTCCTTGCGGAAGGACGAAACCGACGGCAATGACATCGTGAGCTACATCACGGGCGTGAAGGGCGCGTCAGACACCGCTTACGCCTAGAGTTTGACAATCGCCGGGGCGAGCCCGGGACAAGGAGAGACTATGACGATCAGGTTCGGGCTTCTGGGTGCGGGGCGCATCGGGAAGGTTCATGCGAAGGCGGTGACGGGCAACCCGGCGGCCAAGCTGGTGGCGGTTTCGGACGCGATGGCTCCGGCGGCGCAGGCGATTGCGGATCAGTATGGCTGCGACGTGCGGACCATCGACGCGATTGCGGCTGCGAAGGATATCGACGCGGTGGTGATCTGCACGCCGACAGACACCCATGCCGACCTGATCGAGCAGTTCGTGAAGGCCGGGAAGGCCGTGTTCTGCGAGAAGCCCATCGACCTGTCGCTGGCCCGCGTGAAGCAGTGCCTGGAGGTCGTCCGCGCCAACAAGGGCACGCTGATGGTCGGCTTTAACCGCCGCTTCGACCCGCATTTCCAGGCGGTGCGGGGTGAGATCGACAAGGGGACCATTGGCGACGTCGAGATGGTCGTCATCACCAGCCGCGACCCGGGCGCTCCGCCGGTAGACTATATCAAGCGGTCGGGAGGGATCTTCCGGGACATGACGATCCACGACTTCGACATGGCGCGCTTCCTGCTGGGTGAGGAAGTTTCCGAGGTCTCGGCGATGGCGGCGGTTCTGGTGGACCCGGCGATCGGGAAGGCGGGGGACAGCGATTCCGTTCAGGTGATGCTGAAGACGGCTTCGGGGAAGATGGCGGTGATCTCGAACTCGCGGCGGGCGACCTATGGGTACGACCAACGGATCGAGGTGCATGGGTCGGGCGGGTCGGTATCGGCCGAGAACCAGCGGCCGGTTTCCATCGAGGTCGCGACGGGGGCGGGCTATACCCGGCCGCCACTGCATGACTTCTTCATGACCCGCTATACCGAGGCCTATGCGGCCGAGATCGCGGCCTTCATCGATGCGATGGGGGGCAAGGCCAAGGCTTCGCCGTCAGGGGAGGACGGGCTCTTGGCCCTGGCACTGGCCGAGGCGGCGCTGAAGTCGGTCGCGGAAGGCCGGGTCGTGAAGATGAGCGAGATTCTCTGATCCGGAAATCCGAAAGTGTCCACGGTGGACATTTTCCGATTTCTACGCGAAATCAAAATGATGCGCGTGGTCGTATACGGAAAATTAACCCCTGGCCGGCCCCATAGGGTCGGCCTTTTCCTTGCCGCACAACCGCAGCATTGAGAGCGGACGCCCGACCTGATAGAAGGCGGCAAATCCGCCCAAGGAGACCCGGATATGGCAGACGAAACCCCGGCAGGAAACGGCGCGGCAGCAGCGCCGGCCCCGGCCCAGATCAAGATGCAGGTGCTGGCGCAGTCCGTGCGTGATCTGTCCTTTGAAAACCTGGTTGTGCAGAAGGGCCTGACCGCAGGTGAAGTGCAGCCGGACATTCAGGTCGCTGTCAGCCTGGACGCCCGCAAGCGCCCGGTCGCAAACCAGTACGAGGTGATCACCAAGTACAAGGTGACCTCGAAGAACAAGGTCAACGGCGACGTCCTGTTCATGCTGGAACTTGAGTATGGCTCGACCTTCCACATCGAGGGCGTGACCGAAGACCAGATGCACCCCTTCCTGCTGATCGAGTGCCCGCGCCTGATGTTCCCCTTCGTGCGGCGGATCATTTCGGACGTCACCCGCGATGGCGGCTTCCCGCCGCTGAACGTCGATACGGTCGATTTCATGTCGCTGTATCGCCAGGAACTTGCGCGGCGCGCGCAGGCTCAGGCGCAGCAGGCGGCGCCGAGCGAACAGGTCAACTGAAGCAGGCTGTCCACCATCAGGCCAGTCCCCATGCCGGGACGGGGATCTGTGGGTGATGTTGCGCTAGACGTCCGTCTTCCAAATCGCAGCGTCGCCCAGTTTTCCAACCATCGCAGCATGCGCGGCAAGCTCTTCTTCGGTGATCCGCGGAGGAAGAGGCTCGGGGCGAGGACGTGGTCGCCAGGTTGTCAGTTCGCCCGAGGCGTTTTTGGCCGGGGCGGGGGCCGCGCTGCTGAGAACGAGGTCAGGCTGGCGACCGCCGATCAGCTCCAGATAGACCTCGGCCAGAATTTCACTGTCCAGAAGCGCGCCGTGCTTTTCCCGCATCGAGTTGTCGACGTTGAAGCGGCGGCATAGCGCGTCAAGCGACGCGGGCGAGCCCGGGAATTTTGTCCGGGCGATGGCCAGCGTATCGATGGCGCGCGAATAGGGCAGGCCGGGCAGGCCCGCACGCTCAAGCTCGTGGTTCAGGAACTTCATGTCGAAGGCGGCATTGTGGATCACAAGCTGCGCCTCGCCGATGAAATCCAGGAAGGCCTTGCCAATCCGGGCGAAGACCGGCTTGTCACGAAGCGTCACGCCGCCGGGAACGGGTTTGCCGGGGGTTTCCAGGATGTCGTGGCCGATGCCGTGCACCTCGAACGCGCCAACGGGCATGCCGCGTTCGGGGTTGATGTACTGGTGATAGGTCCGGCCGGTGGGCAGGTGGTTGAACAGCTCCAACGCGCCGATTTCGACGATGCGGTGGCCTTCGGCGGGCTCGAAGCCGGTGGTTTCGGTGTCGAGGACGATTTCACGCATCTTGGGCCCGCCGAATGTCTGCCAGCACATCTTTCACTGCCTGCCGGGCAGCTTCAAGGCTGGTCGTTGGGATGATGTAATCGGCCCGGGCACGCTTATCGGCATCGGGCATCTGGCGGGACAGGATCGTCTGGAACTCTGCCTCGGTCATTTCGCCACGGGCGAGAACGCGGTCGCGCTGAACCTCTGTCGGAACCGAGACGACAGCAACAGCGTCGCAGGTCTTGTCGAGTCCGATCTCGAAAAGCAGCGGCACGTCGAGGAGGAGGATGTCGGCGGTTTCATGGGCCTGAAGGAAGGCGGCGCGGTCGGCTGCAACAAGGGGGTGGACGGCGGCGTTGAGGCGGTCGAGGACCTTTGGATCGGCCTGGATCAACCCGCGAAGCGCGGCGCGATTGACGCCACCGCCGGCATCGATGGCCCCGGGGAACAGCGCCCCGATGGCAAGTGCAGCGGGCTGGCCGGGTTGATAAAGGCGATGAACGGTGGCGTCGGCGTCCCAGACCGGAAGGCCTTCGTCAGCGAACATCTGCGCCGTGGTCGATTTGCCCATGCCGATGGACCCGGTAAGGCCGAGGACGAAGCTCATGCAGAAAGGACGGCTTTGCGGGTGGCCTCGTCGACTTCGGGACGCTGTCCGAACCAGCGTTCGAAGCCGGGGGCGGCTTGATGGAGGAGCATGCCAAGGCCGTCGACGACAGTGGCGCCACGCTCCTCGGCCTCGATCAGGAATTGGGTCTTCAGGGGCGTGTAGACGAGGTCGTTGCAGAGCGCGCCGGGGTTCAGCCGGTGCAGGCTTACGCGAAAGTCTGCCTTGCCCGTCATCCCGAGCGAGGTGGTGTTGATCACCGTCACGGCGTCGTCCAGCAGGTTCGGAGCCTGAACCCATTCATGGACGTGAATCTTTGCGCCAAAGTCCGACCGGATGGCATCGGCACGGGTGCGCGTGCGGTTGGCGATACGGATTTCGGGCACACCGACCTCGATCAGCGCGGCGACAACAGCGCGGGCGGCGCCGCCTGCACCCAGCACCACGGCGGGACCCGAAGATGGGGCCCAGGTCGGGGCGTGCTGGCGCAAGTTGGCAATGAAGCCAGAGCCGTCGGTGTTGTCGGCGTGGATCTTGCCGTCCTTGCGGAAGATGAGCGTGTTGGCCGCCCCGATGAGGGCTGCCCGGTCGGTGACGACATCCGCGATCTGAAGGATCGCTTCCTTGTGCGGGATGGTCACGTTCGCGCCGACAAAGCCGAGGCGCGGAAGGGTTCGGATCAGCTCTTTCAGCTCGACCGGGGCGATGTCGATGGGGATGTAATGTCCCTGGATGCCATAACGCTTCAGCCAATAGCCGTGCAGCGCGGGGCTGCGGCTGTGGGCGATCGGGTGGCCGAGGACAGCGGCAAGCGGGATGCGGGGATGGTCGGTCATGTGGCGATCATGCCCCGGTTGCCGAGCCATGCCAACAGCGGCAAAAGCGGCAGGCCAAGAATGGTGAAATGGTCGCCGGTGATGGCCGAGAAGAGGCGGACGCCTTCTTCCTCGACCTTGTAGCAACCAACCGAGTGGCGGATGCTGTCCCAGTTCCGGGTGACGTAGTCATTCAGGTAGGCGTCCGAGATCGGGTGCATGGTCAGCCGGGCCTCACCGACGAAGCGCCAGACGGGTTCGGCGTTTTCGTAGACGACGAGGGCGGAGAGAAGCTTGTGGGTCTTGCCCCGTAGCTGGCGGAGCTGGGCGCGCGCTTCGTCGGGGGTTTCGGGCTTGGCGAAGGTTTCGCGGTCAAGGGCGAGGACCTGATCACAGCCGAGGACAAGATCGGTGGGATGCTTCTCGGCGACCTTGCGGGCCTTCATCTCGGCCAGGGCGTCGGCGATGTCGCGGGGATGCGCGCCCTCGGCGACAAGGGCATCGCGGATGGAGGCTTCGTCCACGCGGGGGGCGACGGGCGTGGGGTCCAGACCCGCCGCGCGGAGCATCTGGAGCCGGGTGGGCGAGGTGGAGGCGAGGATCATGGGGGCTGTGGATATCCGCGGTTTGTTCCTGGGGCCATGGCGGGGGTGAAAGCCAGGTCGCAGGGGGGTCTGTGGGCATGTGGCACGGTCGGCAGGGTTTGGGCCAGAGATATCCCGCTGTGCACGGGCTTGTCACGCGGGACGGGAGAACAGGTTATGCGGGGATGGGGGTGACGGGAGGGTGTGGATCGTCAGCGGCGGGAATCTTCCGCAAGGTACTGTTTTTGCGTGTAAATATTGGAGACCGTGGTGTCGTGTGGATCTTATCCCGCCCTTTTCCCCAGGTCGATCCCTGTGGACGTGTCTGGGGGCGAAAGAAGAAATCCCGTTCTGCACAGGCCCTACATCATCCACATTCCTTCTTTCATTCTTTCTTTATAGAAGGAAGACCAACGGCCTTCTGGTGGACAAGATGCTCGCGATGATCACGGATTTTCTGGCCGACTGGTATCTGGTGACGAAGTCGCTGCATGTGGTGTCGGTGATCTCGTGGATGGCGGGGATCTTCTATCTGCCCCGGTTGTTCGTGTACCACGTCGAGCAAGTCGAAGCCGGATCGCCGACGGACCAGATGTTCCAGACGATGGAGCGGCGGCTTCTGCGCGGGATCATGAATCCGGCCATGGTGGCGACCTGGGTGTTCGGGCTTGCGCTGGTGTTTACCCCGGGTGTGGTGGACTGGTCGGCACCCTGGTCCTGGGTCAAGGCCGGGTCTGTCCTTGCCATGACCTGGTTCCACCACTGGCTGGGCCTGCGCCGGAAGGAGTTCCTGGCGGGCACCAACATCCGCAACGGACGGACCTACCGGCTGATGAACGAGGTCCCGACCATTCTGATGCTGGTCATCGTCTTCGCGGTCATCACCCGCTTCTGATTGACTTTTGCCGCGCCTGCCCTTAGGTGCGGCGTTGCAGGGCCGTCCGGCCCATCGCACTTCCCGTCCCAAATCCGCTGAGACCCCCCTGACGGGCGAGGTCCGCCCAAAGGTATTCCATGACTGTCGAACGCTTGAACCTCTCCGAACTCAAGGCCAAGACCCCGGCCGATCTTCTGGCCATGGCCGAGGAGTGGGAGATCGAGAACGCCCCCTCGATGCGCAAGGGCGAGATGATGTTCTCGATCCTGAAAGAGCATGCCGAGGAAGGCTGGGAAATCGGTGGCGACGGCGTGCTGGAAGTGCTGCAGGACGGGTTCGGGTTCCTGCGGTCGCCTTCGGCCAACTACCTGCCGGGTCCGGATGACATCTACGTCTCGCCCGAGATCCTGCGGGTGTTCAGCTTGCGCACTGGCGACACCATCGAAGGCCTGATGCAGGCCCCGAAGGAAAACGAGAAGTATTTCAGCATGACCAAGGTCACGCGGATCAACTTCGACGACCCGGAAAAGGCCAAGCACAAGGTCCACTTCGACAACCTGACGCCCCTTTACCCCGATGAGCGGCTGAAGATGGAAGTCGAGGATCCGACGATCAAGGACCGTTCGGCCCGGATCATCGACCTGGTTGCCCCCATCGGCAAAGGCCAGCGCGGGCTGATCGTCGCCCCGCCGCGCACCGGCAAGACGGTGCTGTTGCAGAACATCGCCAACTCGATCGCGCAGAACCACCCGGAGTGCTATCTGATCGTCCTTCTGATCGACGAACGCCCCGAGGAAGTCACTGACATGCAGCGCACTGTGAAGGGCGAGGTTGTCGCCTCGACCTTCGACGAACCGGCAACGCGGCACGTCGCGGTGGCTGAGATGGTGATCGAGAAAGCCAAGCGCCTCGTCGAACACAAGCGCGACGTGGTGATCCTTCTGGACTCGATCACCCGTCTGGGACGTGCCTTCAACACCGTGGTCCCGTCCTCGGGCAAGGTCCTGACCGGCGGTGTGGACGCCAACGCTCTGCAACGCCCGAAGCGGTTCTTTGGTGCGGCGCGGAACATCGAAGAGGGAGGGTCGCTGACCATCATCGCCACCGCGCTGATCGACACCGGCAGCCGGATGGACGAAGTGATCTTCGAAGAATTCAAAGGCACAGGAAACTCGGAAATCGTGCTGGACCGCAAGGTTGCCGACAAGCGCGTGTTCCCGGCGATGGACATCCTCAAGTCCGGCACCCGGAAAGAGGACCTCTTGGTCGACAAGATGGACCTGCAGAAGACCTACGTCCTTCGCCGTATCCTGAACCCGATGGGTACGACGGACGCCATCGAGTTCCTGATCGGCAAGCTGAAGCAGACCAAGTCCAACTCCGACTTCTTCGAATCGATGAACACCTAAAGGCAGGGCGGCGATGGACACGATCTATGCCCTCGCCACGGCGCGGGGTCGATCGGGCCTCGCTGTCGTGCGGATCTCGGGACCTCTGGCCTTTGCGGCCGGAGCGGCCCTGTGCGGCCGCCTGCCAGAGTCGCGTGTGGCAGGGCTGCGGCGGCTGACCTGGGACGGAGAGCTGCTGGACGAGGCGCTGGTCCTGACCTTTGCGGAAGGCGGAAGCTTCACTGGTGAAGCCGTAGTGGAGTTGCACTGCCACGGCGGCCCTGCGGTCGTGGGCGCGGTGCTGCGGGCCTTGGCTGACCAGCCGGGGCTACGCCTGGCCGAACCGGGAGAGTTCACCCGCCGCGCACTGGAAAACGGCGTCCTGGACTTGGCCCAAGTCGAGGGCTTGGCCGATCTGATCGATGCCGAGACCGAAGCCCAGCGACGCCAAGCAGTACGGGTCCTTTCGGGGTCCGTCGGCGACAAGGTCGAAGGCTGGAGGCGCGATCTGATCCGGGCTGGGGCCCTTCTGGAAGCCACCATCGATTTCGCGGATGAGGATGTGCCGGTCGACGTCTCGCCCGAAGTGCTGTCGCTGATCGACGGGCTGATGCTGGACCTTGGGCGTGAGGCCGCGGGGGTCGCAGCAGCAGAGCGTATCCGGGACGGGTTCGAGGTCGCCATCGTGGGTGCGCCCAATGCCGGAAAGTCGACACTGCTGAACCAGCTAGCGGGGCGTGAGGCCGCGATTACGTCCGAGATTGCGGGCACGACGCGCGACGTGATCGAAGTGAGGATGGAGATTGCCGGGCTGCCGGTGACGTTCCTTGACACAGCGGGCTTGCGGGAAACCGAGGATCGGCTGGAACAGGCCGGCATCGATCGAGCGCTTGCGCGGGCCGAAGCAGCGGATTTGCGCCTGTTCCTGACTGATGGATCTGCAGTGCCGGGGTTGGAGCCGCAGGACGATGATCTAGTCGTTCTGGGAAAGTCAGACACAATATCAGGTAGGGACGGGCTGGCTGTTTCTGGCAAGACTGGCGCAGGCGTGCCCGAACTGATGGCGCGGATCGGGGAAATCCTGGGGGGCCGTGTCGGCCGTGCTGGTGTTCTTGTGCGCGAAAGACATCGCGTCGCTGTCACAACAGCAATTCGCTCTCTGGCCGAGTCACGGGCGGAAGTGGTAAGACCCGACTCGCGCGTCGAGCTAGCGGCGGAGCATTTGCGGCAGGCTGTGCGAGCGCTGGATGCGCTTGTCGGTCGCGTAGATGTCGACGACCTCCTCGGCGAGATTTTCGCCAGCTTCTGCATCGGCAAGTGAAGGGTGTTCCACGTGAAACACTACGATGTCATCGTAATCGGCGGCGGCCATGCGGGCGCTGAAGCTGCTGCTGCTGCGGCCCGGATGGGTGTGTCGACTGCCTTGGTTACGCTGCGGATCGAAACGCTTGGGGCGATGTCCTGCAACCCGGCGATTGGCGGGCTGGGCAAGGGCCACCTTGTGCGCGAGATCGATGCGCTGGATGGCGTGATGGGCCGGATGGCGGACAGGGCGGGGATTCAGTTTCGGCTGCTGAACCGCCGCAAGGGGCCGGCCGTGCAGGGACCACGGGCGCAGATTGACCGGCGCTTGTACCGTGAGGCGATGCGGGCCGAGTTGCAGGCAACGCCCGGGCTGGATGTGATCGAGGGCGAAGTCGCTGGGCTGCGTCTCGTGGGTGGCGCTGTGGCTGGGGTGGTGCTGGCGTCGGGTGTGGAACTGTCGTCCGGCCGCGTTGTGCTGACGGCAGGGACGTTCCTGAACGGTGTGATCCACATTGGCGACCGGCGGATGTCGGGCGGTCGCATGGGCGATTCGCCGTCGAAGCTGCTGGCAGCACAACTGGCCGAGCTGGCGTTGCCAGTGGGGCGGCTGAAAACGGGCACACCTCCCCGGCTGGACGGGCGGACAATTGACTGGGCACAGCTGGACAGCCAGCCGGGGGATGATGTCCCGACAGTGTTTTCTTTCCTGAACACTCGCCCCGAAGCGCGGCAGATCTCTTGCGGGATCACGCATACCTCCGAAGCGACTCACCAGATCGTGCGGGACAACTTGAGCCGTTCCGCAATGTATGGTGGTCACATCGAGGGCGTCGGCCCGCGCTACTGCCCATCCATTGAAGACAAGGTCGTGCGCTTTGCGGACAAGGCCTCCCACCAGGTGTTCCTGGAGCCGGAGGGGCTGGACGACTATACGGTCTATCCGAACGGGCTGAGCACGTCGCTGCCCGAGGAGGTTCAGCACGCTTATATCCGGACGATTCCGGGGCTGGAGCGGACTGTGATTCTCCAGCCCGGCTATGCCATCGAGTACGACTACTTCGATCCGCGGGGGCTGCATCGGACACTGGAAACCCGCGCTGTGGCGGGCTTGTACTTTGCCGGGCAGATCAACGGCACAACAGGGTACGAAGAAGCGGCTGCACAAGGGGTAGTAGCGGGTCTGAACGCTGCTGCTGCCGCTAGTGATCGTCAGCCTGTCGAGTTCAGCCGGACAGGCAGCTACATTGGTGTCATGGTCGACGACTTGACCACGCGCGGCGTGACGGAGCCCTATCGGATGTTCACGTCCCGAGCGGAGTTTCGCTTGACTGTCCGCGCTGACAACGCTGACCGGCGCTTGACGCCTGTCGGGATTGCAGCGGGCTGTGTGAGTGAGTCGCGTTTCCGTGCCTTCGAATCCAAGCGCGAATCGCTGGAATCGGCTCGCGCTACGCTGTCGGCCGCATGGATAAGCGCCAAGGACTTGAGCGCTGTTGGAGTAAGCGTAAGTCAGTCGGGAGCAAGACGGTCAGCTTATGACGCATTGTCGTTGCCGGGCGTGGACTTAGCTGTGATTGTCCCTGCAGTAGCGGCCTATCAGGGCATTGAGTCCGCCGTTCTGGACCAGCTGCAGATCGACGCGACTTACGACCAGTATTCAGACAGGCAAGCGAAGGAAGTCGCTGACTTGCAGCGCCAGGAATCGCAGCGCATTCCAAGCGGTTTTGACTATGCGCAGATTTCGGGGCTGTCGAATGAGCTGAAGCAGAAACTCGCGAAAGCGCAGCCGGACACGATTCTAAGCGCGTCGCGAATCGAAGGCGTTACTCCTGCAGCGCTCTTGCTGCTGCTAGCACAGTTGCGCAGACCTCAGAGTGAGCGCTTGGCAGGATGAGTCCGCCCGAAGACGCCACTATTGCGAGCTTGAGTGTTTCACGTGAAACATTTGCAGCTCTCGAACAGCTTGAGCAACTTGTCCGGCGCTGGACGACAGCTGTCAACTTAGTCAGCAAAGCAACGCTTGCTGACTTGTGGCAGCGACACATTGTTGATTCAGCGCAGCTTTTTGCGTTCTGCCCTCAGAACGCGCGGACTTGGCTCGACATTGGTTCTGGCGGGGGCTTTCCGGGCCTTGTCGTAGCAGTCGTAGCGCGCGAGAAGCAGCCGAGCTTGCGTGTTACACTTGTCGAGTCAGACCAACGAAAAGCAACATTCCTGCGACAGGCAGCTCAAGCGCTTGGCTTGGACGCCACTGTTCGCAGCGAGCGCGTCGAAGCAATCGAACCAGCAAACGCAGACGTGGTGTCAGCACGAGCACTTGCAGCCCTGGCAGACCTTCTGCCTTTCGCTGCCAAACACTTGAAGCCCTCGGGTGTTGCAATCTTTCCGAAAGGCGCGCGCTTTGCAGAAGAGATCGCAGATGCTCGGAAAGCCTGGGCCTTTGACGCAGAAGTACACAAAAGCCTGTCAGACTCTGCAGCAGCAATTCTAGAGATCAGGAATATCCATCGTGCAAAACAAGACTGACAGCGCGCGGCCACACATTCTTGCGCTCGCGAACCAGAAGGGCGGCGTTGGCAAGACAACGACAGCTATCAATCTTGCTGCAGGCCTTGCTGAGCTTGGCAGGAAAGTGCTGCTTGTCGATATTGATCCGCAAGGCAACTCGTCTACCGGGCTCGGCGTTCGTCCGGATGTTCGGAAGAAGACGAGCTATGACTTGATTGTCGACGGCGCGAGCCTACAGGATGTAGTGATCGAGACCGGACTTCCGGACGTAATGATCATACCTGCGAACGCGGACTTGTCGTCGGCTGATCTCGACATCGTCTCGAAGGAAAAGCGCAGTTTCTTGCTTCATGACGCTCTGCGCCGGCCGGAAATGGACGCCTACGGCTTTGACTACATCCTGATCGACTGCCCGCCCGCCTTGAGCCTTCTGACAGTGAATGCGCTTGTTGCTTGCGATTCGGTTCTTGTTCCGCTGCAGTGCGAGTTCTTCGCTCTCGAAGGCTTGTCGCAACTTATGCTGACGATTCGTGATGTGCGTAGATCTGCAAATCCGGACCTGCGGATCGAAGGGGTTGTGTTGACCATGCATGATCGACGCAACAGGTTGACCGCCCAAGTGGAAGCAGATGCGCGGGCGAACATGGGTGAGCTTGTGCTGCGCACAACGATTCCCCGCAATGTCAGAATCAGCGAGGCCCCGTCCTACGCGCTTCCTGTCCTGACGTATGATCCAGCCTCGAAGGGGGCCGAGGCTTACCGCGCCCTGGCAAAGGAAATCGCCGAGCGGCGCCAAATTCACGCAGAATCAGAGGCCTGACCCATGAGCAGCAAGAATGAAAAGCGTGGGCTGGGGCGTGGGCTGTCTGCCCTGATGGCGGATGTCCACTTGGCTGGCCCCGACCAGATGCATTCGCCGCGTCGCGCCGAACAGCATCTGCCTGTCGAAAAGCTGGAACCGAACCCCCAGCAGCCGCGGATGGACTTCAAGCAGGATGAACTGGAGAGCCTGGCCGATTCGATTCGGCAAAAGGGCGTGATCCAGCCGCTGATCGTGCGCCGCAAGCCAGGGCGCGACGCCTACGAAATCGTCGCGGGCGAGCGGCGCTGGCGAGCGGCGCAACTGGCCCAACTGCACGAAGTTCCCGTTGTCGTACGGGACCTTAGCGACACAGAGGTCCTGGAAGTCGCCATAATCGAAAACATCCAGCGCGAAGACCTGAATGCGATCGAAGAGGCTCTGGGGTTTCGCCAGCTGATGACTCGATTCGGTCACACGCAGGAAAAGCTCGCCGAAGCGCTTAGCAAAAGCCGCAGCCATGTTGCCAACTTGCTTCGACTGCTGACGCTGCCCACTGAAGTTCAGGACATGGTGCGCGATGGTGCGCTGACTGCCGGGCATGCGCGTGCGCTGATTGGGAGCCCAAAGGCCGCGGACATCGCTGCCCAAATTGTCGCAAAGGGCCTGTCCGTACGGGAAACCGAACGGCTTATGAAGGCGCAGGACTCGGCAAAACCAGTGGCTCCGAAATCCACGGACAGTCCAGAACGGGATGCAGACACACGGGTCTTGGAGGCGGACCTGTCGGCCAATCTGAAGCTGCCCGTCCGCATTGACCATGTTGCCGGCAGTGAGGGCGGAGAGCTGACGATCCGTTATGCTTCGCTGGATGATCTCGACAGATTGTGTCGGATCCTGTCGCAGCTACCAGATGAAGATTGATTAGCCTGCGCTCTGCCGGTCTGCCAGCAGGGCGCGGAGAATGCCGTTCAGCATCATCACGCCGGTTTCGGTCGTGCGGAGGACATCGCCGTCCTGCTGAAGGAAGCCGAGCGCGGTCATCTCGGAAAGCGCTGCGGCGGAGAGCGGTGCACCTGCAAGTGCCTCATAGCGGTTGATGGACGCGCCTTCCCGGAGCCGCAGGGCGAACATCAGATACTCGGCGGCGCGGTCCTCAGGAGAAACGCGATCCGTGGTTTCGGCAGAGCCTGGCCGGGCCAGGGTGCGGTCAAGCCAGGGTGCGGGCATCCGTTCGGCTTCGGTTGCGAATCGGGCCGAATCGAGAGTGAGTCGGCCATGCGCCCCGGGGCCGATTCCCGCATAGTCGCCCATGCGCCAGTAAATCAGGTTGTGACGTGATTCGTCGCCGGGTCGGGCGTGATTCGACACCTCGTATGCGGGCAACCCGGCGTTGCGGGTGATCTCTTGCGTCAGTTCGAACATGTCGGCGGAGAGGTCTTCCTCGGGCAGGCCGCGAAGCAGGTTCTTGGCGTGCATCTGGCCGAAGACCGTGCCGTCCTCGATGGTCAACTGGTAGAGCGAGAGGTGCGAGGTGCCGAAGTCGAGAGCGCGGCGGAGTTCATCGCGCCAGGCGGCGAGTGTCTGGTTTTGGCGGGCGTAGATCAGGTCGATCGAAACGCGGTCGAAGGTGGACTGGGCGATGGCGATGGCCTTCGAGGCTTCTTCGACGGAGTGCATCCGGCCGAGACGACGGAGGTCTTCTGGGTCAAGGGATTGAATTCCAAGGGAAACCCGGTTGACGCCCGCCTTTGCATAGCCGTCGAAGCGTGCGGCCTCGACCGAGCCGGGATTGGCTTCCAGAGTGATTTCGACGTCGTTCGCGAGGGTCCAGGTATCGCGGATGCGGTCAAGGATGCCTTGGACGGTGGCGGCCTCCATCAGCGAAGGCGTGCCGCCGCCGAAGAAGATGGTGTTGAGGATGCGGCCTTCGGTGAGGGCGCCCACCCGGTCGATTTCGGATTGGAAGGCGGTCAGCCAGCGGGACTGGTCGATGCGGGCGGTTACGTGGCTGTTGAAGTCGCAGTAGGGGCATTTCGACTGGCAGAAGGGCCAGTGTATATACAGGCCGAAGCCGGCGTGGCGCCAGTCATCCATTTACGGGAACAGGGCCGCAACGAGTTTCTGGAAAGCGTCGGCCCGGTGGGAGAGGCGGTTCTTCTCCCAGCGATCCATCTCGCCGAAGGTCTGGGTGTAGCCGTCGGGCATGAAGATGGGGTCGAAGCCGTGGCCCTGTTCGCCGCGACCGGGCCAGACGAGGCGGCCGGGGGATTTGCCTTCGAAGACAAGGTCTTGGCCGTCAGGAGCGGCAAGGACCAGGGTACAGCAGAATTGGGCGGTGCGGGGTTCGGGGGCTTTGATGGCCTCAAGCTCGCGCCAGACGCGTTCCATCCCGACGGCGAAGTCGCGGCCTTTTGACGTGGTGGCCCAGTCGGCGGTGAAGACACCGGGTGCCCCGCCGAGGGCATCGACCGCCAACCCGGAGTCATCTGCCAAGGCTACGAGGCCCGAGGCCTTTGCGGCCGCGTGGGCCTTGAGGCGGGCGTTGCCGACGAAGGTGGTCTCGGTCTCTTCGGGTTCGGGGAGGCCAAGGTCTCCGGCCCCGACGACAGTGACGTCGAAGGGGGCGAGGAGATCGGCAATCTCTTCCAGCTTGCCACGGTTGTGCGTGGCGACCAGCAAACGATCCCCGCGCTTCAGCATCTAGAGGCCCAGCGCTGCCCGTTGCGCCGCAACAAGAGCGGCGTTGCCCGCGCGGGCGAGGTCGAGGAGTTGCAAAAGCTCGTCCTGGCTGAAGGCGGAGCCCTCGGCGGACATCTGCACTTCGATCAGCTTGCCTGCGCCCGTCATGACGAAGTTGCCGTCAGTTCCAGCGGCCGAATCCTCGGGGTAGTCGAGGTCCAAGACCGGCTGACCGGCATAAATCCCGCAGGAGACGGCGGAGACATGGTCCAAGATCGGGTCCGAGACAATCACGCCCGAGGTCAGGAGTTTGTTCATCGCCAGGCGTAGCGCGACCCAGCCACCGGTGATCGAAGCGCAGCGGGTGCCGCCGTCGGCCTGGATCACGTCGCAGTCGACAACGATCTGCCGTTCGCCCAAAGCCTGCCGGTCCACGCCCGCGCGGAGCGACCGCCCGATAAGCCTTTGAATTTCCTGTGTGCGGCCAGATTGCTTACCGGCCGCAGCTTCACGCCGGGTACGTGAGTTCGTCGCCCGGGGCAGCATCCCGTATTCCGCCGTCACCCAGCCCTGGCCGGTGTTCTTCAGGAACGGGGGCGCCTTGTCCTCGATCGTGGCCGAGCAGAGCACATGCGTGTCGCCCATCTTGATCAGGCAGGACCCTTCGGCATGTCGCATCACGTTGGTTTCGATTGAAACCGCGCGCAGATCGCTTAGTTTTCTGCCTGAGGGGCGCATTGCTGGACCTTTCGCTGGAATGCGGCCACATATGCAACCACAGGCACCGGATGCAAGGCCGATTGCTGAACCTATGACAAGCGCGCAACCCATCCTCAGCGACATGAATGACCGGACACGTGAGGTTTTCCGCCGCGTGGTCGAAGGCTATCTGACGTCGGGCGAACCCGTCGGGTCCCGCACGCTGACCCGCACGCTGTCCGAGAAGGTCTCGGCCGCGACGGTGCGCAATGTCATGCAGGATCTGGAGTATCTCGGTCTGCTGGATAGCCCGCATATCTCGGCCGGGCGAATTCCCACACAGGCGGGGCTGCGGATGTTCGTTGACAGCCTGCTGGAGGTTGGCCAGGTCGCGCCCGAGGATCAGGAGAAGATCGACGCGACACTGGGCGTGAACGACCATGATGTTGCGACACTGCTGGACGAGGTTGGTGCGGCGCTGTCTGTGATCACCCGGGGGGCGAGCGTGGTCTTGTCGCCGAAACGGGAAGCGGCGATCCGGCATATCGAGTTTGTCAGCCTGGGCCTGGACCGGGCGCTGGTGGTGCTGGTTTTTGCCGATGGGCAAGTCGAAAACCGTGTTTTCGTCCCGCCGCCAGGGCAGACCCCATCCTCGATGCGTGAGGCCGCGAATTTCCTGAACGCCTTGGCCGAAGGGCGGACGCTGTCCGAATTGCGGGCCAATATCGTTTCGGAGATCGCCAAGCGGCGGCAAGAGATCGATTCGCTGGCGCGGGAACTGGTCGAAAGCGGCCTCGCCCTGTGGGAGAACGCGGGCGAACCTTCGGAGCGCCTGATCGTGCGCGGTCGGTCCAACCTGATCGGCGAGGCGGCGGATCAGCAGGAAATCGACCGTATTCGCGTGCTGTTCGACGATCTGGAGCGCAAGCGCGACATCGCCGAGTTCCTGCACCTGACCGAAGCGGGCGAGGGTGTGCGCATTTTTATCGGTTCAGAGAACAAGCTTTTCTCACTTTCCGGTTCAAGTCTCGTGGTTTCTCCCTATATGAACGCTGATCGGAAAATCATTGGCGCGGTGGGCGTCATCGGTCCGACTCGGCTGAACTACGGCCGTATCGTTCCGATCGTCGATTACACCGCCCAGCTGGTGGGCCGCCTGGTCAGTGACCGCGGCAAGGGCTGAAAAGGACGGACGCATGTCGCAGGAAGAAACCACCGCCTCGCAGGTGGAGCTGGAAGAGTTTGAAACCGACGCGGGCGAGCTTGAGATCCTGCGGGCCGAGCGTGACGAGCTGCGCGACAAGTTCATGCGCGTGCTTGCCGATGCCGAGAATTCGCGCAAGCGGGCGGAGCGGGACCGGAAAGAGGCCGAGATGTACGGCGGGACGCGGTTGGCGCGTGACCTGCTGCCGGTCTACGACAACCTGAACCGGGCGATTCAGGCGATCCCGGAGGAGACCCGGGCGGCTTCGGCAGCGCTGATCGAAGGGGTCGAGCTGACCCTGCGCGAGCTGACCAATGTGATGACGAAGCACGGCATCACGATGATTTCGCCGGAAGTGGGCGACCAGTTCGACCCGCAATTGCACCAGGCCATGTTCGAGGCTCCGCTGCCGGGGACGAAGGCGGGGCAGATCATTCAGGTTGCGACCGAGGGCTTCCTGCTGCACGACCGCTTGCTGCGCCCGGCGCAGGTCGGGGTGTCGTCGAACACGGCGGGGTAATTCGTAGGGTGCGCTACAGCGCACCCTACGCCAGCCCCTTGATTTCATAGATCAGTTTCAGGGCCTCCATCGGGGTAAGTTCGTCCGGGTGGATGTCCTTCAGCCGTTCCTCAACCGCTGAAACCTTCTGCTTTTGCGGGGGTAGAGGGGCGGGTGCCGCACGAAACAGCGGTAGGTCGTCGATCAGCGTGGCTTGCTTGCCGCCCTCACGTTCACCCTTCTCCAGCGCCTCCAGCACGACCTTGGCCCGCTCGATGACCGAGTGCGGCAGACCCGCCAGCCGGGCGACCTGAACGCCATAGCTGCGGTCGGCCGCGCCTTCGCGGACCTCGTGCAGGAAGATGACCTCGCCTTCCCATTCCTTGACCGTGACGGTGGCGTTTTTCACGCCGGGCAGCTTGCCCGCCAGCGCCGTCATCTCGTGGTAATGCGTGGCGAAAAGTGCGCGGGAGCGGTTGACCTCGTGCAGGTGTTCGAGGGTGGCCCAGGCGATGGAGAGGCCGTCATAGGTGGCGGTGCCACGGCCGATTTCGTCCAGGATCACCAGCGCGCGGTCGTCGGCCTGATTCAGGATGGCTGCGGTTTCGACCATCTCGACCATGAAGGTCGACCGGCCGCGGGCAAGGTCGTCGGAGGCTCCGACCCGGCTGAAAAGCTGGGAGACGAGGCCGATGCGGGCCTGGGTCGCCGGGACGTGGGAGCCGGCCTGGGCGAGAAGGGCGATGAGGGCGTTCTGACGGAGGAAAGTGGATTTACCGGCCATATTCGGGCCGGTCAGCAGCCAGATCGCCGGGGTGTCC
>JBKDYO010000211.1:0-26267 GCA_046305855.1 Paracoccaceae bacterium
AGAGACACCTCACTGATAAACGATGACAATACCGGTCCGATAACACACCATCGGACAACCCTGGCGCGGGGTGGAGCAGCCCGGTAGCTCGTCAGGCTCATAACCTGAAGGTCACAGGTTCAAATCCTGTCCCCGCAACCAAATTTACACACGAGATGAATCGCTTAAGAGCCTCCCAACTGGGCGGCTTTCTGCGTTTCCGTGCCGTGTCAACACTGTGTCAACCAGAACGCCGGCGGAAAACGTTGACGAGTGATGACGTTGCCCCCTCTGACGTTCCCGCCTTCACCTAATCCAGTTTGAGGTAGACGCCGGCCAAACCGAAAGGACCAGAGATGAAGCGCACCAGGTTCACCGAAGACAAGATTATCGGCATTTTGAAGGAACATGAGGCAGGCGTTTCCGTCGCCGATCTGTGCCGCAAGTGCGGCGTCAGCGATGCGACCGTCTGAAAGTGGAAGGCCAAGTATGGCGGAATGGATGTTAGCGAGGCCAAGCGCCTGAGGGGCATTGAGGACGAAAACGCCCGCCTGAATCGGCTCCTCGCCGAAGCGATGCTCGACAATGCGGCGCTGAAGGATCTGCTTGGAAGGGAATGGTAGTGCCCGCCGCGAAGCGGCAAGCGGTCGCGCATCTGGTGGAGGGCCATGGGATGAGCGCGCGGCGGGCGTGCCGGGTGATCGGCTGTTGCCGGATGACCATGCGCCATGAACTGGTCCGCTTGTGTTCGCCTTGTTCAGTGAAAACTGTAAAGTTGCGAGCGGTGCGTCGACCTATGGGATTCTCCACAAAAAGTTCCATGCCCAAGCATTCAACGCTGGCTGCAGACCAGTTCCGTCCGTGAGCCACTGCGTCGCTATTCGGGTGGGGCGCAGACCCGCGCTGCCCCCGGAATGCCAGTCACGCGTAGTTGGTCACATAAAGCAAAGGGAATTGGCGGGAAAAGGGCCAGCGTCTGGCCTACATCGGCGATCACTTCACGTAGTGTGGCGCCAGGAAGTCGCCAAAACTCGATGAGATTGTCATCGAACAGTGTGATAGCGTTCCGTCCCTCCGCCTCAGCCAACAGCGCGAGTGGTATGTTTCCTGAGCTTTCCCAAACAGCGACCTGGCGGCCAGTCTCGACGTCCCAGAGTCGAAGGGTTCGGTCGCGCGAAATGCCGGCCAATAGTGCTCCTTTATTAATGAAAGCTAAGCCAACTATGGCAGAGCGGTGGCCGTCAAATGAACGCAGCTCATTTGAGAATGGGGAGCTACCTGCAGCGGGGTCGTTCTTTACAAGCACGCGGCCGTCTTCCAGTCCCAAAGCCAAGTGCCGTCCTGCCAGATCTACTGCCAGAGTGCGAACTCGGCTGCTCAAGTTCAACTTCCAGCGCGGAAAAGTGGTGCCGGGCTGGTCCCACGCGATAACCTCTCCGGAGCCGCGCGAGGCAACAATTAGATCTGACCCTGGAACGGCAACCATGTCCCAAACCGGGGGGCCGGTTGCGACGATCTCTGTTCGGGTCTCTCCAGTTGCGATGTCGTGCAGCAGGATACGCCCATCATGGCTTGCACTGATCAGACCATCGTCCGCCACGGTGAATAGTAGTTGCGAAATCGACGCATCATGGCCCGAAAGGAGAAGCGGTGAAGCGGTAAGGCCGCCGGACCAAATGGCCAGTGCCCCGTCTCGCGCGCCCGTCGCGATCAACTCGCCATCAGGCGTAGCGATCAGGGCTGATACAGCAGTGTCATGTGCGTGAACAAGGCTTTGAACGGTTAGGTTGGACCGATTCAGCGCGGCAACCACCCCGTCCCAGCCTGCCGTCAAGATCTCGCCACCCGCAGGCACCAGACTCACCACCGCGCCGGTGTGTACCTCCACTTGTGCAAGCAGTTTTCCGTCCAGCCCACGATGCTCAATCAAGCCACTAGTAGTGCCAAGAATTGCCCCCGAGCCCCCACCCAGAATATGCCCGGCGCGATAGCTTGCTTCGGACATAACCAGCTGAGTTGCATCGGGCCGTATACGGTACAAAATTGTCCCAGTATTGGTTACCCAACCATAATCCCCTTGCTCGCCGTATATGATATTGAGGCTATTCCCTGAGGGTTCGATCTGGATATTCTCATAACTAGAATAGTCAGGTTCCTCGCCCTCAAGATTTGGGCCTCTCACATCAGAAAGCTTTACCCCGGTCGCAACATCCCACACAGAAACCGCTCCATCTATGGTTTCGACCACTGCAGTGCGAGCCGCATTGTCGACCAAGAAATCTCTGATCCGAGGCGAAGGCTCAATGCGAGCAATCAGTTCGCCACTGCCGACGTAATGGAAGACCAGGGCTCGGCTCCCCGTCGATCCCGAAGAGCCAACAATTCCATAGACCACACTTCCGTCATGACTCAGGCCGAAAGGGAAACGAAAGTTAGTCTCAAGAACTCCAGAGTAGTGGTCGACGAAATTGCTGGTAAGAAACTGCGGAATCCGGCCTGTGACTTCCTCGATTTGCGAAGTCACCATGTCAAAAAGGACAAGCCGATCGCCATAGTTCAAGATAGCCAAGCGACTATCGCCACTGGTCGCGCATTCACTCTCATATTCCGGATCTTCTCCGTAGCTGTACCCACCGGAGACGGGAGTAAGGACAAAACCAGATGCCGCCGGATATATGAACTTCAACCCAAGCTGTTGCGCCTCAGGGTCGATGGGCCCAGTTACCGCTAGTGCTTCCTTGACATCTGTAATCGTAGTGGGGTTGTTTAAACCGCAATTCAAAATTAGAGCACCCGCATCTGGATCTACTGCGAATTGACTATCATTTCCAATACTAATCCTGCCAAGCTCAGAGGCAGTGGCACGGTCGAAGGCAATGAGGGTTGGATATCCCTTACTGTCGCGCTCGGACACCCAAAGAATCCTTTGGGATGGGTCTACAAATAGGTTGTCTATGGAGCTGGGCCCGAAGTTCTCAGAGCTCGGCTCATAATGACCCAGATCCAGTAGCTCATCTCCGGCTCGCAAGTCAACTAGCGTAAGCCGACTCTCAGTCGATATCCGCAGCAGCAAGCTTCCATCCTGAGATAGGATAACCGCAATGTCAGTCGGATCATAGAGAGCGCTTCCGACTATGCTTCCATCTGAAATCTGCCAAACTTCAACCGCTCCATCACCATGCAATACCGACAAGAACTGGCCATCCGATGAAAAGACCGGGTGGCGAAGCTTACCCGTACTGGGCTTTTCGTATGGCTCCTCGACATTTGGTGCTTGACCAACCCAGCTAGTCCAACCTCGCAGAGTCTGGTCGATCAGCACTTGTTGCGTCACAGTGTTGAGAACTCGCACCCGACCGCTTTTCTCCGACATCAATAAAAGAAAAGGTCCAGTCGGAGCATATATTGCTTCATATACTGTCGTATCATCTAGAATTACTTCGGCTCCATTTCTGTAAATGGCTGTGGCGGCTTCGTCTGTGATTGGTCGTTCAGAAAGCTCGGCGTCATGCGGCAACGCAAGCCAGGCGATTGCACGACCTGCGGGCCAGCTGGACTGGCCTGCTAGTTCTTGCGCTTGCGCGGCAAGACGCAATGATTCAGTTACTAGCGCCTCGCGCTCGGCCGCCTCATTGGCTATGTTGGCCTGCCACATTACAACGCCCAAGCCAATTGCCAAGATTGAGACGACGCTTGCGAAGATCCCAATTCGCCAAGAGTTTCGACGGGCTTCGCGGGCGCGGGTCTGGGCCGCTTCCACCTCGGCTTGGCGAACACGTTCACGTTCAGCCTCGCGTGCTATGCGGTCGGCTTCAAATGCTTCTTGCGAAGCACTCACAAAGGCCTGCACATCGACTGCGGTTGTGTGGCCAAACTCTTCGACAAAGTCTAGTGCGATTGCAAGTGCTCGACCCGTCAGCAGATCGCCGCGACCCGCCTGGTGTTCGGCCTGCTGGCGCGAGACTTGCTCGCGCCATGCAAGGTAGTCCCGATGCTGAGCGACCAAAGCCTCGACTTCAGGCCACTCGCGCAATACTGCTTCGTGCGCGATTTCAACCGTTGAAAAAGTGCCGTCGGTCCCGCTGACAAGCAAGCGCTGAGCCACCAGATTGTGGATCACGGGCAAGCAATCAGCATCAAACTCGGTCAGTCGAACTACCCGGCGAGCGGGCTGGCCGGATTCATTGATCCGCACAAGATGGGGAATGAAACTTCGTTGCAAAAGCCCATTGTAGTCGGCTGCGGGCACACCAGAAGCGAGCGTCTCTGCGCGTGCCCTTTGTGCGGTGGACTGGATCGCCATACGCACACCGCCAATGCTCTCGTAGTCGGCCAACGTCATCCTGTCCAAATCATGTCGGCCATCGAACAACTCGCGCAGTGTGAATGCCAGGAGCGGCAATGCATCTGCGCCACGTGAATCAGTTAGTAAAGCACTGGTCAGAAGAGGGTCAACGAATAGCCCCATACGCTCTGCCGGTCCCTCAATTACCTGAGGTAATGAAGTGGCGGGCATCGGTGGCAGATTGAACAAACGCAATGCTTCTTGAACAAAACGTGGGTCCGTTTGTAGTCGTGGTACAAGGTCTGACCGCATGGTCAACACAACTGCTACCCCTGATTCATCGGCGAGGAGTGGGCGCAGGAGGTCAAGGAATCGGTCTGCCTGTTCGCGGCCCTCTGAACTAAAGAGCTCTTCTGCTTGATCGATCGGTATAACTACTTCGGGCAATGCTTCGCCCGCGTTCAACTGGGCTTTGGCGGCAGCGGTACGGAGCGCATCAAGCACCGATAGTAGACCTTCCGGATTGCTGCCTTCTATAGCGCGCGCCAACGCGGCGCGGGTTCGTGGCGTTCGAGGGGCCAAGTGCGGTGCCCATCGCTTATCGGTTAAGATCTGAGCCAAGGAGCGCCACAGCCCAGCTTCGCCAGTGAGAACCGCATTGACCGGCCTTATCACTGGCAGCGCCAAGAAGTTGCGGTCGTCGCGATTCAGCCGCGGCCATATACCTGCCCGCAAGAGCGAGGACTTGCCCGATCCACTACTTCCGAGGATCATCAGCATCTTTTGCTGACCTGTCGCTCGAATATCGCGGATCATTTCGGTCGACTGCATCACTTCGACGTCGCGACCAAAAAAAAGAGCAGCATCGTTTGCTGTCAGTGCGCCAAGGCCGGGGTAGGGATGCGCATCGACTGGCAGAGCGAAGGATTCGGGTCCGGTGCCTGATTGCGACAGTGCATTGCGCAGTCGCTGGTGGAATTCTTCGTCCGGTGATTTGGCGCGGTCGATCAACTGATACGAGTTCGTGATGCGAACCGGTATCTCAGAGTATTCCAGTTCGCCGTCGAGCACTACTGGCAGAATGGCCTTGTGATACCGCTCAGCCATTTCAAATTCAGACCAACACATAGGCGAGTCAAGCCAACTTCGAGAGATCAGGATGACCACCGCCTCACAGCGGCCAGCGGCATTGCGCAAAGCATCGCGCCAAGCTTTACCACCAGTTATACCATGTTGGGGATGGTCGTCGCGGAAGACGTCATCTTTCCAGCCGTTTCCCTCCAGCCAACTAAAGACCTCTAGAGCGGCAACTGCATCCTCACGCGCATAGCTGAGGAAGATGCGGCTCACGGTATGACAAGCTCCAGAGCGCCTTCTGCCCGGCGCTGGTCCCATAGAAGGATATAACCAAACTTCTCGCAGCCATCACGGCCTTGTGTGCAATCAGCCAGAGCGGAAGGGTTCCATACCCGCATAATCAGGTGGCCGTAGTCTGCCACCTTGGTGGTTTCGGCGGCAAAGCTCCACTGCGTTCCGTCGCCCGCAGCGGCAATAGTGATAAAGCGGATGGGGAAGTCGAAATCGGGTCGGGGATTATCAACCTCGCCCGCGACGGAGGGGGCTTCTTCGGTAAGGCTGGCACCGACAATCACCCGCTCGTGCTCTGTACCGTAAAACTGAAGTTGTGTCATGTTGGAGACGGGAGCTTCGTCGCTCTGAGTAGGTGGTATCATACTAGGAGAACAATCGACACGAGCAGCGAAGGTAACGACGTTGGCGTCGCCCGTGTCGCCAAGTATTTTGGCGGAAAGTGTGCAGACCAGGTCTGTCTCTGGTTGCGCGGCAGTTGGTCCAACATCGCAAAGAAGTAGTGGCCCCACCCCAATCACCGTGGCCCGGACAGTCCGTTTAAAGAAGCTGGGAGATCGAGTGATCATGCCTTGGTTGATATCCGGTGGTACTGATATGTGTTAGTATCAGCCATGCGACCAAGGAATTCAATATGGCGGGATTTGTGTTTCTGTGTCTGATCTGGATCGCATTGTTCCGGCTGTTTTTTGTTGCGGTGTTATCTGTCCTGTCGCTGCGGATCGGGCGTCCAGTGCCTATCGGTGATCTGTCGAAGGTCACCATAATCATCCCCGCGCGAGACGAAGCGGGAGTCTTGGCCGAAGTGCTTACCTGTACGCTCGCCAGTGTGGCGCAAGGTGCCTGGCTGGTGGTTGTGGATGATGGGTCAACTGATACAAGCAGCGCCATCGCTGGGCGGCTGCTGGCAGATGTACCACGCACGCAGTTGATCACCCTGCCTACGAACATCGGAAAGGCACGAGCGCTGAACTGCGGTCTTTCGGCGGTCACGACACCCTATGTTCTGACTATCGATGCCGACACCCGCGTCGACCCAGCAGCGGTGGCTCAGGGTCTTGCCCGACTGGAGCGGGACAGAAGCGTAGATGTAGTGGCTTTTGATGTGTCTGTTATGCCCACAACACTGTTGTTCGTCGAGATTCAGGGCGTGGAATACGACGCTGCGCTAAACTTTGAACGCAGGGGACAAAGCTTAGTTCGTGCGGTTTCGGTTGCGCCGGGTGCGGCCTCTTTATGGCGGGCCGATGCGCTGGCTGCGATAGGCGGATTCGCCGATGCGACTGTAACTGAAGATGTCGACGCCACTCTGTGTTTGGCTGCGCGGGGCCGGGCGACCGTGCATGCAGCGGGTGCGGTAGCTTGGACCGATCCCCCGCAGAACTTGCGCCATTTGTTGGCGCAGCGGCGGCGGTGGTGCTTGGGGCACTACCAAAACATCTTTCGTCACCTACCGCGGCGGGGCAAAGCACTTGCCTTCATCTGGGCTGTCTATCCGAATTTTGTGTTCCTGAGCGTTTTTTTGCCCGCGCTGGCTCTGACAGCGCTAGCCATGCTGATCTTCGGTACGGGCGGGTATCAGGACGCGATCTGGTCAAGCACGGCATTGTGGCTGCCCCTAGTCTATTGCCAGCGTGTTCTTGGCTTGTGGGTAGCAGGGCGTCGCAGTAGTCCGCTGGCTGTGCTTATAGAGCCCTTCACCACGACATTGCTGCATGCCGCTGCTGCGCTAATGGTCTTCGGCTACTGGCTGCGGGTTAAGCTTGGTCGTTCGGTCGATGTCTGGAGCATACGCGACTGAGCGCATTGCACCACAAAGCCTCTACTACCAAACTCGGCAGTTGGTAAAGTTACCGAGGTCCGACGTCACCTGCTACCTTCTTTTCTCGCTTGTCCGAAAGTGGGGCACGGATGGAGTAGAAGCAGCGCTATCCTTGTGGTCGGCGAACGGGGTTTGGAGTCATTCCGATGCAAAGGGAAGGCAGTCATCGCTTTCGGGCCTTCATCAGCTACAGCCACGCCGACAAGCGTTGGGGTATTTGGCTGCATGGCGCGCTTGAGGGGTACAGGATTCCGCGCGCACTTGGCACCGGTGATCGCAGCCTCCGCCCGGTGTTCCGCGATGACGCAGAACTTGCCGCGAGCGCCGATCTTGGCGCAGCGATCACAGATGCGCTATCCCGTTCAGATGCAATGATTGTGATATGCAGTCCTCGAAGCGCGCAGAGCCACTGGGTCGACAAGGAGATACGCCAGTTTCAGGCGTTGGGTCGTGGCGAGCGTATCTTCGGCCTGATAGTGGATGGAATACCTCACGATACCTGGGCAAACTGCTTCCCGCCAGCCTTCGACCTGCCCGGCGAGGGTGAGGCTAATTCCGCAGAACCGCTTGCCATCGATCTAAGGGCCCACGGCCGTCATGACTCGCTGTTGAAGATCTTGGCGGGATTGCTGAAAGTGGACTACGACCGCCTGAAACGTCGAGACCGGCAGCGCTCTATCCGGCGCATAGTGGCGACGACTGTCGCTGTTGTCGCAGTCTTCGCAATATACAGTCTATCGCTCTTTTTCCAGGCGCGATCGGTAAATCTGCAAGCTTCCTCGGTCCTCGCGGCGCTCGCGCGTGGCGCGTCCGAAGCTGGTGATCCAGGCCGCGCCCTCCGTTTCGGGGTACTGAGTGCGTCGCAGACGATGATATCCCCGATTGCACCTGAAGCTGAGCCGACGTTGATCCGAGCATATTACTCCAGCCCGCTCCGCGCTGAATTCCGTGACCACCATTTCAGTGTCTATTCGGTCGCATTTGATGCTGCCTCGCAGCAGCTTCTGAGTGCCTCGCAAGACGAGACTGTGCGGATTTACTCTCGGGGGACCGAAGGTTGGAAGGAAGACGCATCCGCCATCGAGACTGGCGAGCAACTCCTTGCGGCCCGCTTCGTAGGAGATGGCGCAGGCGTGCTTACATTGCCATCGTCGGGCAATGCAATCTCGTTCTGGCAGCAAAACGCTGGAGTCTGGAAGAGGTCTCATCCCTTCGGTCGCGAGACTGATACGATCCGCGCCTTTGAGACTTCAACCGACGGCACGCTTGCCGTGATTGGCTACGCCGATGGCTCAGCCGAGATCTGGCGTCACGTCGCCGAAGGTTGGGTTTGGCATCAGGCCCTTCCAGCGGTTGCGCAAGTACCTACCGCGATTGCTGTATCCAGAGACAGCTTGCAGATCGCGATCGGATACATTGACGGAAGCGTCGGACTATTTGAACGAGAGCCTGGCGGAAGATTCCATGCTTCCGACCAGAGCTCATTTTTCTCTTACGAGGTTCGGCGCTTGGCATTCTCTGCCTGGGGAAACCGATTGCTTGGGACGGCGATAGGTGAGTTGCGTTTGGCATCCCTCGATCCAGATGGGAAGTGGACGCCCGGCGTATTGATAGGATCGGGAAAAGGCATCTCCAACGGAGTATTCCTGACTGAAGCAGGAAATATGTTTCTCGCAGACACCGGCGACAGCGCTGTGACGCTTTGGACCGAAGCGCCGAACGGTACATGGGTGGAGACGGCCACATTCGGCTCTTCGATGCAGCAAGCCAGATCGTTCGCCGCCGCGCCCGATGGCAGGCTTTTCGCGACTGGTGGGAATGACGATGCCGCAGTCAGGATCTGGGGGCCGGGTGGGGCGGAAAACTGGACATCCTTCCTGAAAATCAACTTCGGAGTGGGTCTTGTTAATGACGTCGCCGACTTTACCTACAGTCATACCGATTTCCGGCTCGAAACAGTCACATCTGCGAACGGAAAGCGCTCGGCCCAGGGAAATGTCTATGGCGTCGTGACGGTCCACGACCTAGCTTCCGGGCTAGAGTTAGCGTCCTTCGACGCTTCTCAAACGCCGCAATACGGCATTGCTCTCGTTGAGGGAGATACCGTTCTAAGCGTCCTTGATGGCGAAGGCACACCAACCGGCTTGGACATTCCGGTTGCTTTGGCTTTCACGCTTACCGGTGCCGAACTGATTAGCAGGATATGCAAGGATCGTCTTGGTGGTGCCCTTTCAATCCTCGACGCCGAAGACATCCGCGCTGCGCCAATCCTGGCTGGACGGAACAGCGAGGATGTCTGTCGGCCGGTGTCCGCTTGGGATCGGATCACGGAAAGTTTGCGCTTCCTATTCGCCGGATGAGACGCGCCCTAGCTTGACCGGGCCACTGCTGGCACTTCGGCGCAGACAAGGCCGCTAGGGCAGTGGGGCGGGTTGCGATGGAAGCGACCAACTGAGCGGCGGCCGCCCGTTAGACCATGCTGCAAGCCAACTATTCAGCAGATGCTCCCCGCCCTGTGTAACCTGGGCTAGCCGCACGTAGTCACCGTGCAGCCCGATGGTCGTCGCGGGGCAAAACCAACCGCCGCAGTTCTGCGACCGGATGTTTCTATCCCGTGCACGCCCAAATTCGTAAGGTACCCAGCGCGAGGCGAGACTGGTACTGGTATGCACGGCAATCAGATAGCTGCTGTTGAGCAACGCCATCTCTATGATTGCTGCAACGATCAGCGGATAGCGCGGGTCGGAAAGTGGGATCGTGTTGGTCGCGAGACTCAGCACAGGGTCGTGAATGTCGAGCCAGTAATCGAGCCCGCTCTCGCATGCCAGCCAAGCGATCCGCTCGGCGCTGCCCGCGTCCGCGCGTTGATGGGAAACGAACACGGTGGGTAAAGCCGATCCGCCTTGCGCTGGCGGGACACCGTTGAAGAGTTCCAGCATATTGTCATGCAGGGCCGGCAAGTCTTTAGCGCTCTTGTCAGGTGAGAGGTCAAGGATCGTTTTCACAAACTCCTGCCAAGCCCCATATCCGCGAACGTTGTCGGGATACCGCATCGCCAAATGCTCGTTCGCAAGCTGCCAGTCGAACCGCATCGTTCACTCCTCTGTCTACCCCTGATCCTGTAATCAGTGCGTTGAGTCGCGCAACCTCAATAGCATCGCGCCATTGCTCGTGAATTGAGAGCCACGGGGTCGGTGTTAGATTCTTTGTTGAGCGGTAAGGACCGACATGAGATGCTCAGGTGTTGTCAGAAGAACTTGGCATGAGACCGACAGCTACCCCGTAGCCTCACCGGATGACACAGCGCTCCCCCTTTAGGTACTTCACAACCAGCCCGGAGATCAACCGCCTGGCGGTAATGCTCGACGTCCTTTACCCGTTGTGGCTGCGCAATGTTGAGGATCTCCTGCGCGAACGCGGGCTCTGCCAGAGTATTCAGACTGGATCGCCGTTTCCCGCTCCCCCCTCTATCGGGCGGGCCTAACATTAAATCTTGTAAGGCGAAAAGCCTTGCAGCGCGCTCTGCGTGAGACTAACCGAGCAAGTTGTAGCTAAGCAGACTAATCTGATAAAGCCGAACCGGCTCAACAAGTACCGCAAAGTCTCGTGGCTGATGTCGACCGCACGCTCGTGCAGCATGTCTTCGACGTTGCCCAGCAACAATGGGTAGCCGATGTAAAGCATCACAGCCAGTCGGATGACCTCCAGGCTAATCTTGAAGTACCGGAACGGGGAACGCTTGGCCATACGGGCAGGTTAGCGGGGTACAATGGCGGGCTCACTCAAGTTTTTTCCGACAACACCAACAAGGAGATTCGACTGGCCGCCTTAGGTAGTGCATGGAAGACGGTGAGCTTCCCACTCTAATCTGACAATGCTAGCGCGCCTGCACACCGAAAGTGGTTCGTGCCACATCGCCGAGGCTCTTCACGCTTATCTCGAGGGCAAGGGCATGAGACACGTCAGCGGCGCAGGGGAAATGGCAAATGTCAAAACCGAGCGCTATGGTTGCTCAGTCCAAGGCACAAATATCGCATCGCGATTGCCGGTCCTGTCCTTCATTAGCACCAAGGCGCGATTCGCAGTCGTTGCCATATCGACGACTTCTGCATCGTCCACCAAAAGCAGTTCACGGGTGGCGGAATTCTCCGGGGAGGCCGCAAGCAATGAAAGGATTGGGGCCGCGGGTCCGCCTCCTGTTTCATAGATGGTGTAGGCGCCGACGATCATCGAGCTGACTGGATGCTTGAGCAGCTCGACAATCCAGAACTCTGGCCCACCATAATCTTCAATGAGCTGTCGGGGCGTCTTCCCGAAATCTGCCACAAATGACAGTTTCTGTTGCGTGTCAGCTACCTCTACAAGATTTCCGTCGCAGTCTCGCAGAACGATTCCGTCGGCCGCCCCGGCTACTATATCCTTGGCACAGGAAACCACGTCGAAGCTATGCCCGTCAAAGGCTGAGAGCTGATTGTTTTCAAGAAGAAATAAAGACGAAGGGGTAGTTCTTGTTAAAGTTGCCCAAATCCTGCCGTTCGACATGCGCAAACGCATTTCTGAAGCATTGAAAGCCAATTCTTCGAAATATGGGGGAATTTCCCACCGCCCGTCGGGTGAGCGTCGTGCAAGTCCAGGTTCACCGGTACCGCCGCCTGTCAACAGCCAAATAGATCCGCTTGCGTCGATTGCCAGGTCCCTTGGTTGGGTGGAAAGCTTGGGCAGGCCTGAAACCGCTTTCGCTTGAGTCAGATCAATAGGAAATCGCGCGAGGCTATCTAGGCTTAGGGCATCAAAGACCTCAATAGAGTCCGGGGCACGCACTGCAACGAAGAGCGCGGCCGTAAATGGCTTATCCGGGGATGCCTTGAACCACCCGAAGGCAATATCTACCGGGTCGCCGACAATCGACTGTTCCTCCCCGCCTGTCTCGTTATCTCGGAGACGCACAATACGACCGGGCCTGGTCGCGGCGATGAAGAATTCGCTTCCCCGGGCTACAACGGCAGTTGCGGATGTTCTAAGAGTCTCCGGCGCTGCTACGAATTGAGGTTTCGAGTTGTCTGGTGCTACGGTCCATGGTTGCGTTTTCGTGCAACTCTCGCTGCCACCCCAAGCGTAGCAAAGCTGCCAGTTCGTTTCTGGCAGTTGGCCGGATATCGGGGTGTTGTCGGAATCCGTGAACCTTGTGTAAAGCCAACTCGTCACTGCTTCGTTTGGCCCCAGCGAAATGGGTTCGGGCGGCCAACTTGATGTGTCGACCCGCACATCCGCATTGGACAGCTTCAGTGAGGTGGCAGAAACGTCCTCTGTAGCACTACCCCCGTTCCGGAATGTTGCTTTGATCAGAAACTGATCGCCGCGGTTGAAAATCGATCGCTCGACCAAGACCGCTTCCGGAAGAGTCACGGAAAGGACTTCTTCAGAGGTCCACCAGAAATACACTGCCATTGCGGCGGCCATCACAATGATGCTTGCTGCCACTGGAAGCAGCCGCCGGTTCCGATGCGTCTTATGGATGCGGGCGACCTCACTTAGCACCTCTGTGACGAGATCGCCTTCTGGCTTCAAGACTGTTACCCGTGCAAGATAGGGCGGGATGGCGGCCATCGGGGTCGGCTTAACCATGACCGGGAGAATTCTGCCGGTTGGGTCGGGCCACTTTTCCCGCGCGAACCGCAATTCGCTTCGGGTAAAGCGCCCATCCGCTACGGAGTCCGGGCTGACGGCAAACAGGAAAAGATCGCTGTCTTCGATTGCCCGTTTGATCCGTTCGTCATAATTTCCGCCTGCTGGCAGATCGTCATCAGCAAAGAACACTTTGTGGCCGTTCTGGCGCAAGCCCACTGCAATTCCGTCGGATTCACGGACGTCGCTAGACGCATGGGCAAGAAATACCTTCATTCGACGGTCCTATCACGCGACGTCGCCACACCTTATGATCGTACAAGCCCTGACCGGGTTTCCCAAGTAATTGTTCGAGGCGTTGATGTCCGCCAAACACGCGATTGGTGGTGTAAGAGTATCCGTTTTGATCAAGCCCTAGATGGCTGCTAGCAACGGTTATCCCGGATCAGAGCGTTGGCTGGGGTCTGGACGCGTTCTCGGTTCGTAGCCAGAACAGGTTCTGGCAGCGGAATCGACCTTCTGCCTGCTTGGTCGCCCCTCAACCCCCTTTTGAGGGCATAAGTAAACATTCCTTTTAGGGCAAGTGCCGTGAAACCGAGCCGCGCAACCCAACAACCGAGCGATCACACGCCTTTCAGACGACTTTCCTCTGACAAAGCCTCGCCGCGGCCATCGTAGGCTGTCGCCCGGCTCCAACCGCCACTCTCGCCGCGGCGACACTTACTTAGACTCGAGTTCGAAGGCGTTCGTTGAGGAAGATTCTGGCCACCTCCTCGGTTAGTGCGTCGCGCACGACTACCTTATGGAACTTCCCATCCCGAACCAGTGGCACAAGGTCCTGCGGCCACTTGATAATCTGATCGACGACCTCGAGGATATGACCTCCTTGGCCCTTGTCATCCTTTGACCAGTCCACGGCGCGCTGAATCAACGAAGCGCCAAGGAATCGTCTGAGTTCCTGCTTTCTGACCCAGGTCTTCACTGAGGGCTCCCCGCCCACGAGCTGCATCTCCGCCTCCCACGCCGCGCCCCTCCGATTCAGCTCTGCCTCAAGATCTGGCAGCATGCTCTCGTTAGCCAGGCGCATTTCGTAGCTACGGATAGCGGGCACACTCCCTGCCAAGATGTCTCGCACCGCGAGAGCGTTTGACACCCCAAAGAGGTGTTTCTCGTTATCGACGAAGACAAGCAGCCGGACGTCCGTCAAATCCACCAGCAGTGAGGCCAAAAAGTACAGGCGAGTGGACCACCAGCTCCTGCCGCCACCCAGGTCGATAATCATGTAAGTCTCGTCATCGAACATCTGTATCTGTTCTGTGATTGACATCATTGTCGAATCGTAAAGCCCATGAGGCGCGGGCGATTCCGGATTCATCATCCACCGATGGGCATCCGCTGCTTGCAGGCTCTTCAACTCTAGTTGTGTAGAGAGTTCCTGCCGACGGACCGCAGACAAGACCTCTCGCGCAAGGTGATCCGGGGAGGTGAAGAAGGCTGCCAGGTGCTTCTCGCTCAGATCGGCCCGAAGCCGCTTGATCGTCTTTCCCGCGTCCTCGGCGGTGTGTGCATCCATTTGGGTCGGAGGCCACGCGACCGAGTCGGCAAGAAGGAAGATCAGCCTTGGGATTGCTTCAGCGGCAAGGTACTCGGCCTCAGTGATAGACGTTTCACCCGGGATAATTCCCGGAGGCAGATCTAGCAATCCTGGAACTGGTTTCGGGACGTAGCCGTACCGCCACGCGAAGATGCCGACATAGAGATCAGCCGAGGCTACGTCCTTCACACACCTGTCGAGGGGGCGGGTCTCCTCAGCCGTATACTCCTCCATCTGGAGAACCGTGTGACCGGTTTGCCGCAACGACTTAGCCACCTGAGCGCGGTACTCGGCAAGGTCAACCTGTGTAGATGAGATGTAGATATTCATGATGGCGTTCCTCAATACGGTAGGTCGCCGATTTCGCCGACGTGAGGCGTGCTAACGTAGTGCCGTTCAGCTACCGACGAGGTCGATCAGCTGCAACGGCCGATCAGGCGGACTTCGAGACTGCAAACCGCGCCTTTGTGAGTCTGGCTCCAAAATGGTTCTGCCAAGCAGCATCCAACATGGAAGCGAATACCACCCCATCCATGTCTGAAGGCCGTTCGAAATTAGGGAACACTGGGTCCGGGTCCTCCTAGCCAACGAAAGCACTTTCCCATCCGAGTTTGCCTTAGAAGAACTCAAGCTCGAGTGGACTGCCCCCATCGGCATTTTCAGCGGAAAGAGTGGAGGCTGTCGTGCAATGTCCACTTCAGTGAGCGAATGGTCAAAACCCTTTTTTTTGCTGCGCCGTAGCCAAGCAGGCTGCAGCGTCGACCGGTGAAATTCCTCGTCAAAAGTCTAGCAGATCAGATTCTTCTGACAATGCCCGAGTGCGTCCTGAGCTCTGGCATATCCAAGAGGCAAACGTCCGAACTGATCTGCGCGCGCCGGAACTCCAGCCGAAAGCGGAGGTCGAAATCGTCCCGATCTGCTCGCTGCGAGCCCGCACCCTCGTGTGATCCATGAAGCGGCCCCCTCGAAGCCATCAATATCATGATTTATATGGAGAATATTTCAGTCACGACAGCGAAATCAGAGGATTGCTTGGGGAATGCGGGGTTAGGTGCATTGATCCACCGCGAATTGTGGCTCTTTCCTGGAGAGCGTTTCGAAGCAAGCGTCTGGAGGTGTCGAAACGCTGCCGAAGCACCGACACGGCTGGAATTCAGACCGCGTTGGTGTCATGTTGACTGCGGCTCAAGGGAGTTGGCGATGACAGCCAAGCCGCTTTGCTTCATCCTAATGCCGTTCGGGCAAAAGCCGGACGGACGCGGCGGAGTTATCGACTTCGATGCGGTCTATGCCGAGCTAATCAAGCCGGCGACCGTCGCGGCCGATCTCGAGCCGATCCGCGCGGATGAGGAGCAGACGGGTGGGGTGATCCACAAGCCGATGTTCGAGCGGTTGATCTTGTGCGAGTACGCCGTGGCCGACCTCACTACCGCCAATGCCAATGTCTTCTACGAGCTTGGCGTGCGGCACGCCGTCAAGCCGCGGACGACACAGCTGGTGTTCGCCAAGGGCGGGGCGCAGCTGCCGTTCGATGTGGCGCTGTTGCGGGCGCTGCCCTACCACCTCGATCGCGGTGGCAAGCCAACCGCGGTCGACGCAGACCGCGAGGCTCTGACACAGAAGCTGCGCGAGGCGCGGAGCGGTGCCGTTGACAGCCCGGTCTACCAGCTGGTCGACGACTTTCCGGAGATAGATCACACCAAGACCGACGTGTTCCGCGACCAGGTAGCCTATAGCGAACGGATCAAGGAGGCTTTGGCCCAGGCCAGGCGCAACAAGACGGTCCAGGCCGTAATGGCGGTTGAGGCCGGGGTCGGCTCGCTTGAGGACGAGCCAGCGGGCGTGCTGGTAGACCTCTTCCTCTCCTATCGCGCCGTCTCGGCGTGGGACGAGATGATCCGCCTCGCCGCGGTGCTGCCCAAACACTTGGCTGGGACCGTGATGATCCAGGAGCAGTTTGGGCTCGCTCTCAATCGCGCCGACAAGGGCGAGGAGGCGGAAAAGGTTCTCCTGCGTCTGATCGAACGGCGCGGGCCGTCGAGTGAAACCTACGGCATCCTCGGCCGGGTCTACAAGGACCGCTGGGACAAGGCGTCCAAGGCCGGCCAAAAAGCGCTTGCCCGCGGCCTCCTCAGCAAGGCCATCGACACTTATCGCAAGGGCTTCGAAACCGACTGGCGCGACGCCTATCCCGGTGTGAACGCGGTGACGCTGATGGAGCTCAAAGAGCCGCCGGACCCAGCACAGCGGGACCTCCTGCCAGTCGTCCGCTATGCCGTCCAGGGCAAGATTAAGATGGGCCGGCCCGACTACTGGGACCACGCCACCCTTCTCGAGCTCGCCGTGCTGTCCCGCGACGAGGACGCAGCTCGAGCAGCGCTCGCCGATGCCCTGGCCTGCCTGCCCGAGGGCAGGCAGGCAGAGACAACGGCCCGTAACCTCCTCCTCATCCGCGAGGCCCGCGCCGGCCGCGGCGACGACACAACATGGATCGAGGAGCTGGAACAGGCGCTGGAGGAGGCGAGAACCAGCTGATCGGTGCTGTCACGTATGGACGGCTCCGCTCGCCAGGACACTTCATGGGAAAATACTTCCTATGCCGAACTGGGCTTGGAACGGCTGCAGAAGCCGGTTCATCGGATAGGTGGAGAGATCCGCGACATTCTGACCTCTCATCTTGGAGCGATCGGGGCAGGCTTGGAAGCCGAACGGCTCGTTCGAGTGATCACGCCAGGACCAACCGAGACCTGCGGCGAGCAGCCCGCCGCCGTTTTCGACAAAGCCCCGCACCGCCGCGATTTCTTCTGGCGCGATGTTGCCCCAGGCATTCCCGACGATCAACACGTCCATGCCTTCAAGCTTTTCCGCGGTCAAGGGCACGTCGAGAATGTGCACCTTATGACCCGCAAAGGACGAAAGCGTCGTCACCAGCGCTTCGCCCACCTCGGGAACCATGTCGGGCGTAATCTGGCAATGGCCTGTCGCGATCGCGACATCGATCGTTTCGATGCTTTCTTCACCGAAGAGGCTGTCGAAAACGCTGCGATCCTGACTGAGGCTCCCGTAAGCAAGCCAGCTCGTGAGCATGTTCAGAAAGAAGGCCTGAACCCGCGTGCTGCGCGTCTCGTCGCAATCGTAGGTATAGTTGTCGCACAGAACGACGATCCCGTCATGTCCTGCCGCAATGACCCGACCGTTGCCGAAAGTCCGCGCGGCAATGAACGGGGTGACGTCTGACCGGCCGGTGGAGGCGTCGACCCAGCCGACTGTCCTCCCCTCCAGGAGTTCGAACCAATCTTCGGAGTGGGTCTCGATGTTTCCCAGAACGACGCCGTCCGTGGTGCCCAGTGCCTGATCGATTGATAGGCTTTCCAGCATTTCTCTGACCGACATGTCCAGCTTTTCGGCATTGCTCCGCGCGATGCGTTGCTGACTTTCGGCGATCGCCCATTGGCCGCCGGCCAACAGCATCAACCCAAACGTGGTTACGAAGGCGGCAGCGACACCCTGGCGAATGCGCTTGCGGACGCGGAGTTTCTTTGCGGCCTCGGCGTCGCGCTTAGCTATGCTGGCTTCGATCAACCCTCGTTCTTCGGCAGAAAGCTGATCCCTTCGTTCGTGCAGCCAGACCTCCGCCCGGCTCAGACGCAACCCGGACAGGAGTGCCGCATCCTTCTCGCTCTCCGGTGCCGCCTTCCAGTCCCGCAGATAGATCCCCATCTGCTGCCGGCCGCGCAGGAAATCCCGCGCCTCGTCAAGCCAACCCCTGAGAAGCGGCCAGTTTCGTAGCAACGCTTCGTGAGCGACCTCCACTACGCGTTCGTCCACGTCTTTGCGCAGCACGAGAAGGCGTGCCGCGGCGAGCTTTTCGAGCAGCAAATGCGACTTGGGCGGCAGGGCGGACCATTGCGCCGGCTGGCGCACATACTGGCCTTCGTCGTTTACGCGCACCATCGCCGGCACGAAAGCGTCCCTCAGCGCAGTGAGTTCATTCTCCGTCGGCTGCGCCTCGTCGATGACATCCTCCGCCCGGCGCCGGACCGCATTTTCGAGCGGGGACAGGCCAAGCCTGTTGTCGCCCAGCGAGAGATACTCTTCGAGGCCAAGGTAATTGTCTCTCGACGCCTTGTCGTAGAGTTCGCTGAGCGCGAAGGCGAGCAGCGGCAGCGCATCCTCGGTTTCCGCATCGCGGGCGGCTTGATGCACGAACTCCTCTTCGATACCAAGCCCCGCAACCCGCGCCGGCCCCTCGATGATTTGCGGAATCCGAGCAAGCGGCATCGGTCCCAGCGAAATCTCGTCTAGGCGAACCGTCAGGGCGCTCGCAGACTGAAGATCCCCCAGGTGATCCGACCGCATGGTAAGGAGCGGCAGGAGCGGTATGTCGGCTTTCAAAGCTTCGCTCAGCACTGCCAGGAAACGGTCGGCCTGCACCTTTTCCGCCATGGTGAACAGTTCCTCGGCCTGATCGACCGGCAACAGGATATGCGCGGTCGTGTTGCCCTGAAGGGCGCGAATATCGTGGGCCACTTCCGACATCAGCTGCACAGGATCTTCGGCCAGAAGCCTGTCACGCATGGTGCGCCAGTGCCGGGCATCGTCGGTTGCAGTGGCCAAGGCGACAGCAAGCTGATCGATGGGGTGCGTCTGCGGTCGCATGCTCGTCATCACGATCCATGACCCCGGAACGCGCTTCAGCCTCGGAATGACGCCGGCACGCATCAAGGATGACTTACCCGAACCGGAGGAGCCCAGGACCACCACGAGACGGGCACCGCCTTTGGCACGCCGCGCGTTCAGACGCTCGATCAATTGGCGGACTTCGTCATCACGACCGAAAAATATTGCGGCGTCCTCTTCCGTGAAGGACCGCAGCCCCGGGTAGGGCGGACGCGAAGGATCCCAATGGAAGCCGCCCTGTGCGTTCAACGCGATCTGGGTCAGCTCCGTGGAAAGTGACTGGAGCCCACCCTCCCGGTCCTTCGTGAGATCGAGCACCTGAATATCGCTGCTGATCCACCGCTCTCCGGTGGGGGATTGAATTATCGGGAATATCGGCTTTCCGAGTGCGCGGGACTGCGTGAACTCGGCGAAGCACCATTTTGATGCCAGCCAGTTTGGCGTGTGCACGACAATCACGGCTTCGGCTAGATCAATCTCACGATAGAGCGTCCGCTCCCAATCTGCCCCAGGCGGAATGCCCGAGTGCTTGTCGAAGTCAAGAAACGGCGTTTCGAAGCCCTGTTTTGACAACCAGGACATTATCCATGAAGATGCTTCAGCGTCCTTGCTTGAATGCGAAATAAAAATACGAGCCATCGATTAGCCCCCCAAGCGGACCCTATTACCCGAACGGCCAACCTCCTGGGATCCTATCTTCGAAACATCTGCAGGTGAAGTCCTAAGCGATCATCGTTCCAATTCGGTTCGGCGTGGAGCGCTTGCGCGTATTCGACGTGATGAACAAGGAGTTCAGTACTGGATTTGCCTCACGCCCCGGCGGACGCAGCAGCTCGGCACGCTGGTTAAGGCGATCTCATGGGTCATTTGGTTTTTCGAGGCTACTCGAGAGCAGAGCAACGGAGCCGCGCAGGCACCGGTGGTGTTGAAGACGAAACTCTCTGATCCGATGCAGCCCGGGTCGCTGCGGACGGCGGAGGTCTCCTTCGCCTTCGTCCATCGTGCCGATCGAGAGGTTACGAGGATCATCCGGAGTGTCTGAAAAAAGCGGATTCAACAACCCGATCGCGCTCTTTTCCTGGGACGAGGCCACGAAGTCTGGGTCGATCACCGCTGGCTTCCGATCCGTGAGGACAAGGAATGGACCTCGGACCTGCCGTTCGACTTCGTAGCGGAGCGGTTCCTCCTTGTGCAGCAGAAGGGCAGCGACCTTATCGCCAACGAGTTCAAGCAGAAGGTGTCTGCCGTTATCAGGACCCTGATCACGTAAAGCGACTGCGGCCTGCTTCCAGATCGCTTCGGGCTGCTAGCCGGATCGAGCGGATCCACATTGCTTCGTTTGCGGGATATGTGCCCTCCTGCCCGTTAAGGCGGCTCATGTATTTGGCACCGGCATGGTGAAGGCCGATCACGTCAAGGTCCGAGTTCATCGCCGGGCTGCCGGAACTGCCTGGCTCGGTCGGGGTGAAATAGTGGATGCGCCGTGGATCAGTCGTCACTCCCTTGCAGTCGTGGTCCAATAGCTCGTTGTTCTGTATCGAGTAGGACAGGGTGCGCCCACCGGGGTGGCCAACAATGAAAATCCCCTCTGGAGCGTCTGGATCGACGGAGGGGATGTGATCCACCAGTGTCAGTGGAGCGAGCGCTTCGGGCAACTCGCCCTCCAGCCGGACAAGGCAGGCATCATGGTCCTGAGACCCAGAGGACCATACAATATTCCGCGCATTCATGCGGCATTCGCCGCGCGATTTGGACAGCACCTCAAACGATACTTCGGCCTTCTCGACCGGAAGGGGTGGAGCGCTTTGGTACTTTTCGGGCGCGGGCGAGATGACATGGTCGTTGGTCAGGATCAGCCGCTCTCCAACAAGACTCGCATGGAAATCTTCGCCCTTGACGACGAAGCAAGTGCCGATTCCCAAGTCCAGGCGTTTCGAGACTAGTCCGACACTTTCACCGACCTTCAGAAGCCGCTCCATCCAGGCGCGAGTTTGCGCCCCGTACGGGCCAAGGATTTTTTCAAAGTGTTGCTCTGGCATCTCAATGGCCGCGCGAGACAGCCGCATCTCGGTCGGGCTCATCTGAAGATGGCCTTGCGTCATCCGCAAAAGGTGGGCCTGAAGTGTGGCTATAAGACCAGCAGCCTGGGTGCTGAGGTCGTCGACTTCCCATATGTCGCGCAACTGTCGAACAGTTCCGTTGAGGGCGAAGGCCGTCGCACCTTCGGCTTGGAGCCCGTTTTTCAATGCATCACTGGCCTTGGTCCAGTCGCCACGCGAGGCGTGCACAACAGCCAGCGAAGCCCAGTGCCAATAATACTTCGGGGCATTCCCGATCGCTCTCTCAACTCGCGCGGCGATCGCCAGTTCGTCAAGATCGGTGTTTGTTGGTAAACCGCGCCGCCGCGCAAGTGCTAGAAGTGCGATAAGGTTCTCGCCGGTCCAATTGTCGCTATCGTCGCTGGCGCGAAAGCCATTGGCGTAATGCTTGATTGCAAGGTTCAAGAGTTGGACCGAGCGGTCGTTCCCGAACCCGATACGGTGAAACAGGTCCTTGAAGGCACGGCCCATTAGTCCTTCGACTTGGGTCCGCTCGGCAGACTGCAACTTGCCGCCGGCTAGCTTTCGCAAGACATCGACGGCGGTTGACGGCTGTCCTCCGTCGATAAGCGCTTGCCCAAGCGCGAGCCGGACCTTGGGGGCAGTGTGCCCCAGTCCGTTTAACGTCTCAGCAAGGGAGTGTAAGGGACCAATCATCCGCGCGTGTTTGAGTGTCTCGAGAATCCCAAGATCGACGCGCGCCGTATCGTCGGGATGCATGCGAAGCCAGTCGCAAAGCTGCTGCGCTGCAGTCTCGGCCATCGCATCGTTCTGCGCTTGCGCAGCAACGATGACGTTGAGGGTCAGCTCATCCAGCGCCGACATCCTATGCGCTGTCCGGGTGTGGCTGCCCGAAGGCATCACGGACTACGCTGCGCATCTCAGAACCCTGCAGGTACTTTGTCATCGAATGCCTCCAAAGCCCACTGTTGACTTGTTGCACGTCTTTGATCACTGCTTTACCGCCTCGGCGAAAGTCATTTGCGATCCTAGGGTCCGCGCGTGAGACGATGTCGAGCGGATCAAATACGTTGATCCAGTCGCCGCTCACCTTTTCGGGAAATCCGTTGTCGCGCGAAAAACCCGGGCCAAGCTTGTCTTGGACTTCGTCAATGCCAAGCGGGCTGCCCACCGTAACGAGGCAGTCGACGGTGGGGCAGTCAGCCACATTCTTAAGGCAGTCGTAAGCAATCACCGTACCTTGACTGTGTGCGATGACGACCAGCGGCTCGCCATCGGCGGCGGCGTCCGAAAGCGCGCGGATGAAACGCCCGCGTACTTCGTCGCGTACCTGGAACGTCTCGCCGGCGCGCGGCGTATGCAAGGTGTTGAAAAGGTAGTGATGTGTGTCGCGGACGAACAGTTTAAGGAACGGCCGCTTGATGGCCCAGGGCAGGGGGATACGCTCTAAAGCCTCTCGCGCGAAACCCGCTGGTGTGGGGGCGTCGGGGCTGTCCGTGTCGATCCCGAATTCCCGAGCGAAAGCGTCCATCCACGCTTTGTCCTCAGCTTCGACACCATTTAGCACGTCCTCGGCGTCCGGGGTCAAACCGCGAGGCTCCTCGTCCTCGCCAGCTTCGTGACGCGAGGCATCAGGGTCTGGTCCTGGGTACATTACGTCGGCCCAGTAGACCAGGCTGTTGGGAATTCCGCGCGTTCCTAGACCCACACCGGGATCGCCGCCCTCCTCGCGTCCAAGGGTGCGGCGCCAGCTGGCTAGGAGCTCTGCGGCCGACGGCTTGTTGGCGACTCCGTGAATGAAAACAAGGTGCGCCAATTTAGATGTAGCTTTCCTCGTCTTCGTAGGGCGCATCATCAAGACGTATGATATAGTCAGTTTCACCCATGTCGACGGTCCCGGCGGCCTCGTAGCCTGGCAGACCGACGAACCCGCGCAGATCGTTTAGACGGTTCATCCAGCCCTTCATGAATACCTTCATTTCCGGGCGACGGTTGACCAAGCTCAGGTAGAATGCCTCGCGCGTGTTGCAGTAGGCGATCAGCGTCGCGCCCGGATCGCAACCGGCCACGGCCGATGCAGTGAGCGACCCCCAGGAGCCATCCGGAGTGCATCCCGTCGACTTCTGCATGAACTTGATCGCTCGGCTGACGCCCATATTCACGGCGGTGTCGAAGTGCACCGTGTCCAGATCGACCTTGATCTCGGGGCATTTGGCCGACTGCCAATAGCGCGTCTCGTAGATGTCATGCACCTCGATATCGTTGATCTGCCGGACACTCTGCTTTGGCTGGCCTTTCGAAGCCCGATAGCTGTCGTAGACCGCCTTGGTTACACCCTTGTTTGTCGCACCGCCGGGGTCAGCGGGATGGTCGACAAAGCCGCCTTCCCACCGAAGCGTGAAGGCTAATGCCTTGGATAGACGATCACTAGACATGTTGGCATCCTCGTTTCAATTTTGAGAAGCAGTTGTGTGACGCTGCAAAGGCCGCGCTGGTGCCCATCGCAGGAAAGCGTTGCGTTGTTTACTCGGGATGTGGCGCTTGAAAACCACGAAGTTCCATTTGAAGGACCTGGAAATTGGGCGGTACCGTCGAGTTTAGGCATAAGTGCAGACGGTCATTTATTTTCATAAAGTCTAGTCTTATCGCGGACGGAAGGTAGCTAGACAATCGCTCACAACAACCGCCATTCCCCAAGTGACCTGCCGTCTGACTGCAAGGTTGCCTGACGCTACCCCATAATCAAGCATTTTCGCACTACGCGGTGTCTGCAATTGCGGAAACACCTCGGATCGGTCGGATCTAGCCGCAAATCCTAGCCATGCTGGCGCGGCGGCCCTGTTCTGTTAATCTCGAACGCTTCGAGACCGCCCCGCCCGCTTCAAACCAGTTTCTTCTGACACTGTCCCGATTGGCCCCGGCCCCGTCGCCCTCTGCCTTTCAGATCGCCGTCGTCTCCTGGGATTTCCCAGAATCAACAACTGCCTTGAACCAGGCAGGCTGGCGTCTGCGCCCGGACCAGGTGATCTCAGGGTTTCCCGGATGGCGATCCTCCGCGTTAACACGAAGACCCGATTGGCGCGTAAAGCATCATTTTGCCTCTGTCCCGGGTCCGGCGGGTCGGACTTGTTGACCATCAGCTGTTGCCGGGCTTCGAAACCTTGGCGAGTAGCGCCGCGAAGCCTTCGTGGTCCGTTCGCAGGACAGCGAAGACCTGTTCGGCATAGGCCAATGCACCGGGCAGGTCGTTGGCCATAATCGCTGCGTCAAAGGTCTCGCGGTCGCCTGCAAGGGCGTTGAGTGCTTCCCACGTTCCCTGATGCAATTTTGCCCGCCCCTGATCGCCGCTCGCTTCCCCCCAAGACTTCAGCGCCGAGATGAAGGCGGGAGACAGGACACCGATGAAAGCGGCAATCAGCACGATAACTGGAACGCCTGTCGTACCAATGGTCGCACTCATGATGCCGACAGCCGAGATCACGGCGCCGAAGACCGCCAGATAGAACGCGCGGCGGTCGTGTTTCGTTCCCCGGTCCTTCAGATGCTCAAGCTGCTTGGCGACAAATGTGTCATTGAACCAGGTACCGGTGACACGAAAGGGATCTGTGCCTTTAGAGTGGGCAATCTCGAGCGCCTGCTTCGCGAGGTCCAGCCGCCCCTTTTCGGCTTTGAGCCGGTAGTCGAGCCAGCACGCGGCGTAGTCACGCTGTGTCAGGAGATAGGCCGCAAAGGCTGCGAGACCGAGCGAGAGGGCCTGAAGGATGGAGACCGTGATGCGGACCAAACGAATGCCGAGAAAGTCCTTCAACTGGCCGCTCAACTCGGTTCCAGCTGGCTCCGTAGCCGCCGGCGCCGGGTCGATCCCGTACAGCAGCAGGCCGCCGAGAACGGCGGCACAAGCGGTCGCCACGATGAACAGTGTGTTGAGCCGACTGAAAACGGTCTGGCACTGGCGCGCCCGCAATGCGTTTTCCTCGCGCGCTGCGTGAAGCGCCTTGTAGCGTGGGGACTGGTGAACATCCTCGGGAAGATCGGTCATGGGGTTGTCTCCGCAGGCAACGTCGGGGGCAGGGGTTCGGTGCCCGAACAGATCGGCGCGCCGATATCGATGCCATAGGTGGTCAGCGCCGAGGGCAGACTGCGGGTTGGCAAAAGGGCGCAGGCAATAGCGAAGAGGTTGCCAGGTGGCAACGCGATGTCCCAGACCCGCGCTGTACTGTCCCAAGACCCGGTGGCAAGGCGCTTTCCGTCGGGCGAGAAGGCGACGCTGGTGACCTGGAACTCATGCCCCGCGAGCCGCAGAAGTTCGCCTCCCGTTTCAAGGTCCCAGACCCGCGCGGTGTAGTCCTGGTAGCTGGTGGCAAGGCGCTGCCCGTCAGGCGAGAAGGCGACGCCGTTGACCAAATTCCTATCGCCCCCAAGCCGCAGGACCTCGGCTCCCTTAGCCAGGTCCCAGACTCGTGTGGTTCCGTCATCGGACCCGGTGGCGAGGCGCTGCCCGTCGGGCGAGAAGGCGACGCTGCTGACCGAGAACTTATGCCCCGCGAGCCGCAGGACCACTGCACCCGTGGCCAGGTCCCAGACCCGCGCGGTGCGGTCATCGGACCCGGTGGCGAGGCGCTTCCCGTCGGGCGAGAAGGCGACGCTGGTAACCGCGCCCTCATGCCCTTCGAGCCGCAGGACCTCGGCGCCCGTGGCCAGGTCCCAGACCCACGCGGTGGTGTCATTGGACCCGGTAGCAAGGCGCTGCCCGTCGGGCGAAAAGGCGACGTTGTTGACCAGATCACCATGCCCTTCGAGCCGCAGAACCTCGGCGCCCGTGGCCAGGTCCCAGACCCGCGCGGTCTTGTCCCA
>JBKDYO010000212.1:0-35474 GCA_046305855.1 Paracoccaceae bacterium
GAACGTCTGCGCGGCGGTGGCTGCGGGCACCGGGATCGCAGGCTGCCATGGCGGCATGTGCGACGCCTTCCGCGAGAATGTGGACTGGCAGTTCATGACCGGCGCGCAATGGGTCGCGCATCCGGGCAACGACGGGGTGGACTACGGGGTCCGCATCACCTCGGACGATCCGCTGGTGGCGGGCGTGGGCGATTTCACGGTGAAGACGGAACAGTATTACCTGCACATCGACCCGGCAGTGAAAGTCCACGCGGTCTGCGACTTCCCGCTGGTGGACGGCCCCCATTCCGTCAACGGACCCGTCGCAATGCCGGTCGTCTTCACCAAGGGCTATGGCGCGGGCCGGGTCTATTACAACGCTCTGGGCCACCAGAAGAACGTGATCGACCATGGACCCGCCGCCGAACTGATGCGGCGCGGGCTTATGTGGGCAGCACGGCGGTAAGCGTCAGGCCTTAACCGGCTCCAGCCAGCCGTCATAGCGGACGACAGGGCCGACAAGCGGCAGGATGATCTCGACGTGAAAGCGGAAGCGGCCGTCCGCCTCTTCTTCCCAAGCGGGGCCATACGGCATCAGCCACCGCGGCAGGAGCAGCGGGCCGAGTGACCAGGATCGCGGGATGATGTTCAGGCGCGCTCCATCCCACACCAGCGCAAGGCCAAAGCGGAAGGGACCGAAGCGTTCGACAATCAGGAATTCGTCGCTGCCCGTGCCTGCCTCTTGCGTGGATTGCATCAGGGTTTGGCCGAAGCGCCGTGACCAGGTTTCGCGGCCTTGAGGGCTGGTCGCGAACGTGACTTCGACCGGCTGGTCCGCGCCGGGGCGGGGAAAGCCGAAAAGCGCAGCGACAAGGGCGGCAATCGGCCCGCGCCCGCGCTGAACATCAGCGCAACCGCGCCAGACGGATCGTGCGCCGCGGCGGTGGAGCCGCTGCAGCATCGGCGGAAGCTTATGGAAAATGGGGCCAAGGACATGCGGATAGGCTTCGGCGCTGGGCCCGTCGCGCCAGCCGGTCACGATGCTGCGGCCCCTGAAGGCGGTTGCGTAGTCGTCCAGCGTCAGGGCGCCAATGCCGGGCCGCGCTCCCGCGGCGGGGGGCTGCCCCGTGCGCATCTTGCCGACCAGAAGTGCCACGGCCATCGAGGGGATCAGCGGCCCATCATCGCCATCGGCCAGAAGGTGCCAGGACAGGCTTGCCGGTTGCCCATCGCGCTCGCCCTCTGCCGCAAGAAACATGCCGCCGCGGTGTTCACCCATCGGGCGCAGGTTCAGCAGCCAGTGCGCAAGGGGGGCAAGCGGAGCCAAGGACGGAAGATGAAGGCGCGACCGCACGCGTGCGAGCAGAATGAGCAGTCGGTGCAGGAGGCGCGGCTGTGGCGCGGCCCCCATCCAAAGGCTTTGCAACCCATGCGCCGGGGGAAGGAGGCGAAGGTCGGGCACATCGACCAGCGAATAGCGCAACGGACGTAGGGGCAAGTGCCCGGGCACGGCCACTGTGGCGACCAGACTGTCGCCAAGGCCGATGCCGGTCGCGGGCCTGCCGTCCCTATACAGGCGCACGGGCGCTCCGGCATAGCTCAACACTGCGCGCAGGACATTCATCCCTACCCCGGCATAGGGCGAGGGCGCGATACCACCGGTCACCTTTGTCACCTGCATGCGCTGGCGCATTTCGGTCAGCACGGCGTGGGTGAGCACTGGAAAGCTGGAGACACCGGCCAAAGCGAACACCCCAGCCTGCTTCGCTTCGACATCAAGGGCTTTGATGCCTTCGACGAAATCTGCACCATCGGCAAGGTCGAGATAGGGCACGCGGGCGGCAAGGGCGGCTTTCGGGACCAGGTAAGGATCCTGGCCATAGGCCTGAAACGGCCCCGAGGCATCGACGACAAGGTCGGGTTCGAGTCGGGCCAGGGCGCTTGCCACATCGGCGCGGTCCAGGGTCACCGGCTCGGCCCGTGCAGCGCCGCCAATGCGGGAGCAGAATTCGCGCGCCTTGGCCCCATCGCGCCCGGCGATCATCAGGGTCAATCCCGGGTCAGTCTTGAGAAGCTGGGCCAGCCTGCCGCCGAAGACACCGTAGCCGCCAAGGATCAGGATTTTCATGGCAATAGGCCTTTCTCCCGAAGACTAGCCCCTCGCCCCGGCAGAAGGAAATGCTTCTGTGTCGCAGGCGCTTGCGCCACTGACCTTGCGTCACATCTGGCAATGCTCCCTTGCTTTGTGGCAGGGCACGGTCATGTTTTCGAGAGACATGCTTTCGCAATAATTGCCTGCAAGACTTCACCCCATGACCTTGCCCGCCGATCATTACCGGACCCTGAAACGCGACCTCTCGCTCGAGGAGCTTTTGGCCGATGGCATCGTGCACGCTCTTGCCCTGCTGGCCGGGCTGATCGCCTTTCCTTTGCTCCTCTTTCACGGGTTGACCACCGCCGGGGCCGGGACATTTGCGGCGCTGGCCGTGTATGCCGCCGGGTTCTTCCTGATGTGGGGCTTCTCTCTGGCCTACAACATGACGCCACCCTCGGCGCTGAAATGGCTGCTCCGGCGGTTCGACCACTCGATGATCTATGTCATGATCGCCGGGACCTACACGGCCATCATCCCGCATCTGGACAGCCCTGCCTGGGCCTGGACGCTGGGGGCCGTGGTCTGGACGGGTGCGGCACTGGGGATCATCGTTAAAGTGGCGCTTCCCGGCCGCTATGACCGGCTGTCAATCCTGGCCTATGTCCTTCTGGGCTGGGTCGGGGTCATTGCCATCGGCCCGGTGATGGCCGCCCTGCCCGCGCTGTCCCTTTGGCTGCTGGTGGCGGGCGGTGCCACCTATGTCGCGGGCGTCGCCTTCTATGTCTGGGAACGGCTCAGGTTCCAGAATGCGATCTGGCACGGCTTTGTCGCGGTGGCAGCCGGTCTGCACTTTGCCGCAATTTCGCTGGCGTTGGCCTGAGGTCGGCAAAGCGACAACCCCGAAATCGGTTGACTTGCACCGCGCGGCACGATGGGCTGGGCAGCAATGCGCATCCACGACAATCGAGCCTGGTTTCTGATCGCCCCGGCCCTGCTTCTGCTGGGGCTGGTCGGCGCGCTGCCCCTTCTGGCCGTGATCAACTACGGCTTCCACGACATCTTCACGCTGGCCGACGTCCACTGGGTCGGGGTTGACTGGTTTGCCGACATTCTCGGCTCGGACCGGTTTCTCGCCTCGCTGGGACGGAGCCTCCTGTTCTCCACCCTCGTCCTGGCGATCCAGGTGCCGCTCGGGATCGGGGTGGCGCTTCTGCTTCTGGGCTACGGGAAACGCGCGGTCTGGGGGTTGATGCTGGTGGCCCTGCCGCTGGTGGTGCCGTGGAACATGATCCCGATGCTGTGGCTTGGGTTGATCGACACGCAGACCGGGCTTCTGGGCCCGGGCCTTGCCGCGATCGGTTTTGACTGGAAGTTCACAGGCTGGCACACATGGGTGCTGATCCTTGCGGTCGACACCTGGCACTGGCTGGGGCTGGTCGTGGTGCTGGCCTATGCCGGTCTGTCGGCCATCCCACCCGCCTACAGGCAGGCCGCCGCCATCGACGGGGCCTCGCGATGGGCGGTGTTCCGGTTCATCGAACTGCCCCGGATCGCGGGCGCGCTGGCCATCGTGCTGCTCCTCCGCTTCGTCGACAGCTTCATGATCTACACCGAGGCCTTCGCCATCAACGCGGGCGGCCCAAGCGATGCCACCCGCTTCCTGTCGCTGGAGCTTGGGGAGGAGATCAAGGGCTTCTCCTACGGCCAGGCTGCTGCCCGCGCGACGGTGTATTTCCTGATGGTGCTCGCCGTGGTCTGGGCCTTCGTCGTGGCCACGCGGAGAGAGGAATGAGAGGGCTGGCCCTCCTCGCCCTTGCGGGCTTCATCCTCTTGCCGCTCCTGCAGGCCGTGATCCTCAGCTTCACCTCCACCCTGCCTGACGGCGAGGTGGCCCAGGGGACCATGGGCCTGATGAACTACCGCGCCGTGCTGGCCACGCCAGAGCTGCGGGCGGCGATGGTGAACTCCGGCATCTATGTCAGCCTCAACGTTGCCCTCTGCATCGCGGTCGGCCTGCCTGCAGCCTATGCGCTGGCCCGCTACCGTTTCACCGGAGACCGGCATTTCCTGCTGGCGATCCTCGTCTTCCGGGTCACGCCGCCGGTGGTGCTGTCCCTGCCGATCTTCATCCTCTTCAGCCAGTTCGGGCTGGTGAACTCGCCCATCGGCATCGCGCTGGTGCATTGCCTGTTCAACCTGCCAGTCGCGATCTGGATTCTGGAAAGCTTCATCCGGGCCGTCCCGCGCGAGTTTGACGAGACCGCCTTCCTCGACGGCCATTCCGGCCTGTCCTACTTCTTCCGCCACCTGATCCCGCAGATCGCCCCGGGCATCGGCGTCGCGGCCTTCTTCTGCTTCATCTTCTCCTGGGTCGAGGTCGTCTTCGCCCGCATCCTGACCGTGACCGGGGGCAAGCCGATCACCATGGCGATCCAGGCGATGTTTTCGTTCCAGACCGACATCGGCATGGTGATGGCGATGACCTGCCTGTCGCTGCTACCCGGGGTCGCGATGATCTGGTTCGTCAGGGGCCACCTCGCCCGGGGCTTCACCCTGCGGGCGTGACCCCCTGCCCCAACAAATCCTCCACAAAAAACGCCGCGAACTGGGCGCGGCCCGACACCCCCGCCTTGGAATAGATCCGCGTAAGTTGGGCCCGCACCGTCCCCTGGGCCGCGCCGCGCAGCTCGGCGATTTCGGCGACGTCGAGGCCCTTCAGCGCCAGTAAGCCAACGTCCCGCTCGGCCGGGGTCAACGCCCAGGCGAGGAACTGGCCCTCGATCACGTCCGACAGCGCGCCGCGCGCCACGGCTAGCGCCTGATCCTGTACCCGCAGAAGCTCGATCGTGCGGCGCAACGCGAACGCGCCGAAGATGATGCCAAGGACCAGCGCGGCAGTCACGAAGGCCTCGAACAGGAAATGGCCCGACATCGGGTCGGCCCGCAGATCGGCGATCACGTCACCGACGAAGAAGATCGTGCCAAGGGTCTGGATCAACAGGAAAACCGAAAGCGCCGCTGTCTGGCGGCGCCCGGCAGTCAGAAGGTTCGGCGTCGCTGTCATTTGCGGCGCTGCGCCGCGCCCAGAAGCATGGGCGCGACAAGGTTGCGGCGCATCGCACGGCTTTCAACGAAAACGCCTGCGACGTGCAGGGCAGCAAGAATAAGAAGCAGGTTGGCGGCCACTTCATGCACCTCTTCGGCGGTATGGCGAAAGCTCTTGTCCTCGTCATCCGAGGATTCGCCGTCGCTTTCCTTGATCAAAGCAGACCAGTCGCCGGATGCAACCGCTGCCTTCTCGTCGGCGACCTGCATCGGTGTCGCACCGCCGGTGAGGTATAGGCCCGTCGCGATCACCACGGTCAGCGCAGCCCAGAAGGCATAGGCCATCATCGCGCCCGCCGGGTTGTGCGAGCGGTGTTCCTTCACCCGACCTCGCAAGAGCTGCCCGAGGTGGCGGACCGCCGCGACCGGGTTCGGCGGGAAGGCCGAAAAGCGCGCCTCGGTGGGGCCCAGGACCCCCCAGACCAGACGCATCACAAGAAGCGCCATCGCCAGCCAGCCCAGCCAGACATGTGTCAGGCTACCCCCTTCCGTGACCAGCGCATTGCCAAGGACCGCTGTTGCGACCCCCCAATGCGTCAGGCGGACGACAGGGTCCCAAAGCGAGGGAGCGGCGGTTGAGGGCTTGATGGCCCGGGTCTGGGGGGATGCCATGTCAGTCTTCGCTCTTGATGTCGGTGACCTTGCCGGTCGCCGGGTCGATGTAGACTTCCATGGGTTTCGAGGTCGCCGTGTCCGTGCACTTGGCTTCGATCTTGCCGTCTTCGGCCTCGAACTCGTTCACCTTGCAGCCTGCCTTTTCCAGCGCGGCTTTCGCGGTTTCAGGGTCGGTGCCGATCATGTCGCCCACGGCGGGCATCGCCATTGCGGCCATTGGCATCGCGGTCAGCGCCAGGATGGAAAGAAGCTTGAGTTTCATGGTCTTGCCTTTCGGTTGGGCCCACTGCGGACAGCAGGCCTTACCCGGAACACCGTGTCCCGGATGCTGTGCACATGGCCTGCAGCACCCCCCGGGCGCTATCCCGGGGCTGCTTACCCTCGGGAAACTAAGCGCATGCTGACAGCGGCTTTTCGCCGGTGCCGCCTCTTGCACGGGACGGGCGCTGAGGTGATATGTGAGGCCAAAGGGAAGGAACCCGCGATGGCCCTGCCGACCAACCAACAGTTGCGCTATTGGGGCATCGCCGCTGCGGTGTTCTTCGTGGCGATCTGGCTTCTGGGCGATGTGCTTCTGCCCTTCATCGTAGGCGGGGCCATCGCTTATTTCCTTGACCCCATCGCCGACCGGCTGGAACGGGCGGGTCTGTCCCGCGTCGCCGCGACCACGGTGATCTCGCTGATCGCGCTGGTTCTGGTCGTCCTCTTGGTGCTGGCGGTGATCCCGACGCTGGTCAACCAGCTGACGGCGCTGGTCAACGCCGCGCCCGACATCGCCAAGCGGCTGCAGGGGTTCCTACTGGAACGCTTCCCCGAGCTTGCCGATTCGACCTCGACCATCCGGCAAACGCTGGCCGAGATCGGGATGGCGATTCAGGCGCGTGGGGCGGAGCTGGCGCAGGGAGTGCTCAGCTCGGCCTTGGGGGTGATTTCGATCGTTCTCTTCATCGTCGTTGTGCCGGTGGTGGCGTTCTACCTGCTGCTCGACTGGGACGACATGGTGGCGCGGATCGATTCCATGCTGCCCTTGGACCATGCCCCGACGATCCGTCGCCTTGGGCGCGAGATCAACGCCGTGCTGGCCGGGTTTGTCCGGGGACAGGTCTCGGTCTGCCTGGCACTTGGCACGTTCTACGCCGTGGCGCTGATGGCAGCGGGGCTGCAATTCGGCCTGATCGTCGGCGCGATTGCCGGGGCGATCACCTTCATTCCCTATGTCGGCTCGCTGGTCGGCGGGGCGCTGGCCGTGGGGCTGGCGCTGTTCCAGTTCTGGGGGGACTGGCTGCAGATCGGCATCATCGCCGCGATCTTCGCCGCAGGGCAGTTCGTCGAGGGCAACATCCTGACCCCGCGCCTTGTCGGCAAATCAGTGGGGCTGCACCCGGTCTGGCTCCTGCTCGCGCTGTCGGCCTTCGGATCGGTCTTCGGCTTTGTCGGCATGCTGATCGCCGTGCCGGTCGCAGCCTCGATCGGGGTCCTGACCCGTTTCGGGATGGAGCAGTACCGGTCGAGCCTCCTTTACCAGGGCAAGGCCGCCGTCCCGCCCCCGACCGCAAGCTTCACTGCCGCACCCGAGGCTCCGAAACCCCGGCGCGGCCGCAAAAGCAATCCGGACTCAGGCGCGTGATCCGCCAGCTGGCTTTCGACCTGCCCAATGCCGAGGCGATGACGCGCGAGGATTTCTTCGTCGCGCCCTCGAACGCGCTGGCCTTGCAGACGGTGGAAGGCTGGCAGGACTGGCCGGGCCGCAAACTGCTTCTGGTGGGGCCGGAAGGGTCGGGCAAGACCCATCTTGCGCAGATCTGGGCCCGGTTGACCGGTGCGCTGATCCTGCCCGCCGAAACCCTGGCAGCAGCGGATGTGGCAAGCCTGTCCGGTCGGGCCGTGGCGGTCGAGGACGCCCATCGCATCGGCCCTGCCGAGGCGCAGCTGTTTCATCTGCACAACCTGGTGACGACCACAGGGGCTGCACTGCTGATCACCGCGCGCACCCCGCCGCGCGACTGGGGCCTTGGCCTGCCCGACCTGATCAGCCGGATGCAGGCCACACCCATCGCCCACCTCGACGCGCCCGACGACGCGCTGTTGTCGGCGGTCCTGGTCAAGCTTTTCGCCGACCGGCAGGTCGCCGTGCCCGCGAACCTGATCCCGTATCTCATCAGCCGCATGCCCCGTTCGGTGGGCGCGGCACGCGCCCTCGTTGCCGCCCTTGACGCCCGCGCCCTTGCTGCCGGCCGCCCGATCACCCGGGCGCTCGCGGGTGAGGTGCTGGACAGCCACGGCCCCGGATGAAAGACTGTCACAAAGCTTTCACGAACCGAACGGCATATGCCCGTCCATGACCCAGGCCGATTTCCTCCGCTCTTCGTTCCCTGCCCCTGTCGAGCTTCCCTTTGCGGAAGTCGCCGGGCCGGGTCGCTTTTTCAATCGCGAGCTCAGCTGGCTTGCCTTCAACTGGCGTGTCCTGGAAGAGGCCGCGAACCCCGCTGTGCCGCTGCTGGAACGGCTGCGCTTCCTGTCGATCTCGGCCACCAACCTGGATGAATTCTACACTGTCCGCGTGGCGGGCCTGCGCGCGCTGGTCCGCACGGCGAATGCCACCCTGTCGGAAGACGGGCGCAGCCCGGCGGAACAGCTGCAACTGATCAACGCCGATGCCCGTCGGCTGATGCAGACCCAGCAGACCACCTTCAATCGCCTGCGCAAGGAGATGGAGGTTGAAGGCATCAGCATCGTCCCCCGGACGAAGCTGACCGCCCGCGACCTGAAGCATCTTGAAACGCACTTCCTGAACAACGTCTTTCCGGTCCTGTCGCCTCTGGCCATCGACCCGGCGCACCCGTTCCCATTCATCCCGAACACCGGCTTTTCGCTGGCGCTGGAACTGGAACGGATGACTGACCGCCGCCAGTTGAAGGCGCTGCTGCCGATCCCGCAGCAGATCGCCCGCTTCGTGCCCTTGCCCGGGAAAGAGGGCGAGCATCGCTTCCTGCCGCTGGAAGAGCTGCTGCTTTTGCACCTGAACATGCTGTTCCCCGGCTACACCGACAAGGGCCACTGCACATTCCGCGTGCTGCGCGACAGCGACCTTGAAGTCGAGGACGAGGCCGAAGATCTGGTCCGCGAGTTCGAGACCGCACTCAAGCGTCGGCGTCGGGGTGAAGTGATCCGGCTGAAGCTGTCGGCAGGCGCGCCGGAAGATCTCCGCGCGCTGATCATGGAAGAACTCGCCGTCACCGAGGACGAGGTGGTCGAGGTCAAGGGCCTGCTGGGCGTCGCCGACCTCAAGGAGCTGATCCTCTCCAGCCGCAAGGATCTGATGTGGCCCCCCTTCACCCCCCGCGTCCCCGAGCGGGTGAAAGACCACGACGACGACATGTTCGCGGCGATCCGGCAGAAAGACATGCTGCTGCATCACCCCTATGAGACATTCGACATGGTGATCCGCTTCCTGGAACAGGCGGCGCGGGATCCGAACGTGCTGGCAATCAAGCAGACGCTCTACCGCACCTCGTGGGACAGCCCGATCGTCTCGGCCCTGTGCGAGGCGGCCGAGGCCGGGAAATCCGTCACCGCGCTGGTGGAATTGAAGGCCCGATTTGACGAGGCCGCGAACATTCGCCAGTCGCGCCGGTTGGAACGTTCGGGCGCGCATGTCGTCTATGGCTTCGTGAACTACAAGACTCACGCCAAGATCAGCACGGTCGTCCGGCGCGAGGGCGACCATCTGGTGACCTACACCCATTACGGCACCGGGAACTACCACCCGATCACCGCGCGGATCTACACGGACCTGTCGTTCTTCACTTGCGACGCCGCCCTTGGCCGCGACGCGACGAAGGTCTTCAACTACCTGTCAGGCTACGTCCAGCCCGAGGGACTGGAGAACCTGGCAATCTCGCCCATCACGCTGAAGCCGCGGCTTCTGGAACTGATCGCGGCCGAGGCCGACCACGCCCGCGCAGGCCGCCCTGCAGAAATCTGGGCCAAGATGAACTCGATCATCGAGCCCGACGTGATCGACGCGCTTTATGCGGCCAGCCAGGCCGGGGTGAAGATCAGCCTGATCGTCCGCGGCATCTGCGGGTTGCGCCCCGGCGTGAAGGGCCTGTCCGAAAACATCCGGGTGAAGTCGATCGTCGGGCGGTTCCTTGAACATTCCCGCATCGTCTGCTTCGGCAACGGCTTTGGCTTGCCGACGAAGAAAGCCCGCGTGTTCTTTTCCAGCGCCGACTGGATGGGCCGCAACCTGACGCGCCGGGTCGAGACGCTGGTCGAGGCGCTGAACCCCACCGTCAAGAACCAGATCCTCAGCCAGATCATGGCCGCCAACCTTGCCGACGAGGCGCAAAGCTGGGTCCTGTCGCCGGATGGCAGCTATGCCCGCGATCTGGGGCCGGAAGGCACGAAGCTCTTCAACTGCCACCACTTCTTCATGGAGAACCCGTCCCTGTCCGGACGCGGTACGGCAGGGGCCAAGGACGCTCCGCGCCTCCTGGCCGTGAAGGACGAGGATGCTGCTGGAGTTGCCGCGGCACAATAGGGTCGGGAGACCAAAATCCTTAAGCAAGGATTTTGACAATTTTCTTGCTCAAGAAAATTGGGCCCCGCTTACCCGCCGAAGTGCGGGTCGCGCATCAGATGCAACCGCCCCGCTGCCGCACGAGCAAACGTGCGCAGGACAACCTTGCGCCGCGCGCCCGACAAGGGCGTCTCGGGGGCCATCCGCACCACTTCGGCGTCATAGGCATCGGCATAGATGAGCCCCGTGTCCGGCGGCAGCAGGTCGACCGGGAAGTCGGCATCCACCGCCCAGAAGAACCGGTCGCACCAGTCCAGATAGCCCTGCCATTTCCGGTCGGCGCGAAAATCCGCGCGGCCCGACTTGCATTCGACGACCCAGACTTCGCCCCTCGGCCCAAGGGCCATCACATCGACCCGCAGGCCTGACGTCGGGATCAGTTCCTCGACACAGACGTAGTCAAGCTTGCGCAGGCCGCGGCAGACCCCGCGCTGCAGCCGCTGGCCCGGCAGGGGCGGCAGAGTGTCTTCGGGAAGATCGACAGGCATATCCATGGCGCAATCATGAACCAAAGGTGAACATCTGTCCAGCCTTGCGGCCCGCCCCCCCGCACCCTATCTTGGTCAGTGGCGGGTACTGCTCCTCGCGTGCGGGGCCAATTTTCCAGTGGCCGATAAGCAAGCGAACGGGGGCTGGCTCTGCCTGGATCCTGGTCCAGGTATCTGGCGCCCACCTGAGACCTCTGGCTCTCGGGAAAACCCCGGTCCTCACGGTTGCTGCGGGCCCGCCACTCTTACCGACGGACGTGCTGCTTGCGCTTTGCTGGCACCACGACCGGGACCAGAACCGGCTCGCGCGCGCCGCGACCGCCCTGGGAACCGCCGTCGTCTTCGGCCATCGCCATGATCCGGAAGGCGAACTGCACGGCCGAGAACACGATCCCGTTGAAGACTACCAGCATCACTGCCGCGATCCAGCCAATGTCCGACGCCATAACCAGATGCCCGATCCCCGCCACGTCCAGCCAGAGAAGACCGCCCGTGAACCCCGCCGCGATGGCGAAGCCAAAGGCCACGGACTGGATGTAAAGACGGACAAGCTCGGGCATCGGAACCTCCATGCTACAGGATTAAGCTAGGTCGCGGGTCTGCTCTTGCCAAGCCCCCAGGACCCGCTCCGCGCGAATCCGCCGCAGCGCCGTGCCCGCCGCACTTTTCGGCTGAAACTGATCAGGATCATGGCGCGCCTTCACGTGCGGCAGGAAAATTCGCCAAAGCAACCAAGGAGAATGCGCCATGACACCTGTCGTCACCCTGTACTGCATTGCCGACGAGGCCGGGTTCCGGCTCATGCGCGGCAAGGGCAGCGAGATTGAAGAGCTGCTCACGGCCAGTGCCGAGGCCTTTGAAGACGTGGAACATCAGTTCGGCAGCAACGGCCGGAATCGCGCCGGGGCCGGGCACACCAGCTTTGGCCATGACACGAAATCGGCAGCAGAAATCGAGCGTCCGCGCCTGGCCAAACACGTGGTCCGGGCGCTGGACGCGGAATGGGCCAAAGGCGGCGCCGACCGCATCGTTGTGGCCGCCGGGCCAAAGATGCTGGGTGCTTTGCGCGATGCCATGCCGGGCGCGCTCGCGGGCCATATCGCGGCAGAACTGCCCAAGGATCTGTCCGATATCCCGGCCCACGCGCTTTATTCCCATTTCGAGGGCGTGACCAAGGTCTGACCGCCATCCATAGCTGAAGGAGCAAACCATGTCCGATTCGAACACCGATCCCCGCGTCCTGCCCGAACCGGGACCGACACCAGGGGCCACGCCCAAAGGCTCGATCTGGATGCGCGGGCTGATGATGCTGATCTTCGCGATCCTCATCGGTCTGGCGCAGACTGTCCTCGGCGCGCTGACGATCGTTCAGTTCGTGCTGATGGTCTTCGACAACGGCAAACCCAACGCCCAGATCGCAAGCTTCGGAAAGACGCTGGGCGGCTGGCTGGCCAAAGCGGCCGCCTTCCAGACCGCCCAGACCGAAGCGAAGCCTTGGCCCTTCGAGGGTTAGTCACAGGTAGGCTGGTGCCTCATCCGTCCAGCATCTCTGGTTCGTTGACGACGAAGGACTGCGAGGCTGGGCTTGATCAGACAGGGTAAGTCCAGAACACTCTGCCTGTCTTGGGGTTGTCGCCGATGTAGCAGGCGGGAGGCTGACCCAACGCGGCGCAGTGTCGGTCGTAGCGGTCCCACATTTCGTCGAAGAAGGGCGAGGTCTCGCCGATCCGCGCCAGGCCCATTTCGGCTAGGCTCAAGTAATAGTCCTTGATGCCAATACTTCGTCCACCTTGCTGGGCGAAGGGTATCCCGTTGGTCCAGCCGATCAGTAGCCTGAGCGGCATGAAGCGCTGAAGATCATTAGCAACGATGTGCAGATGATAGCCCACTTGCCGGACGCGCCGCACAGCATCATCCGGGTCTGACCGCGCATGGTCATCCCACGCCGCAATGGAACGCTGAAGGGCGGCCCAGTCCATGTCACCCCTCCATCGCCTCCAGCTCGTCGATGAAGCCTGCAATCATCGACAGGCCCTTGTCCCAGAACTTCGGATCGCTCGCGTCCAGCCCGAAGGGCGCGAGCAGGTCCTTGTGGTGCATCGACCCGCCTGCCTTCAGCATGGCGAAGTACTTCTCCTGGAACTCCGGCAAGCCCCCTGCATAGGCCGCGTAAAGCGCGTTCACCAACCCGTCGCCGAAGGCATAGGCGTAGACGTAGAAGGGCGAGTGGATGAAGTGGGGGATATAGGCCCAGAAGGTCTCATACCCGTCCATGAACTCGAAGGCGTCGCCAAGGGACTGGGCCTGAACGCTCATCCAGAGCGCGTTGATGTCCTCGGGCGTCAGCTCCCCTTCCGCGCGGGCGGCGTGCAGTTTGCATTCGAAGTCGTAGAAGGCGATCTGGCGGACGACCGTGTTGATCATGTCCTCGACCTTGCCCGCCAGCAGCGTCTTCTTCTCGGCCGGGGTCTTTGCCTGATCGAGGAGCTTGCGGAAGGTCAGCATCTCGCCGAACACGCTTGCCGTTTCGGCCAGCGTCAGCGGGGTGGAGGACAGAAGCTCGCCCTGCCCCGCCGCCAGCACCTGGTGGACGCCGTGACCCAGCTCATGCGCCAGGGTCATCACATCGCGCGGTTTGCCAAGGTAGTTGAGCATCACGTAAGGATGCACCGTGGTCACCGTCGGGTGCGCGAACGCCCCCGGGGCCTTGCCGGGCTTCACGCCTGCGTCGATCCAGCCCTTGTCGAAGAAGGGCGCGGCAAGGTCCGCCATCCGGGGGTCGAAGGCGGCATAGGCCTCGGTCACCATGCGGCGCGCCTCGGGCCAGTCCACCACGCGCGGAGTTTCGGTCGGCAGGGGCGCGTTGCGGTCCCAGACCTGCAGCTTGTCCAGCCCCATCCATTTGGCCTTGAGCCGATAGTAGCGGTGCGACAGCTTGGGGTAGGCCGCGACTACGGCATTGCGCAAGGCCTCCACCACTTCGGGTTCGACATGGTTCGACAGGTGCCGCCCGGTCTGCGGGGTCGGCATCTTGCGCCAGCGGTCATGGATTTCCTTTTCCTTGGCCAGCGTGTTGTGGATGCGGGCAAAAAGCTTGATGTTGCGCTCGAACACCCCGGCCAGCGCCTTGGCCGCCGCCTCGCGCCGGGGGCGCTGGGGGTCGGTCAGCAGGTTCAGCGTCGCTTCCAGATTCAGCTCCTCGGCCTCGCCCTCGACCGCGAACATCAGCCCCGCCATCGTCTCGTCGAAGAGCTTGTTCCAGGCGCTTGCCCCAACGACGCTTTCGTCGTGCAGGAACTTCTCCAGCTCGTCCGACAGCTGGTGCGGCCGCATCGCGCGCATCCGGTCGAACACCGGCTTGTAGCGGGCAAGGTCCGCATTGGCGGCCATCAGTCGGGCCAGATGGTCATCGTCCAGCCGGTTGAACTCCAGGCTGAAGAACACCAAGGGCGTGGTCGCATTCGTGACCTTGTCCTGCGCATTGCCCATGAACTGCGCGCGTTCCGGGTCGATGGTGTTCTGGTAGTAGCGCAGGCCCGCATAGGACATCAGCCGCCCGGCGATGACCTCGATCCGTTCGTATTCCTGAACGCAAGCCAGCAGGCCCGCCGCGTCCTGCCGTCCAAGCCGCCCCTCGTAGGTATTCGCAAAGGCTGCACAGGCCCGTTCCAGTTCGGCCATGTCGCCGGCGAATTCCGGGCCATCGGCGCTGGGGTAGAGGTCGGTCAGGTCCCAGTCCGGCAGATCGCCGAAGCCGCCCCCGCTGGCGTTGGCGTCGAAAACGGGCTGGGGCAGGTTCAGGGTCATCGCGTCCTCCGGAAAACTTTCAGCTTATCTATGCGTCAGGCGGACCGGTGGAAACCCCACGGTCCGCCTCCTGAAGCGACTTCGTCGTCGCGCCGGGTCACGCCCGCGCGATCAGATCTCGACTGCAACCTCGTAGACCCGGTCCATCATCGCCTGCGTGCCCCGGACGAACTCCAGCGGGCAGGGGTAGGCCACGCCTTCCCGCACCGTGCGCCCGAAAGCCTCGACCTGCAGCTTGTAGTGGTTGGCAGTCGGGAAGCGTTCCACGGTCACGCGGTTGCCGTTCTGGTGCAGCTCGACCTCGGCCAGATCGTTGACGTTGGCGTTGAAGGGCCCGCCTTCCAGCCGGATCATGCCCTTGGTGCCCTGGAAGGTCGCCACCTGCCGGTTATACATCCGCATCGAGGTCATCGAGCCATAGGTGAAGCGGCCCTTCGGCCCCTCCATCGTTGCCGCGACCTGGGCGAAGGTATCGACGCCGTTGTCCCGGTGGATGCGGGCCGAGATGTCAACGGGTTCGGCCCCCGTGACAAAGCGCATCGAGCCGAAAGTATAGACCCCGATATCCCGCAAGGACCCGCCGCCGGTCTCGGGCTTCATGCGGATGTTGCCCATGTCGGTCAGGTTGAAGCTGAAGGCCACGTCGGCGTGGACCAGTTCCCCGATCTCGCCCGCCTCGAACCACTCCTTCGCGCGCTGCCACTGCGGATGGTGGACGATCATGTAGGCCTCGGCGGCCAGCAGCCCCGAACGATCCCGCGCCGCGATGATCTGGTCGATCTCGCGCGCCTTCATCGCGATGGGCTTTTCGGTCAGCACATGCTTTCCGGCGGCCAGGCATTTCAGCGTCCATTCCACATGCATGTGGTTCGGCAGCGGGATATAGACCGCGTCGATCCGCGGATCGGCCAGCAGCGCTTCATAAGTCGGATGCACCGTCAGGGACGGACAGAAGGCCTGGAACCCCGCCGCCTTGCTTGCGTCCGAGGTCGCGAGCGCCGCAAGCTCGGCCCCTTCGGCCGCATGGATCGCCGGTGCCATATGCTCGCGTGCAAAGCGGGCCGCGCCCAGAACACCCCATCTCACTGGTTTCATGATTTCCTCCCCAAGGCTTTGGCGCTCAATAGGTCAGGTTTTGCGCTAACCTTCAACCCGACGAAAGCGCAGGAAGGTCATCAGGCCGAAGGGACGGACTTGCCGCTGCTCCTCCAGCCGCAGCTTCGGGTGCCCAAGGACCCGGTCCATCGCGAAATCCGAATGCCAGCCCAGCAGGTTCGCCAGTGGTGCCGCCAGCCTCTCGGCGAAAGTCCAGCCCTCGGCCCGACCGGCAAAATGGTTTGCGATCAGCACCGATCCCCCGGGACGGCAGAGGCGCGCCATCTCGTCCAGCACTCGGTCGGGTTCGGGGACAACCGACATGATGTGCATCGCGGCGACATGGTCGAACGCGGCATCGGGAAAGGCGATCTGCCGGGCGTCCATCTGGAAAAGCCCGACCAGATTGTTCAGCCGCTTCTTCCGCGCCTTCACTTCCGCCTCGCGCAGCATTTCGGCCGACAGATCGATCCCGGTGACGCGGACATGCGGCGCGTAGAAATCCAGCGCCAGACCAGTGCCGATCCCGACTTCCAGCACCGATCCACCTTGGGTGTTCACGTGCTCGGCCGCCAGAATGCGACCGCCTTGCGTGATGCGCCCGAAGGTCAGGTCATAGACCGGGGCCCAGCGCCGATAGGATTTTTGAATCGCCTCGATCTGCATGGCTATGATTCCCTTGAAAATTTTGCCGCAACTCTGACCACGGCAGGGGGGAAATCAAGCCAAATCTGCAACCGGCGCGCGAAATCAGGTGCTAGTTTGCTTCCGCAGGCCGCTCAGCGCAAGCCACAACACGCCCGCCAGATAGGCCAGGCACAGGGTCAGCAGCGTGACCCAGGGGTAGGTCAGCAGCGCCGCGACGACCACAACCGCACCGACCAGAACGTAACGCGCATAGTCGGTCGCAATGGTGATCCGCTTCAACGAAGGGGTGCGGACCCGGCTGATCATCAGTGCACCGATCCCCACCATCCAGGCCGCGACCAGCACCGGGGGCACGTGCAGCACCCGGTCAGTCGCGAAGGAAAGGTAAAGCGGCGACAGCACCAGCATGGCGCCCGCGGGCGAAGGCACGCCGATGAACGACGACTTCTCCGCCGCCTCGCCCACCGCGACCTTGCTGCCCACGTTGAATCGGGCCAGCCGAAGCATGCAGCAGACGACGTAGACCAGGACCGCGATCCAGCCGAGGCTCGTCTCGGGGCGCAGACCCCACATGTACAGGATCAGCGCCGGGGTCACCCCGAAGTTCACGAAGTCGCACAGGCTGTCGAGTTCGGCCCCGATGGCGCTTTCCGACTTCAGCATCCGCGCCAACCGACCGTCCAGCCCGTCCAGCGCCGCCGCCACCCCGATCAACAGGACCGCCAGCGTGAAATTCCCCGCGATGCCATAGCGGATCGCCGTCAGACCCGCGCACAGCGCCAAGATCGACACCAGGTTTGGCAACAGCTTCAGCAGCAGAAGTTCACGCGGGGCCTCGGGTGGCTTGGCCATCCGTCACTCCACCCGCACTGCGCGGGCCGGAGCCTCTTGCCCGATCAGCGCAATCACCGTCTCGCCCGCGATCATGGTCTGACCCAGCGCCACTTGCGGGTGAACCCCCTCGGGCAGGTAGACGTCAAGACGGCTGCCGAACCGGATCAGGCCAAAGCGCTCGCCCGTGCGCACCATGTCGCCTTCGGATTTCCAGCACATGATCCGCCGCGCGACGAGGCCCGCAATCTGCACCACCGCGATCTTGCGGCCATCTGCCATCTCGATCGCCAAGGCATTGCGCTCGTTCTCTTCGGACGCCTTGTCCAGCGAGGCGTTGAAGAATTTGCCCGGCCGGTAGGCCACTGCCGTGACCTTCCCCGCGATGGGCGCGCGGTTCACATGGCAGTTGAAGACCGACATGAAGACGCTGACCCGGACCAAAGCCTCGGGGCCCATCCCCAGCTCCACCGGGGGCACGGCGCGTTCGATCAGGCTGACAACGCCATCCGCCGGGCTGACCAGCAGCCCCGCATTCTCGGGCACCGACCGCTTGGGGTCGCGGAAGAAGTAGTAGCACCAGACCGTGAGGCCCAGGCCCAGCCAGCCCAGCGGGTCCCAGATCCAGAACAGGACCAGCGAGACCGCCGCAAAGACGGGAACGAATTTCCACCCTTCCGGGTGCATCGGCTTGATGAAGGTGTCGATCATGCGCATGGGCGTCCCTCTACCCTTCCGTTGGCCTGTGGGCAAACGAAAAGGCCGTGACGCGCGGTCACGGCCTTCGGTCTTTCAGCATCCGCTTACGCCGGGATCACCATGCCCTTGCCCTTGGCCAGCTCACGCATCTTGGCCTGCAGCTTTTCAAACGCCCGGACCTCGATCTGGCGGATGCGTTCGCGGCTGACGCCATAGCTTTCCGACAGCTCCTCCAGCGTGACCGGGTCCTCGGCCAGACGGCGCTGCATCAGGACATCCTTTTCCCGGTCGTTCAGCACGGCCATCGCCTGCACCAGAAGCGCGCGGCGGGTGTCCAGCTCGTCCTTCTCGGCGTAATGCTCGGCCTGGTCGCTGTCTTCGTCTTCCAGCCAGTCCTGCCACTGGGTGGCACTCTCGCCGTCCGAGCCGACCGTCGCATTCAGGCTGGCATCCGACCCCGACAACCGCCGGTTCATGTCGATGACCTCGGTTTCGGTCACGCTCAGATCCTTGGCGATCTGGGCGACGTATTCCGGACGCAGATCGCCTTCTTCCAGCGCGCCGACCTTGGCCTTGGCCTTGCGCAGGTTGAAGAACAGCTTCTTCTGCGCCGAGGTCGTGCCCAGCTTCACCAGCGACCACGACCGCAGGATGTATTCCTGGATCGACGCGCGGATCCACCACATCGCGTAAGTGGCCAGCCGGAAGCCCTTTTCGGGGTCAAACCGCTTGACCGCCTGCATCAGGCCCACGTTCGCCTCCGAGATCACCTCGGCCTGCGGCAAGCCATAGCCGCGGTAGCCCATCGCGATCTTGGCGGCGAGCCGCAAGTGGCTGGTGACCATCTGGTGCGCGGCGTTGGCGTCCTGGTGATCGACCCAGCGCTTGGCCAGCATGTATTCCTGTTCGGGTTCCAGCAGCGGGAACTTCCGGATTTCCTGCAGATACCGGTTCAAGCCCTGTTCCGGGCTTGGTGCGGGTAGGTTCGTATAGGTGCTCATCTTTGCCCCCTGTTCTTCCCGGTGCGTCAGCGCCCCCGAGAGTGCGATAACCTATGGTAACCGCCGCTCCCGTGCAAGGGTCCACTAGCACCCAACGTTTAACGTCAGATGAGGCTCCCGCCGTCGCACAGAAAGATTTGTGACACCGGACTCACGTAATCGTCAGGTTTGGCGTCAGGTTTGCCCCCAGGTCGGGCGTCAGATTGCAACCCTCTCGCCCAGCTCGACCACCCGGTCACGCGGCAGATGGTAGAAGTCGGTCGGGTCCGCCGCCATCCGGCTTAACGCCACATAGAGCTTGTCCATGACCAGCTCCAGTCCCGACCCCGTCGCCACCGCCCGCCTGCGGCCCAGGAAGAAGGTCGAGGCCATCACGTCGAACTTCAGTCCCGCCGCCCGCGCATGGGCCATAGCCCGGCTGACATTCGGCGTCTCCATAAAGCCAAAGCGCAGGATCAGCCGGATGAAACATCCACCCAGCGGCTCCACCGTCACCCGTTCCTCGGCCGTGGCATAGGGCACGCGCAGCGTCTCGACCGTCAGAAGCACGGTCTGCTCGTGTAGCACCCGGTTGTGCTTGATGTTGTGCAAAAGCGCCGACGGCGTGATCTCGGGGTCGCCGGTCAGGAAGAAGGCCGTGCCCGGAATCACCGTGACGCTCGAATTCCGCATCATCCGCACAAAGCTTTCGACCGCGATCGCCATCTTCAACACCCGCGTCCGCACCGCCTGCGTACCGCGCCACCAGGTCCACATCAGCGTCGCCACCAGGGCCGCCACTACGACAGGCACATAGCCGCCATCGAAGAACTTCAGCGCGTTCGAGGCGAAGAACGTGGCCTCGACCAGCAGGATCGGAGAAACGATCAGAATGCTCAGTCCAAGCGGAACCTTCAGCGCCCGCCAGAGAAACAGGGCAGCAAGCGTGGTCTCCAGAACCATGCTGCCGGTCACCGAGATGCCATAGGCCGAGGCGAGCGCGCTGGACGAGCCAAAGGAAAGCACCAGCCACAGCACTCCGAACAGAAGCAGCCAGTTCACCGCACCAATGTAGATCTGCCCGCTCTGCCCTTCCGCCGTATGCAGGATGCGCAGCCTGGGCAGAAAGCCCAACTGGATCGCGCCCCGCGCCATCGAGAATGCCCCGGTGATCACCGCCTGGCTCGCGATCACGGTGGCCGCCGTCGCAAGCACCACCAGCGCGGGCAAGAGCGCCTTGGGCGCCAGCGCGAAAAAGCTCTCCTTCGCCAGCTCGGGGTTCGCCAACACCATCGCACCCTGGCCGAGGTAGTTCAGCACCAGCGCGGGCAGCACCAGCGCAAACCAGGCCAGCGTGATCGGCCGGCGCCCGAAATGCCCAAGATCGGCATAAAGCGCCTCGCCCCCGGTTACCGCAAGGAAGATCGCGCCCAGGACGACGAAGGCCACGCCTGGATGGCCAATCAGGAAGCCCAGGCCCCAGGCCGGATTGAACGAAGCCAGCACGAAAGGCTCCTCGGCGATATGGGCAAGCCCAAGGCCACCAAGTGTCAGGAACCACAACACGCAGATCGGACCGAACAGCCGCGCCACGCTTGCCGTGCCGCGCCGCTGGACCATGAAAAGTGCGATCAGGATGGTCAGCGTGACCGGGATCACGTAGTCGGTCATCGCGGGCAGGACAAGCTCCAGCCCCTCGACCGCCGACAGGACCGAGATCGCCGGTGTGATCATCGCATCCCCCGCGAACAGCGCGGCGCCGCCCAGCGCGAGGAGCAGGATCGGCACCGACCGCTTGCCCGCCGCCAGACGGACAAGCGTGTATAGCGATAGGATGCCCCCCTCGCCCCGGTTGTCGGCCCGCAGCAGGAAGAAGACATACTTGACCGTCACGATCAGGATCAACGTCCAGATCAGCAGCGACAGGATGCCCAGCACCTCTGCCTCGCCCGGCGCGTCGACCCCGGTCGCCCTGATCGCCTCGCGGAAGGCATAGATCGGCGAGGTGCCGATGTCACCGTAGACCACACCGACCGCACCCAGCGTCAGCGCCGCCAGACCATGTTTGCGGGTCTCATCCGTATGGATGTCGTCTGCCGCCGGTTCGGACTTCAGGTAATCGGCAATATCCAGCGCCTCGGCGTCGAACAAAGGCAGTGCGGGCTGAACGTCCCGTGGAAGCGGGTCGCTAATCATGGGTCACCCTTGGGTGTTGGTCCTGGTGGGGATCTTGGGGTTGCGTCGGTTCGTCCGGTTCACGTGACGCCGCAAGGACAGCGGATTCTCGGTCCGGTTCCCCCCTGGCAGGAGGGGTGCACTTGGCTCCGATGCCATTACCGACCATGAGTCGGCGATGGCAGAACGGATACGCCGATAACGTCCGCGTGACAAGATGCTGCACCTGCACAATAGCGGCACCTTGCTTGAACAAGGGGAAAGGAGCGGCGGCCCCGGATAGGGTTTTCCTAACCCGACAGGTTGGCCGATCCCCGATATGTCATGCCAGAACAATCATTTTTCCGAAGGTTCCCCATGCCAAGGCTTCCCCGCACTGACCGTCTTCGTTCCCTGTTTCTGGCCCTGGGGTTCGCCTGCCTGATGCCCGGCGCGGCCTTGGCCTACTACCCTTGCAACGGTCCGGGACCGGGCGAAGTTCTGATCGGTGTCGATACCACCAACGGCGTTCAGACCCCGCTGTGCGAGTATGTCGGCGAGGATGACGGCAGCGGGTCCTCGGGCGGTGGCGACCCGGGCGGCTATTGGGTCGAACAGTTCGCGGCGCTGGCCTGGGGCCAGGACAGCAACGGCCTCGCGACCTATTCCTGGTATGCGAACGCCACCAGCATGGCCGAGGCCGAAAGCGGTGCGATGTCCCAATGCAACGCATCGGGCTTCCGCGACTGCCGGATCGCATCTTCGGTCGCAAACGGGGCCATCGGCATCGCCGTCGACAAATCCGGCACCCTACACTCCGATTGGGGCGGCGACGCGGGTGAGGCGAAGCGAAAGACCCTGCGCTACTGCCGCCAGCAGGGCGGCAAGGGCTGCAAGATCGACAAGATCGTCGAAAGCCCGGCAGCCTGGGTCAGCTACTAGGCCGGGACCATGCCGGTCTCATTGCCCCCCGATTTGCCCTTTTCCAAAATACTCCCGCCGGAGGCCCCGACCCGCAAGCAGCGCAAGGCCCGGCCTTCGGGCCAGGCCTTGCCGCCCGCTTTTCACCCTTGATTGTCGACCTGCGCCCGGACGGACAGCCGCCCCAGTCGCGAGATGCGATAGGGGCCGCCGCCCTGCGACGCGATCAGCCGCTTGCGGCGCAGGCGCTGGAAGATACCAAGCGTGCAATCGGTCAGGATCAGCCCGTCGCGGGTGACGCACAAGATCTCGTCGATCTTTGCGCCGCCGTTGCGGGAATGGTCGATGCGCCCGCCCAGGGCAAGAACGTGCAGCACCCGCTGCTCGGTCCGCGAAATGTTCATGTGGGGTAGTCCGTCGTCTGTCGCCATGCCGGACCAGACGAAGGCAGAAGCACTTCGTCGGTCGTTCATGTCATCCTTCTGGCCCCCGGTTCAGGGGGCGGATGACGTCAGCAGGCGGCGACAGTCTCGAACATAAGGCGCACTCCGCGGGCGGAGGGTGGCCCGTGCAAGGGGCAGAATAATCCGAAGCACCTCAGGCCGCAACCGCGGGAAATGCGGTGCGGACAAAGCTTTCCAAATCCCTAACGAAAAAAGTCAAGGCGTTGATATTGATCAGTATCTCAAGTTTGTCCACCGTGGACAGCCGCGCCCTCAGGCCCCCCGCAACGCCTCGATCAGGCCCGCCATGTCGGCGGGCAGCGGCGAGGAGAACTCCAGCCGCTCCCCCGTCACCGGATGATCGAACCCCAGCGTGGCCGCATGCAGGGCCTGGCGCGGGAAGCGGTTCCCGACCTCGGCCCCCTGCCCCAGCGCCTTCTCTGACAGCCGCTTCTTGCCGCCATAGGTCGGGTCCCCCACCAGCCCGTGCCCGGCATAGGCGAGGTGAACCCGGATCTGATGCGTCCGCCCGGTTTCCAGCCAGCAGTCCACCAGCGCCGCCTGCCCGCCGAACCCCTCCACCACCCGCGCCCTTGTGACGGCGTGGCGGCCCTGGTCCCAGACCACCGCCTGCCGCTGCCGGTCCGTCTTGTGCCGGGCAAGGCCAGTCGCGATCTTCAGGATGCCCCCCGCCTCGAAGCTGACGCCCCGCAATCCGCGCAGCCGGGGGTCGGCGGCCGAGGGCACCCCATGCACGACGGCCAGGTAATGCCGGGTGACCGAGTGTTCCTCGAACTGCCGGGCCAGCCCATGATGCGCCCGGTCGGACTTGGCCACCACCAGAAGCCCCGAGGTATCCTTGTCGATCCGGTGCACGATCCCCGGCCGCCGCTCCCCGCCGATACCCGACAGGCTGTCGCCGCAATAGTGCAGGAGCGCGTTGACCAGCGTTCCCGACGGCGAGCCGGGCGCCGGGTGGACGACCATCCCGACCGGCTTGTCGATCACGATCAGGTCGGCATCTTCCCAGACCACCGACAGCGGGATCGCCTCGGCCCGGGTTTCAACCGCGGCCGCCGGGTCCAGCCGCAACTGGTAGACCTCGCCCTCCTGGACCTTGGCCTTGGGATCGGTCACCGCGAGACCCTCGCGGCCGACCGCCCCGTCGGCGATCATCCGCATCAGCCGCGAACGTGACAGCGCCGCCTCCTCTGGCACCGCCGCCGCAAGCGCCTTATCAAGGCGGGAAGGGGCATCCGGGCCGATGACCACAGTCAACTGGCCAGAGGTGTCGTCGTCCTCGAAAGGCTCATCCATGTCCGATCCCGCCCCGCCTGACATTGTGTCCGAAGCCCCCCTGCCGCCCAGCCTGCGGTTTTTGAAATGGCTGGTGATCATCCTGACCCTGACGATGATCGGCGGTGTCATAACCGTGGTCGGGCTGATTGTCACCCGGATGCCCCAGGCTTTCACCGCCACGGGCCCGGAAGTTCCCGAGAACCTGCAGCTTCCCCAAGGTGCGACAGCGGCTGCCGTCACCATCGGCACGGGTTGGATCGCCGTTGTCACCGGGGACGACCGTATCCTGATCTACGGCCTCGACGGCACGCTGCGGCAAGAGGTTCAGGTATCGCCCGCACCCGGGCCTTGACCTGCGGCACAACGTTGGGGCTACAGTCGGCGAATGCCTGCAACCCTTGGTGCACCCGGTTGATGTCGCTGATCCCCAAATACACCAAGGCCGAAGGCGAACGGCTGCGTGACGAGCTCGCGCGGCAGTACAAGATCCTGCGGGGCGAGTTCGTCTTCCGGATGGTGCTGGTCGCGTTCGGCTACGGCGTCTGCGCGATCTACGTCAACCCGGCGATCATGGTTGCCCTGTTCATGGTCGAACTGGTGGGTGAACTCCTGTCGCAGGGGCTTCTGCGCGGGCTTGATCCCGCCCGGTCGCCACGGCGCTATCTGGCCTATCTTCTGTCTCTTGTCCCGATGGAGGCCGCGCTGATCACGGCGGCGGGCCTCGTGTGGATACAGGACGACCCCTATGCCAAGTCGATTGCCATCGGCATCGTGATGGGCTCGCTTCTGCACCTGAGCTCGGTGCGCTCGATCCACCTCCCGCTGGGTGCAACCGGGATGGCGACTGTCACGTCGATCGTTTTGGCCGTGAATGCGGCGCATTGGACAGCCTTGGGCAACTGGCTTGGCCTCGCAATCTCGACGACGGTCGCCTTGTTGGCGATTGCCTATGCCGCCACGGCGATGATTTCGAACAACCGGATGCACCGCAGCGGGGTTGAGGCCGCGGCCCTCGCGCGGGCGGCGAACGTGGCGAAGGGGCGGTTTCTGGCCCAGATCAGCCACGAGTTGCGCACGCCGCTGAATGCCGTGATCGGCCTGGGCGAGATCGAGGCGGCCAGTGCCACCGGGGCCTCGCGGCAAAGGCTGCGGACGGTTGTGACCTCGGCCCGCGATCTTGCGGTCATGCTGGACGATGCGGTGGACTATTCCGCGCTGACGGAAGGCCGGGTCGCGATCACACCGCGCCCCGTGGCCGTGCGGCCCGAACTGTCGGCGAACCTGCTGGTTTTCGACCTGCAGGCCCGCAACCAGGGCCGCGAACTGCAAGTGACGGTCGAGCGGGACGTGCCGACCCATCTTCTGATCGACAGCCAGCGGGTCCGGCAGTGCCTTGGCAACCTTGTCGGAAACGCGCTTAAACACTCATCGCGCGGGCCGGTATCGGTCACGGTGCGATATGCCAAGTCGCGGCTGGTGATCGATGTGGCAGACCAGGGCAAGGGCATCCCGTCCGATTTGCACGACCAGGTGTTCGAGCCGTTCTATCGCGGCTCCAGCGAGACGCCGGGTGTCGGCCTTGGGCTGTCGATCAGTCGGGCGGTGGCGCGCCAGATGTCGGGTGATCTGGTGATCCTGCCGACCGCGCAGGGCGCGACGTTCCGCTTGTCAGTGCTCGCCCCCGAGGCCGAGGCCGCGCCGCAATCCGCAGGCGCGTCGGACTTTCAGGATCGCACGATCCTGGTGGTGGACGACATCGCGACCAACCGTCTGGTCGCCGGCCAGCTTCTGATGGCCGCAGGTGCACGGGTGGTCGAGGCGGCAAGCGGACCAGAGGCGCTAAAGCGGCTGGAGATCGGCGGAGTGGACGCCGTGCTGCTGGATCTGATGATGCCAGGGATGGACGGGGCCGAGACGCTGAAACACATCCGGGCGGCCCACGGCAATCGCATTCCGGTCATCGCGATGACGGCGGACGTGCTTGCCGTGCGGCGCGACGACCAGCTGCGCGCGGCGCTGGACGGATTTCTGCCCAAGCCGATCCTGCCCGAAACGTTGCGCGAAGTGCTGGCCCGCGCGCTGACAGGGCGCTGACCGATAGCGGCAGGCGATGTCGGTTGCGGACATGACGCAAGCCTCGGGCCCATCGCAGGTTGTCAGCACTGCATGAATGGGGGCCGGTGATGATTGGTGATCTTGGTGCTGAGGACGCAACTGCGCTTGCCGCCTTGGTGGCGAAGGGCGACGTGACGCCCAGCGAACTTCTGGACGCGGCCCTCGCCGCTGTCGAGGCGCGCAATCCCGCCCTGAACGCAGTCGTGCTGGCGCAGGAAGGCGTGGCGCGGCGGGCGATTGCCGACGGCTTGCCAGTGGGGCCGTTCCGGGGGGTGCCGTTCCTGATCAAGGATCTCGGGATCGAGGCGAAGGATTTCCCGACGCACAATGGCAGCCGGCTTTTCGCCAACACGGTTTATCCCGGCGATTCCAGCATCTTCCAGCGGATCAAGGCGACAGGGGTGGTGACCTTCGGCCGCACGACCAGCCCTGAAGGCGGCGTGGGTGCCGCGACAGAGGCAACCGTTTATGGCGGGCCGACGCGGAACCCTTGGAACTTGGACCATACCTCGGGCGGGTCCTCGGGCGGGGCGGGCGCGGCGGTGGCGGCGGGGATCGTGGCTATGGCCCACGGGTCGGACGGCGGTGGGTCCGTACGGATACCGGCCTCGTCCTGCGGCCTGTTCGGCTTCAAACCGACCCGGGCGCGGTTGCCGGACGGGCCTTACGCTGGCGAAGGCTGGGCCGGGATGGCGATTGACGGGTTCCTGACGCGGTCGGTGCGCGACACAGCGGTGATGCTGGACGCCTGCGAGGGGCCGGACCTTGGCGCGCCCTATGTGGCCCCGCCCCTGTCCAATGGCCATGCGGCGGCCATTTCGCGCCCGCCCCGGCGCTTGCGGGTGGCGATCTGCGACACGACGCTGACGGGCGAGCCGATCCATCCCGAAGTGGCCGAAGCGGTCCGGGCCGCGGGACGGCTGTTTGAGGCGCTTGGTCACCAGGTCGAACCTGCCCGCCCCAAGGCCGATGTTCAGATGATGATGCGGGCCTGGACCGATATCGTCGGCATCGGCACAGCGCTGACGATCCGGTCAAAGCTGGGCGACCGCCCACCACGGGCGGATGAGGTCGAGGGCGTGGGTCGCGGGGCCTGGGCCCATGCGCAGACGCTGCACCCCACGCGCTATCTGCAGGCGGTGGGCGAAATCCACAGCTTTGGCCGCCAGATGGCGGGGTTCTTCGATCAGGGGCCGGACGTCCTTTTGTCGGCGACCCTTGCCGAACCGCCGGCAAAGGTCGGGCGCTTTGCCCATGACACCGAAGACTACGTTGGCTACCGGATGGGGCCGAACGGCATCTTCGCCTACTCTCCGTTCTGCGCGATCTTCAATGCAAGTGGCCAACCGGCGGCCAGTCTGCCGCTGGGATGGTCTGCCGATGGCCTGCCCATCGGCATTCACCTCGCTGCCGCCTTCGGCGAGGACGAACTTCTTATGGCGTTAAGCGCGGAAGTTGAGCGCGCAGCCCCCTGGGCCGGAAAAAGAGCGCCTATGGCCGTCTGAGGCGACAGGAATCACTTGTGGGGAAAGAAAGTTTCCGCCCAGATATGATCAAATGGCCGGGGCGAAATGGGGGGCGTCCGTGACTGATGACGTGACAATTTCTGCCCGGGGGATCGTCAAGGCCTTCGGACAGGGCGCAAGCGTCGTCCGGGCGCTCGACGATGTGTCAGTCGACATCCGGCGGGGGGAGTTCTTCACGCTCCTTGGCCCCTCGGGCTGCGGCAAGACCACGCTTCTGCGCCTGATCGCGGGCTTCGAGATGCCGACGGGGGGCACGATCCTTCTGGACGGGATGGACATCACCACCCTGCCGCCGAACCGCCGCCCGGTGAACACGGTGTTTCAAAGCTACGCCCTGTTCCCGCACCTGACGGTGGCCCAGAACATCGCCTTCGGGCTGGAGATGCTGGGCAAGCCTGCATCCGAGGTGAGGGCGCAGACCGAGAAGATGCTGGCGCTGGTCAAGCTGGAACCGATGGCAGGCCGCAAGACCAGCCAGCTTTCGGGCGGGCAACAGCAGCGGGTCGCCCTGGCCCGGGCGCTGGCGCCGCAGCCAAAGGTCCTGCTTCTGGACGAGCCCCTGTCGGCACTGGATCTGAAGTTGCGCAAAGAGATGCAGATCGAACTCAAGCGGCTTCAGCTTGAGACCGGTATCACCTTCGTCTTCGTCACGCATGACCAGGAAGAAGCGCTGACCATGTCCGACCGCATCGCGGTGATGAGTGCGGGAAAGATCCAGCAGGTCGGATCGGCGCGGGACATCTACATCCATCCGAAGAACCGCTTTGTCGCCAGCTTCATCGGCGAGACCAACTTCCTGACCGGCACGGCCGAGGCCGGGGCCCTGCGGCTTGCGACCGGCGAAAGGATCGAGGTTCCGGGCCTGCCCGCCGGGACCGCAGCGACGGTCAGTGTCCGGCCCGAACAGGTCCGGCTGGCACTGCCCTCGGACGGTCTGAAAGCCACCGTCAGGTCGCTGGTCTACTTCGGCACCGACACGCATTGCCACCTGCATCTGGCGGACGGCACCGAAATCGTCGCCCGGCTGCAAAGCCCGGCCTCGGGCGAGGCAGGGCTTACCGAAGGGCAGCCGGTCGGCCTGCGCTTTGCCGATGGCGCCGTTCAGCGGGTGGAGGACTGACGATGAGCCCCGCCGAGGACGCAGCCATCCGCACCTCGGCCCGCAACGGCTGGCTTTTGTCCCTGCCCGCGTTGATCATGCTGGCGCTGGCGGCCTCGGGGCCCTTGCTGATCGTGGTCTACTATTCCTTTCTGACCGCAAACGACACGGGCGGGGTGATCCGCGAATTTTCGGTCGAGGGCTGGAAAGGCATCTTCCTGACCTTTGACATCTTCGAAGAACGCTACGCGCTGGCGGACGCCCATCTGACGATCTTCTGGCGATCGGTCTGGCTGTCGCTGGCGACCACTCTCTTGACCTTCGCCATCGGCTTCCCGACCGCCTGGTTCATTGCCACCCGTCCGCCAAACCAGCGGGCGATGTGGCTGTTTCTGATCACGATTCCCTTCTGGACCAACCTGCTGATCCGCACTTTCGCGATCAACGAGGTGATCCGCAACGAAGGCATCCTGAACACCGGGCTGATCTGGCTGGGCCTGATCGACGCGCCCCTGCAGATCACCTACACCGAGACCGCTGTCCTGATCGGAATGACCTATGTCTACCTGCCGCTGATGGTTCTGCCCCTGTACGCCACCGTCGAGCGCTTCGACATGCGACTGCTGGAGGCGTCCTACGACCTCTACGCCAGCCGCTGGCGAACCTTGCGCCGGGTCATCTTGCCTATCGTCAAGCCGGGGATCATCGCCGGGTCGATCCTCGTCTTCGTGCCCTCGCTGGGGGCCTATGTCACCCCGCGCATCCTGGGTGGCGGCAAGAAGATGATGATCGGCAATTTCATCGAACTGCAGTTCCTGCAGGGCAAGAACTGGCCGCTGGGGGCGGCGCTGTCGGTCCTGCTTCTGATCATCGTGATGGCCGCACTTCTGGTCTATGTCCGCGTGGCCAACCGGGACCGGGGGTCAGGACATGGCTGAGCGGGGGTTCGAAATCAGCCGCCTGCCGGGCTTCGCGACCATCGCGGTCGCGGCTTTCGTGATCCTCTACCTGCCCATCGTCACGCTGGTGATCTTCTCCTTCAACGGCTCGAACTCGGTCGCGATCTGGGGCGGCTTCTCGCTGCACTGGTACGCCGACGCCTGGGCCAATGACGACGTGAAGGCCGCAACAATGCGGTCCCTGATCATCGGGGTCTCAGCGGCCGTCCTGTCGACGACACTGGCCACTTTGGCGGCGCTGGGGACGACCCGCAGGCGCGCCTTCAAGGGGCAGACCTTCATCTATGTGATGATCAACCAACCGCTGATGGTGCCCGAGATCGTGACAGCGGTGGCGCTGCTGATCTTCTTCGGCATCCTTAAGGTCGCCACCGGCTATCAGGGCCTTGGCTACCTGATCGCCGCCCATACCGCCTTCTGCCTCCCCTTCGCCTACCTGCCGATCCGCGCGCGGCTGGAAAGCATGGACCTGTCGCTGGAAACCGCTGCGGCGGACCTTTATGCCAGCCCCTGGGCCACCTTCCGCCGGGTGACGCTGCCCCTTCTTGCGCCGGGGATCATGGCCGGTGCCATGCTGGCCTTCGTGATCAGCCTCGACGATGTGGTGATCACCGAATTCGTGAAGTCCGGCGGGCAGGATACCCTGCCGACCTACATGCTCGGCCAGCTGCGCCGCGCCTTTACCCCCGAGGTCAACGCCATCTCGACCATGCTTCTGGGCGTGACTGTCGTGATGTTGACCGCCTTCTTTCTTCTGACCCGCAAAAAAGACTGACCAACCTGGGAGACAACCAATGAAGAGACTACTGACTGCAACCGCAATGGTTCTTGCTTCGGCAACCCTCGCCGCCGCCGAGGGCGAATTGCAGCTTTACAACTGGGGCAACTACACCAGCCCCGAGCTTCTGGAGAAGTTCGAGAAAGAGACCGGCATCAAGGTCACCGTCACCGACTACGATTCGAACGACGTGGCCCTGGCCAAGGTCGAGGCCGGCGGATCGGGCTTCGACCTTGTCGTGCCCTCGGCCAACTATGTGCCGATCTGGGTGGAAAAGGGCCTGATCGTTCCGCTGGATCTCTCCAAGCTGCCGAACCACGCCAACATCGCCCCGGAATGGAAGGACGTGCCCTGGGACCCGGGTCGGGCCCACACCATCCCGTGGCAGTGGGGCTCGACCGGCATCGCGGTCAATACAAAGGTCTATTCGGGTGATATCAATACCTCGGCCGTCTTCCTTGAAGTGCCGCCTGAACTTGTCGGCAAGATCAACGTCGTGCCCGAGATGAACGACATCGTCTCGATGGCAACAATGTATGTCGGCGGCGAACCCTGCTCGGAAAACGCGGAAATCATGAAGAAAGCCCGCGATGTTCTGCTGGCGGCAAAGCCGAACTGGATCTCGATGGACTACGGCGCGACCGAGCGGCTGTCCAACAGCGACTGGGCGGCCTCGGTCAACTGGAACGGCTCGACCATGCGGGCGCGGCTGAACACCAATGGCGACGTGCAATACGGCTATCCCAAGGAAGGCTACCCGCTGTTCATGGACTCGGTCGGCCTGTTGACGGACGCGACGAATGTCGAGGAGGCCTACAAGTTCCTCGACTTCATCATGGTCCCGGAAAACGCCGCGATGATCAGCGCCTTTGCACGCTATGCCAACGGCATTGCCGGGTCCGACGCCTTCATGCCCGAAGACATGAAGACCGCGCCGGAAGTCGTGATTCCGGAAGCGTTCGCGGCGGCCGGAACTTTCTTGCCGACCTGCACGGGCAAGTCGCTTGACTACATCACCGCGATCTGGACCGAACTGCAGAAGTAAGCTTATGCACCAACCGTCCGGGGGTTTTGCACCCCCGGACCCCCGCAGGATACTTGCAGAAGAGAAAGCCATGCTGGAGTGGACCGCGACGGAGCTTTCGGCGGCGATCCATGCCCGAAAGGTTGCCCCCTCCGAAGTGATGGCAGCCTGGCTTTCGCAGGTCGCGGCGGCCAATCCGTCCGTGAATGCGATCGTCAGCCTGCGGGATCCGGACGTGCTGATGGCCGAGGCGCGCGCGCTGGACGACGTGGCGCCGTCGGGGTGGCTGCACGGCATACCCTTTCCGGTCAAGGATTTGGTGGCGACGAAGGGCCTGCGCACGACTTGGGGCTCACCGATCTGGAAGGACCATGTCCCACAGCAGGACGATCTGGTCGCCGCCCGGCTGCGCGCGGCAGGGGCGGTGATCGCTGCCAAGACCAATGTTCCGGAATGGGGCCAGGGATCGCAGTCCTTCAACCCGATTTTTGGCGTGACGAGGAACCCCTATGACCTGACGCGCAGTGCCGGCGGCTCGTCGGGTGGGGCGGCGGCGGCATTGGCCACACGGATGGCATGGGTCGCGGATGGGTCCGACATGATGGGATCGTTGCGCAACCCCGCCGCGTTCTGCAACGTCTACGGCTTTCGTCCGACCTGGGGCCTTGTCCCGCAGGATGCCGAGGGCGACACGTACCTGGCGACCCTGTCCACCGAGGGCCCGATGGCGCGGACGGTTGAGGATGTGGCGCGGCTTCTCCTGGTGCTCGCGGGCGAGAACCCCGAGGTGCCCTTCTCCCGCGCGGTGCCTGACCTGCGCCTTGACCGCGACCTGAGGGGCCTGAAGATCGGCTGGCTGGCCGACTGGGGCGGTGCCTATCCGATGGAGCCCGGTATTCTGGACCTGTGCACCGCAGCGCTGCGGCAGTTCGAAGCGATGGGCGCAGTTGTCGAACCCCTGCCCCCGCCTTTCCCTGCCGACAAGCTTTGGTCATCCTGGGTCACGCTTCGCGCCATGCTGAATGCAGGGGCCAAGCGGGCGCTGGCCGAGGACGCGGCCAAGCGCGCTCTGACCAAGCCCGAGACGATCTGGGAGGTCGAACAAGGCATGGGGCTGTCCGCGCAAGCCGTCCATGAGGCGAGCGTGATCCGCAGCCGCTGGCACGCCCATGCGGCGCGGCTGTTCCAGCGGTTCGACGCGGTGGTCCTGCCCAGCGCCCAGGTTTGGCCCTTCCCGGCCGACTGGCGCTGGCCGCAAGAAATCGCCGGGCGCAAGATGGACACCTATCATCGCTGGATGGAGGTGGTGGTCCCCGCCAGCCTGATCGGCCTGCCTGCGCTGTCTGTGCCGGTGGGCTTTGGCCAGCAGGGTTTGCCGATGGGCCTTCAGATCATCGGGCGGTCAGGGGACGACATGGGGGTTCTGGCCATCGGACAAGCCTACCACCGCGCGACCGAATGGCCGCAACGTCGCCCGCCCGCACTGGCGTCAGGCACAGCACCACGGTAATGCTTGCCTGAAAAGCGGAGGCAAAGATGATCCTGGGGCATATCGGGGCGCGCAAAGGGTCGAAGGGCGTGCCGGGCAAGAACTTCCGCATGCTCTGCGGCAAGCCCCTGATTGATTGGTCGTTGGACCAGTTGTTCGCCAATCCCCGCGTGGGCGCTGTGGTCGTATCGACCGATGACGAGGCGATCTATGAACACGCGATCAGGCGCGGCGCGCTGGAGATCGGCCTTCGGCCCGCCGAGCTTGCCACCGACACCGCGCCGAAATGGGGGGTCTGGCAACACGCGCTTGCGGCCAGCCAAGCGCTGGTCGGGCCGGTGTCGGCCTTCCTTGATCTCGACTGCACCTCACCCCTGCGGTTGCCAGAAGACGTCGATGGTGCCCTGACACTTTACGAAATCGAACATCCTGACATGGTCATGAGCGTCTGCGAGGCGCGAAAGAATCCCTATTTCAACCTTGTGGAACCAGACAGCACCGGGGCGCTTCATGTATCCAAGCCGCTGCCGGGTGGCGTCTGGGCCCGGCAGGACGCGCCGGTGGTCTACGAACATGTCGGCCTCGTCTATGTCGTGAACCCCGACTACCTGCGCCGGGCGAAGACGATCTACGAGGGCCGCGTCATCCCCTACGTGATGCCCGCCGAGCGCTGCCATGACATCGACACACCTTACGATTTCCGGCTGGTGGAATTCCTGCTGTCCGAGCAGCTGAAGGACGGTCAGGTCAAGGCCTGAGGAGGGGCATTAACGCCGCCATTGTCCGCGCAGTCGCCCCGGAATGGGCGGCGGTAAAGGCGCTGATCTTCTCAGCCGCCGGGTCGGGCCAGGTCAGAAGGTCCTCGACCAGCTTTTCGGCAGTGGTCTGGCGGCAGACCCCGGCGGCGATGGCTTCAGCCGCCGGAAATTCGATGGTCTCGATATGCGGACCGACCAGCACGGGACGCTTCAGGGCCAAAGGTTCGATGATGTTGTGCGAGCCATCGGGCTGGAAGCCGCCGCCCACGACCACGCGGTCAGCCATGCCAAGGTAGAAATACATCTCGCCCAGCGAGTCCCCCAGCAGCACGTCGATCGGTGCTTGGGAAAGTTGCGCGAACTTCCGGTCAAACCTGGTGCTCCGGCGGTCAAACAGCACACCCTTCCTGGCCAGCGCCTGCGCCACCGTGTCAAACCGCTCGGGCGCGCGGGGGATGAAGATCACCAAAGGCGGGGTGCGGACGGAGAGGATCTCCTGCGCTGCAGCGATGAACAGTGCCTCCTCCGGTTCAGTGACCGAGGCAAAGGCGATGACCCGGCGCGGCCCAAGACCGGGACGCAAGGTGGCGGCGGCGGCAAGAAGCGCTGCGGGGATCGGCTGATCAAAGCGCAATTCTCCGGTCACGGTGAGGTTCCGGACCCCGACCGAGGCGAAACGCTGCGCCTGAAGATCGGACTTCACGAAAGCCCCGGCAAAGCCGCGCATCAGGGCCGGGCGGATGCCAAAGCGGGCGTCGCGGGCCATCGAGTCTGTCGGATACTGCGCGTTGCACATGAACAGGGGCACGCCCGCCGCTTTGGAGGCATAGATCATCCGCGGCCAGATCTCGATTTCCATCACCAGTCCAAGCCGGGGGCGGAACGCGCGAAAGAAACCGGCGTAAGCCCATGAGGTCTCGACCGGAACCCAGACCGGCAAAAGCCTGCCATCCGCGATATCGGACGCAAAGACCTTCTGCGCCTCGCGCCGTCCGGCAGGGGTGAAATGCGTGGTGACAACAGTCTCCCCCCGGTCAAGAAGGGCGCGGATCAGGGGAACGGCCGACCGAAGTTCGCCCAGCGAGACGGCATGGACCCAGACCGAGCCGGGCAGCGTTTTCGGAAAGCGGCCAAAGCGTTCGCCCAGGGACTGCGCATAAAGCGGGTCCTTGCGACCGCGCCGCCAGAGATAGGCGAGGAGCAGCGGCAGGCCTAGGTGCCATACCAGCGACCACAAGCGCAGAAAAAACCAGAGCTTCATCCCTGCCTCCGCAAGGCAAGAAGCTCAGCGGCAAGGGGCGCCAGACCCCCTTGCGCAGAGTCCGACAGCAGTTTCGCGCGGGCGGCCATCGCGGAATGCTCGGCAAGAAGGCTGTCCAGCAGGCTACCTTCGCTGACAGACTGTGCCGCGCCCCGTTCGTGCAGCGTCGCGAAATCGGCAGCAAAATTCGCCACGCGCGGCCCGTGCAGGATCGCCGAGCCCAGGGCTGCGGCCTCCCAGGGGTTATGCCCTTCGGTCGGCCCGAAGGTACCGCCAATCAGGGTCGCGGGGCAGAGGCGATACCAAAGTCCCATCTCGCCAAGGGTATCGACGATCCAGATTTCGGCAGTCGGCCCTTCGCCAAGGCTGCGGCGCGTGGCTTTCAGGCCGTGTTCGGCGGCGCGGACAGCGATCTCGGCCCCGCGGCCCGGATCCCGGGGGGCGATCAGAAGAAGTGGCCGGGACTTTGCAGCGCGGAAAGCGGACAGGGTGACGGCTTCGTCGTCTGCATGAGATGAGGCCAACAACACTGGCTGGCTTCCGACAAGGGCAGCGCGCGCTGTGCCAAGCGCCCGAGGGTCAGCGGCCAGCGGCGGTACAGCCGCCTTCAGCGAACCGGTGACCCGCACTTCCGCCGCTCCAAGCGCCTGCAGATGCCCGGCCGTCGTCGCATCCTGCGCGGTGACAAGGCTGAACCGGGCAAAGAGATCCGCGTAAAGCCCCT